>NZ_JBYFBZ010000006.1:0-132926 GCF_057652215.1 Soonwooa sp. T0.1_25 | reverse complement strand
TGTTCATCGGGTATTCTGAAACAAGATAATCAACCACTTCCCGTTTTGTGGCAGGCTTTACCACTTTTTTGAGAGTAAGTCTTTGAGTGCTTCATGTTCCAAACTAAGGTTGGCAAACATCTTTTTCAAGCGATTATTCTCAGATTCCAGTTCTTTAATTTTCTGTAGTTCTTTTGTTGAAGATATTCCTCCAAATTTCTTTTTCCAATCGTGCAAAGTCTGATAATGAAATCCATATTTCCGAGACAGTTCTTTTGCTGTTTGTCCCGACTCATATTCTTTTAAAATTGCCAAAATTTGGCTGTCTGTAAATTTGCTCGTTCTCATAACCTAAAATTAATTGTTTTTTGCTAATAACTTTAGGGTTATAAAATGTCCGGTTTTTGGGGAGACTTACAATTATATAATACATTATTGTCTTTAAAATATTCAGTGAGGAAAGTAGATTTACCTGTTCCAAAAGCAGATGAGAAAATAATTCTTTGATCATCAGTCTACAAAAAATGTTCATTAAAATCAGCAAAGATGCTATTTGTATCAATTCTAGTTGCCATTTTTTATATTAGTTTTTAAAAAGTTTATCTTTATTGTGCAAATAAGCACTAATTAAACCATTTAATATAAAAATTTTCAAGGTACTTTTCCACAAAAATACTTACTGTTTCTAAATTGGGATACTATTTGTGATACTATAAAAAAAACAACTTACAATTAAACTATTGATTTTCAATAATTTAAAAGTAAGTCATTGTTCACTTTGTGACCGCGGAGGGATTCGAACCCCCAACCCTCAGAGCCGAAATCTGATATTCTATCCAGTTGAACTACGCAGCCAACAATATTTCTAAAGCGATTTAAAAGCTTTTTATTTAAAAGGAAATTTTAACTCCTCCCATAACTTGAGCACCTAAAACTTTGTATCCATAAAATGTTTGATACTTGGTATTTAGAAGGTTATTTCCGAGCACGAAAATACTGAAATTTTTGTGGACTTTATATTCCGCAGACAAGTTTAGATCAACATAACCGCCAACTTTCTGATTTTCATTTTCTTTAATATCATAAGTCGTTGGATACGTCGCCATATTTTCTGTTAATTCGTAGCTATTAGCTGTTCTATCCGTTACAAAAATCCCTTTAAAACCAAGATTTAACTTCTTCCCGAGCATAGAATATTTTGCACCAAAAGTTGTTTGTACCAAAGGTTTGTAATAGGTTTCTTTAAGATTATCCAGTTTATATTTAACGAACTTAAATTCGCCATCTAAAACTAAATTCTCTAAAGGAAAAAACTGTACGCTTGCTTTAACTTCGCTGGTTGTTCCGTTGTCATAGATGGCTCCAAAAGTATTTGCAAAATCATAAGCTTTGCGCGTGTCCGTCATCGTTGGATCTATCAAACTACTGTTATGGAAGAATAAAATGTCATTTTGTTTACTAAATCCAGCGCTGATGTTATACTTCAAAGTTTGGTCAACATCGCCCTTTATCCCTACATAAATTCGGTATTTTGTTTCGGTTGGTTTTAAGTATAAATCCGAAATCATGTAAGGATTTTCCTCTAATAATTGATTATAAGAATTTAGTTTTAAACCACCTTCAACACCGCCAAAAAACTTGAATTGATCGGTTGCTGAGATTTGTAATTCAGCATTTGGAAACCAATAAAACTTGCTATTTTTTTCTTGTTCTAAAACTAAACTTTGATGTTTTTGATTAAAAAATGAGAAATCTGAACCAATAGTTAAGTAAGAATTTCCTTTATAAAATTTCAACTTTGGAGCTAAATTAAAATTGAACAAATTGCTTTCATTCTTATCCAAAATCCCGAATTTAGAATTAACCAAATCCAAACCAACGCCCAAATCAGCATTCATTTTTGTATCTGTATACACGTCAACATCGTGCATAGAAAGATTTGCTAAGACTTCGGCTTGTGTTTCTTTAGAATCGAAATGATCGCTAAGAATTGAAGATTTTACACGAACATTATTAAGATATTCATTAGAATAATGATCATAAAACGCATTAATTTTGAAATGATTAACTTTCTGTTCCAAATCAACATCAGCGTTCGGCGTTAAAGCATAAATACCATAATAATTGTACTTATCCATGCCAAAATTAGCATCAATATTGAATTTTCCAGTTTCGGTGTAAGCATTAAGGAACAAACCAGCGCCCAATTGACTTTGCTTCGAAGACCAATCATATTCTTTCTTCAAGCCGGTTGTCGACAAATAATGAACATCGGCACCAACTTCCACATTATCATTAACTTTTCCCGAAATATTAGCATCAGCGAGGAATTTCCCATAATTACCATAACCAATTTGGAAATAGTTATTCTGTTTTTCGAAATTGAATTTTGGAGAAATATCTTCCGCTTGGATTTCCGAAGTTTTAAAATCCGAAACTGGTGGAACGTCCGTTACATCGTACTTTACAACTTCATTAGCTTTGGCTTCTGGCGGATAATTTTTCTCTTGTTGCACCGAAGTTTTCTTTTTTTCGATACGTTTAACTTCAGGCTCACGCTTTCTATCCAAAACCAATTTTTCTTCCTTAAGCTGTGCAAAAGAATTTTGGTTTCCGAATCCGCTCAAAAATGCAATAACTGCTATGTATTTTAGTTTGTTCATTTTTTATTTTAAATGATTAAAAAATCGAATAATCGTCTTTAGTAGAAGTATTTTCTAATAATTATTTTTCAGTTTTTTAAGTAATTTTGAGTTCTATTTCTAAATTTTATTTCGAGTAATAATCGAAACTCGCCTTTGCAATATCAGCGATAATTTTCTCATTAGTAGCTTCCTTCTCGTAAGAATCGCTCACAAAAACACTGACAATAACATGTTCTTTATTAGGCAAAGTAATAACGCCAACGTCGTTAGTAGCCGCAGTTTTTCCAGTTGCATCCGTATAAGAAGTTCCTGTTTTGTGCGCCACCAAAGTCCCTTGCGGCAATTCACCTTTTAGACGATTAACACCAGTATTGGTTTCTTCAAGAATCTTAATCATTTCTTTTTTTGAAGCTTCTTTTAAAATCGGTTTTGTGTAAAGCTTTTCTAAAAGATCATTCGCAGAGTTGGCGTTCCAATAGTTTTGATATTGAAGTTCAGTCACGACATGCATTTCTTGCTCGTTGGTAGCAATCTGGAAGTCTTTAATTCCGATTCTGTTCATATATTTTTGAACAACATCCACACCTCCAATTCTGTCTAATAAAATATCGCAACCATTATTATCACTATTTGCCACAGTATATTTTATCATTTCGCGCAGTGTTAATTCGCCGCCATTAGGATGGGCATGGCGCATCGGACTATGTGTATTTGGTAGTAATTCTTCTTTAGAGAATTTAATTTTTTGATCAATCTTAAATTTTCCTTTATCCACCAAATCTAAAATCGCTAAACCAATCGGAAGCTTAAAAACACTTTGCATTGGTACATGTCGATGTCCATTAACACTCAAGGTGTCTTGTTTTTCGAGATGCCAAACTGCAACACCAATATTCGCTTTCTTGTTTTTAATAATCTCTTGAATCGAGGTTCTCAAATCTTTTTGTGCAAATAAAAACGGTGATGCTACAACAACTGCTGCTGATAATATTTTTGTGATGTGATTCATTTTTTTTCTTTGAATATAATAGGACTTCGTCCTATTCTTTATTAAGTCGTCCCTTCGGGACTTCTCGTATTACTTTTTGATTTGAGCTTTAACCTCTTTTGCTTCTGCCACAACATCTGGGAAATCGCCATAGTTATTTATAATTTGGTCACAAGTATAAGACGCTTGATAATTGTCTTTCAAGGCTAAATAATTTTTCGCCATGATCACCAAAGCTTTTGCACCCCAATATTCTTCGGAAGCGTAATTGTTTGCGAGTTTGAAAATCGTTTCGTTACTACTTTTGAAAGCTTTTACTTTATTTTGATAAAATGCTTTAGCATAAAGTGCTTCGGCAGCAACAGCCGGATTCGAAGATTTTTCTAATGCAGCAAATGCCGTTTGCGCCTCTTTATCTTTTCCGTTTTGCATTGCGCCTCTCGCCTTTACAATTTTAGCCTGTTCCAAAACTGCTGCTGAGTTTTTAGTATTTTTAAGAACGATATCTGCATATTGTTCAGCTTTCGAAAGCTCTTTTTTCTCAGCATAAATTTTCATCAATTCTAAAGACGCAAAGTTTTTGATATTCGCATCGTTAGAATTTGCAACCGCTTCTAGATATTTTTGTGCATCCGCAGATTTACCTTGATTGATGTAGATTTGCGCCAATCTAACTTGCGCATCTTGCTGATAATCGTTCTGGAAATCAGCAACATTTTGCAGAATTAACAAAGCTTTGTTCAAGTTTTTAGTTTGATAATAACTTTCGCCCAACTCGTATTGCGCTTGATAAAAAATAGAACCTGTCGGATCGTTAGCTAAGTATTTTTCGTAGTAAGTAATAGCTTTTGTAAAGTCTTTTTTAGCATAACTATCTTGTGCTAATGTCAAATTAAGTTGATCTTTTTCGGTGCTCGAAATATTAACGCCAAGACTTTTTGCAAAATTTTCGTAACCTGCAACGTCGCCATTTTTAACAAAAGCTGGACGCGAAGCTGCTACAATTTTATCAGCATAAGCCGAATTTTTATATTGCGTACCAAGCTGTTTTAATTCTGTTAAAGCTTTGTCAATTTGATTTTGTTCAATGTAATTTTGGGCACGATAGATCTGCGCATTTGCTACTAAGTCTTTGTCCGAACTCGATCTAATAACTTGATCAAAATAAGAATTCGAATTTGCAAAATCGTCATTTGCAGAATAAGCAGTTCCTATTTCGTATTGCGCATCGTCTTTGTAATCGCTATTTGGATAAGACGAAATCAACTTTTTAAGCTCCGCAATTTTAGCAACTGTATCACCTTTGAAACCTAAAGCCATCGACTTTTGGAACAACACATAATCTGCTGCACCTTCAGCTTTGTTATAGATGTCAATCGCCTCATTCAGTTTGTTGTCCGCATAATAAGTGTCCGCCAAACGTAATTCTGCATCCGCCTTAAATTCTGGTCTCGGGAATCTCAAATATTCTTTAAAATGCTCCTGCGCTGATTCGAAATTTTTATTTTTAAAATAGGCATAACCCAAATCGTAATCCAATTGTTCGCGCTCTGGGAAATTTTCGGCAGTTTCGTTTTCAAGTTTTAAATATTCAATAATTGCGGAACGATAATCTGATTTTTGATAATAAGTTTGACCTAACCAATATCTTGCTTTTTTAGCAAAATCTTTATTTAAATTATATTGAAGACTTTGTTTAAAATATTGCTCTGCTGCGTCATAATTTCCTTTGTTAAACTCTTCCGTACCTAAAAGATAAGCAACATCTTGTTCTATTTTATTAGTTTCTGGCGTTTTGGAATCCATCTTTTTTAAGACATTTAAAGTCTCTTGATAGTTGCCAGAATACAGATAAGATTTCACCAAAAGCTTCTTCATTTCAGAAGATTTTGGAGAATTTGGATATTTATCAATATAACGTTGAATAACTTTAGGCGCCGTCTCAAAAGGATTTCCGATGTCGTAACTCAATTTTGCATATTGCTCCAAAGCCAGTTGTTGAAGCTTAGCATCGTACTTCATTTCAGCTGCATTCTTGTAAGCAGAAAGCGCTTCTTGCTTTTTGTTGGTTTGCAAATAAGCGTTCCCTAATTGATAGTAAGCATTCTGCGCCAAAGGCGACTGACTATTAATCAATTGATTGTAGTAACTAACTGCTTCTTCGGACTTTCCAGCTTTTGCAGCCACAAATCCCATTTCGTAAAGATCACTTTCCGTCGCGTTACTTGATTGGTCAATATATTTTTTAAGATAAGGATAAGCCGATTGATAGTCACCTTTCATAAAGTAACTCTCTCCTATTATCTTTTGGATTTCGTTTTCGTAAGCCGACGAAGCTCCTGATGCTAAAAGATCTTTTGCTTCAGAAATTGCTTTATCATAATCTTTGTTATTAAAATACATCTGAACGTAATATGGTCGCACCATTGCCGCATATTGCTCATTGAATTTCACTTGATCAAAATACGTGAACGCCTTATCACTTTCATGATTCGCATAATACAAATGCCCCAACATATAGGCCATTCCCGCCTTATCATTCTCGTTAGAAGCATTTTTGTGCGCCTCTTCCAAAGGCTCGATGGCGCCAGCAGAATCACCAGTCATAAATTTGGCATAACCCAATTTCATGATATACTGCGTGTTTTCTTCCTGACTTAATTGATATTGATTAATCTTTTGCAAAGTTTCCAAAGCTTTCGGGAAATCTTTCTTCGCTAGATAATAATCCGCCAAAGGTCCATTAGCTTGTGCAAAAAATGAAGAATTGGGATATTCTTTCATAAACGCTTCAAAACCTTCTTCCGAATGATTTTGTTGAAGAATCATCGAAATAACTTGGTTAAAAAACAAAGCTGCTTCCTTTTTTGACTCCGACAAAGTTTGGTTATAAAAATACTGTCGCGCATACTCGTATTGAGATGCACTGTAGATTTTTGATTGATAAAGGTTTTCGGCTAGATTGTAGCGATAAGCCTCTTTGTCGTTAAAGTATTTTGATTGTTGCGCTTGGGAGATTCCGTAGAAAGAAATCAACGACGCAAGAATTATTTTTTTTGAATTCATCTAAGTCTTAAACTTTTTTGCTGAAACTGATGTTATTAGTTAGGTAACGAAAATAAGGAAAACTTATTATCTAAGCAACTTACAAAAGCTTTTTATATGATTAAAATTTAATAAAAAATCACTTTTTTCTGTGTTAAACATTTCCAAAAATCTAAAAATAGAAAATCCTCAAAAACCGACTAAAAAATCTTCATCCAAATTATTTTTAAAAACAAGACAAATTCTCTGTTTAACAATGATTAAAAGATTTTATAATTAAAAAAGAAAAACTTAATAGTTAATTCTTGAAATATCTGAACAAATCTAACTTTAACAAAGTTTAAGTTTATTAACATAAAGCTAACAGCCTATCAAAATTTTGTTACATTTGTTTTTATTTTCAAAAATAAACGACTATTAATGAATTCACTTTTTAGAAGAAAACAATATTCATCGGATCCTAACCAAGGTCAACTGAATCGTGTTTTAGGCACTTGGGACATCGTATTTTTCGGGATTGCAGCCATCATCGGTGCTGGGAGTTTTAGCAGTTTGGGCGAAGCGATTTTCCGTGGAGGTCCTGGTGTTATTATTTTGTACCTAATCTGTGGATTTGCTTGTGCTTTTACAGCCATTTGTTACGCAGAATTTGCGAGTAGAATACCAACAGCTGGTAGTGCTTACACTTATGCCTATGCCAGTTTTGGAGAATTAATCGCTTGGGTTATTGGCTGGGCTTTAATTATGGAATACAGTTTTGGAAACATTTACGTTGCATTTTCATGGTCCGATTATTTCACAAGTTTCATGAGTCGAATTGGTATCCATATTCCTGATTATCTGACATGTAGCTATACCGAAGCCAAAAAAGCTGTTGCTGGCGACTCTCTCAATAAAGAACTTATCAATGCATGGAACACCGCGCCAGTTGTAGGAAATCTTAAAGTTATTTTCGATTTACCAGCTTTAATGATCAACGGAATTATCACTTGGCTGTGTTATCAAGGGATAAAAGAAAGTAAAAATTTTAACAATTTTTTTGTATTATTAAAACTATTCGTGATCCTATTAGTAATCGCGGTTGGTGTCGCATATGTTAACACAGGCAACTGGTTCCCGACCAATAACGAAGGTGTTAAAAGCATGATGCCTAATGGTTTTTCTGGTGTTATGAGTGCTGTTAGTGGCGTATTTTTCGCATATATCGGATTTGATGCGTTAAGTGTTTTATCAGAAGAAACTAAAAATCCGCAACGTGACTTGCCGCGAGGTATGATGATTTCGTTAGGACTTTGTACAGCAATTTATATTGTTTTAACCTTAACATTAACAGGATTAGTCGATTATAGAAAATTTGATGGTGTTGGCGATCCGCTGGCATTTGTGTTTCAAAAAGAAAATCTTAACCTTCCTTGGATGGAATTTGTCGTGGCTTTAATTGCGATTGTGGCAATTACAACGGTGCTTTTGGTCTTTCAAATGGGACAACCAAGAATCTGGATGGCGATGAGTCGAGATGGTTTGATTCCAAAAAAATTCCAAGAAGTACACAACAAAAATAAAGTACCATCGTTTGCAACAATTGTAACGGGTATTGTCGTTGGAATTCCGATTTTTTTCACTGATAAAACCTTCATTCTTGACTTCACAAGTATTGGGACAATTTTCGCATTTGTGCTGGTTTGTGCTGGTGTTTTAACGCTTCCTCCAAAAGAAAAAATCAAAGGAAGATTCCACATGCCGTACATTAATTCGAAGTATATTTTCCCGATTGTTTTCCTTGGCGGATTGATATTATTCTACTTTTGGCAGCCCGATTTTTTCCATACTTTGCTCAATTGGGGCGATCAAGTTGAAGGCGAATTCCGACTGTCAATGAGTATTTATATTATATTAAATTTTGTGCTTTGCTACTTAGCTTTTAGCAAAAATCTATCTTTAATTCCACTTGTAGGCTTAAGTTCTTGTCTATATTTATTAACAGGAATGACACATAACAACTGGTTTTGGTTCGGACTTTGGTTCGCAATCGGTTTAGTAATTTATTTTACTTATGGTAGAAAACATAGCAAGCTGAATAAAGCTTAATCTCTTTTAAAACAAAAAAAATACAAATCGGAAACTTTGATAAGCTTCCGATTTTTTATTTTAAAAACTTTGATGGCATAATACTTGAAACTTCAGTTAAAAATAAATAAACGCTTATGAAATCAATTATTAAATGCCTATTTGCAGGAGTTTTACTATTCTCCTTAGCACAATGTAGCGTCCAAACTTCCGAAAATACAAGTATCAAAACTTTATTTGTCAGCGCAGAACAAAAAGACTGTTCTAATGGTGCCGGAACCCAAAAATGTATGTTGGTTCGAGAGAAACCAACAGATCAATGGTCTTATTTTTATAGCAATATTGATGGATTTACTTACCAACCAGGTTATGATTATGTATTGACTGTCAGCACGGCAAAAATAGAAAATCCACCAGCAGATTCTAGCTCGATAAAATATACGTTAATCAAGCAAATCTCTAAAACGAAAAGAGAGCAGTATTAAACAAAAATAACCTCAATGGAGGTTATTTTTTATTTCAGATATTTTGTAATTTTATCACTATTAGGTTTTGTTGTACTTACAAAACTATCGATGATATTGCCATCTTCATCTAGCATAATTTTTGTAAAATTCCATAAGATCGAAGTATTTCTAACACCATTTTCTTCCTTTTTTGTCAAAAATTTATAAATGGGCGCCATGTCATCTCCTTTCACCGAAACTTTCGCAGCCATAGGAAAAGTCACGCCATAATTCTTCTCACAAAAACTTGCGATTTCTTGATTAGTGCCTGGTTCTTGACCTCCAAAATTATTAGCAGGAAAACCAACTATCACCAATTTGTCTTTATAGGTTTTATACAAGGCCTCAAGCTCTTTATATTGTGGCGTAAAACCACACTCCGATGCCGTATTCACGATCAAAATTTTCTTCCCTTTGAAGTTCGAAAAATCAATCGTGCTACCATCCAATGCCTCAACTTTAAAGCTATGTATCGACTTCGCTTGCGAATTTCCCTTAGTACAACTAAACAATCCAAATAACATAATCAGTAGATATTTCATAATTTATAAAATTTTGGGCGTGCCCACTTGCCGCCATTAGGCTCGCTTCGCTCGCCCCCCGCTACAAGCGGTCGGTCTCCGCACAGTCGCTGTTTTTTTGCCATTTCGAATTCCATTCAAAAAAAACGAGCTCCAACAATGCGCTTCGCCCTCACGCAAATCCAAAGATAAAGATAGAAAAATTAATAAAACATAAGACTACATGACATAACAAAATTAAAAAAGAAAAAGAAACTTAATTTAATTTACAACATTCATCAAAAACTTGGAAAATATTTAAAAATAAACTATTTTAGTCCACTTAAAACACAAAATATTTTTCTCAACAAATTGATCCAAGCCTTAAAAACCAACACCGAACTACAAAAAGCCATCTTCATCGTTTGGCAATTTCAGGGCTTATTTCAATTCTGATTTTATCACTTGTATTTTTCACAAATCAGGAATTTCTCCTTAGCAAAATACCAACTTGTCCATCGCAATTAGAAGGGAAAACATGTATACTTTGTGGCTCTTCACGCGCCTTTTTCGAAATTAAAAATCTTAACTTCCAAACAGCTTTTCAACTGAATAAAGCTAGTATTTTTATATTCTTTGGACTGTTAATTAATGCTGGAATTTTTATAACCTATCACGCTAAAAATTTAAGAAAATAAATATTTATGAGAACAATCGCATTAATTCTTGGTATCCTTTCCATCTTCGGTATGTTGCTTGGTTTTATCCCATGTCTAGGCGCTTTTAACTGGATCAATATTCCGTTTGCGTTAATCGGATTAATTGTAAGTATCGTTGCACATGGCAAAGAGGACGGCACATCAAAATCCAATGCAATGGCAGGCATTATCATGTGTTCTATCGCAATGGTTTTAGGTTTTGCAAGACTTATCGTTGGTGGCGGAATATTCTAATAATCAACCAAATAACAATAAACAAGCAGTTTTCAAAATAATTAAAAACTGCTTGTTTATGTATGATAAATTTTTTAAGGATTTGATTTCACAACATTATATAAAATCGAATCTCTTTTGGCTTGAGGCAGATCATTTTTATAGTCAAACACCGCAGCTTCCCAGTCGCCATAACCAACATTTGGAAGAACAATAAATTTCTTTCCAAATTCATTTTTAAGTGTTTGTACAGCTTGAGCACGTTTTTCTTCACTTGGGTGATTATCAAACAAAGACGAAAAATCTGTCAAACTATCACCTAACAACATCACGATGTCATAATTTTTTGCAACATCTTGACGACGGTTTTCTTTGCTACTTTCTTTGCTACGCAAAATCACATTTTGAGGACTTTGGATAGGAAACTTATAACGCTCTAAATTAGCAACTGTCCCAGCACGTTCATCTTCGTTTCGGTTGGTGATATAGAAAATCTGAACACCTTTTGATGCCGCATAATTAAAGAAATCTAAAGAGCCAGAAAGTGGTTTTGCAATCCCTTTTGAAGTCCAATTTTTCCAACTTTGCAAATCATAGATTTTTCCCTCTTTAGCCATTTCCACAGCGTAATAAGAATTGTCCATAAAGGTTTCGTCAATGTCGGTTACAATTGCTAAAGGCTTAGCCGATTTTTTTGCTAAAGCTTCATCCAATCGGAATTGTGCAACATTATAAGCTTGTTGACACAAAGCTTGATATTCGGCAGCTCTTTGTTGAAAAAATGCAGCATAAAGCTTTCCATCAACTTGAAGATTTTGATAAGCTGGTTTTGTATGCTGTGCGTATTCTACAGTCTTTTGTGTTGTTTGACAAGCACTTACTCCCACCAACATTGCACCACCAACAATCCAATTAAAATATTTCATTTAAAAATTATTTTTCACAAAATTAAAAAGAAGAATTTAGTTCTTCTTCAAAAACTCAAAAAAATCTAGTGATTAATTTTGAAATTTTAGAAGACATAAAAGATTCTGTATTTGGATAGTCCATTTGCACCAAAAGTTCAGAAATTCGATCGGCGTCTCTTAATTATATTGGTCCTATTATTTTTAGAAGTTATAGAAATTGCAATTTGGTTGTTTGTTAAAAATAAAAAAACATCGCCCAAGTCAAAAACTCAGGCGATGTAACAAACTATTACTTAATCTATTATTTTTTTAATGGAAAAAATGTCTCATTCCTGTGAACATCATTGGGATTTTGTGTTCGTTAGCAGCATCAATGCTTTCTTGATCCTTCATACTTCCACCTGGCTGAATAATCGCTGTAATACCTTCCTGAGCGCAGAAATCAACAACATCTCTGAAAGGGAAAAATGCATCAGAAGCCAAAACTAGATCTCCTGAGAACTTCTCTTTTGCTCTTTCGATAGCTTGTTGCGTTGCCCAAATTCTGTTAACTTGACCACCGCCAATTCCGAAAGCTTGGATGCCATTTGACACAACAATTGCGTTTGATTTTACGTATTTAACAACACGTTGCGAGAACAATAAAGCTTTTCTTTGTGCTTCAGTTGGTTGCGTTTCTGTAACAACTTTAATATCGTTAGAAAACTGATTATCATTATCTTGTACCAGTATTCCACCATCAACCTTAACCCAAGTTTGCTTGTCAGAAACTGCGTTTTTGATTTTGATAACGCGAAGATTTTTCTTTTTGTTTAAAATTTCTAAAGCTTCTGCTGTAAAATCTGGCGCCATAACAATCTCTAAAAAAGTTTTGTTAAGTTCTTCAGCAGTTGGCGCATCAACAGTATAATTCATGGCTACGATTCCTCCAAAAATTGAAACTGGATCGCACTCAAAAGTCTTTTGATAAGTTTCTAAAGCCGAAGTACCAATCGCAACACCACAAGGTGTGGAATGTTTAACCGCACAACAAGCCATTTCTTCTTTGAACTCAGTCACAACGTTCCAACAAAGATCCATATCTCTTAAATTATTGAAAGATAATTCTTTACCTCCAAGTTGTTCGAAATCCTTCATCGCACCATTTTCGATTGTTGAAACATAATAAGCAGCCGATTGATGTGGATTTTCTCCGTAACGAAGGTCAGCAACTTTTTTGTAAGAAGCATTCAGATATTGTGGATATTCTTCATCCAACAACATCTTTGCAATCGCCGCATCATAAGCAGATGTCAAGTTGAATACTTTACCAGCAAGCGTTTTTCTCGTTTCTAAAGTTGTATCGCCAGAAGTTTCCATTTCTTGTTTTACCAAGTTATAATCTTCAACATTGGTAATAACTGCTACAGATTTAAAATTCTTAGCGGCAGAACGAAGCATAGAAGGTCCACCAATATCGATAAACTCAACTTTTTCGTCTAATGAAATATCTTTGTTAGCGTTTTCGAAAAATGGATAAAGATTAACGATAACCATATCGATAAGTCCGATTTCATGCTCTTTTACGGTGTTCATGTGCTCTTCATTGTCACGAACTGCAAGAAGTCCACCATGCACTTTTGGATGCAATGTCTTTACACGACCGTCCAGCATCTCAGGAAAATCGGTTACTTCATCAATCTGAATTGGATTAAGACCTGCGTCTTTTAAATGTTTAAAAGTACCTCCTGTCGAAATTAATTCCCAGTTATTTTGCTCTAGAAACCTTGCAAAATCTTGCAATCCACTTTTGTCCGAAACACTAATTAATGCTCTTTTTTTCATTTCAATATTACTTTTTACAGCTATTTCAAAACTGCAGTTTACCGGTTCTTTCACCTCCGGATTTATAAATTTATTACTTTCTTCTATTTTTAATTTTACTTAAAGCTTTAATTTAATTAAAATACACTTTAACAACTAATAAACAATCTGTTATATATTTTAAATAAAATTTACTTCAAATAAATAGCTTACGGATTTAAGACTTTATTAATGGCTTTAGGAAAGATTTCATATTCTATAATGTGAATCTTTTGAGCTAAACTTTCGGCAGTTTCATTTTCATCTAATGCAACTTTTCCCTGCAAAATAATATCGCCTTCGTCAACACCAGAAGTCACATAATGAACTGTTGCACCACTCTCCTTTTCTTTAGCTTCAATAACCGCTTCGTGAACATAATGTCCCCACATTCCTTTTCCACCAAATTTCGGCAACAACGAAGGATGAATATTAATCATCTTTTTATCCCACTTCTGACAGAAATCTGATTTAAGAATTGACAGAAATCCTGCTAAAACAATCAAATCTGTATCTTTCGGAATTATCTTATCCAATTCATCAGAAAAAGCTTTTCCTCTCGGAATTAAAACATTATCAATCTGATGTTTAGCAGCTCTTTCTAATCCAAAACATTCGCGATCTGCAACAACAAGGTTGATTTTCGCATTTTGAATTTCGTTTGCCTCAATACAATCAATAATTCTTTGCAAATTGGTGCCAGAACCAGAAACTAAAATTGTAATCTTTTTCATTTTAGATTGTAGATATCAGATTTTAGATATTAGATTGAAGAAAAAATCTTGGATCTAGTATCTGAAATCTAGAGTCTTTTTAAACTAGTTCAATTTTCTCGTTTCCTTCAGTGATTTCTCCAATTTCGTAAGCGTCATCAAGAAGTTCCAGAACTTTGTGTGCGTGATCTGCATCAACAACAACAATCATCCCAACGCCCATATTGAAAGTCCCGAACATCTCTTCTCTTGCGATGCCTCCGCGTTTTTCTAATTCCAACATTATACTTGGAATTTTGATTTTTGAAGCATCAATAGTTGCACAAAGTCCATCAGCAATAATCCTAGGAATATTCTCGTACAATCCGCCACCAGTAATGTGTGCGATACCGTGCAAAGGCACTTCATTTAACAATTTATGAATATCTTGATAATACAATCTTGTTGGTACCAAAAGCGTCTCGTACAAAGGTTTTCCTTCAAATTCTTCTTCAAAATTTGGGAATACTTTTCTAACTAAAGAGAAACCATTAGAATGGAAACCAGAACTTGGTAAAGCGATAATTTTGTCTCCAGTTTTGATTTTTGAACCATCGATAATTTGATCTTTCTCTACGATACCAACGCAAAATCCTGCAACATCATAATCTCCCGGTTGATACATTCCTGGCATTTCTGCAGTTTCGCCACCGATCAATGCACATTCGTTATCTTTACAAGCTTTCACCATTCCTAGAACAATCTCGGCAGCAATGTCAGAATCTAACTTACCACAAGCCAAATAATCTAGGAAAAACAAAGGTTTTGCACCATGACAAAGGATGTCGTTAGCACACATTGCAAAACAATCAACACCGATAGAATCGTATTGTTTGGTATCCAAAGCCACTTTTAACTTAGTTCCAACGCCATCTGTACCCGATACCAAAACCGGATTTTTGTAGTTTCCAATTTCATAGAAAGCACCAAAACTTCCTAAATTATTAAGTACGTTTTTGTTATGCGTTTCTGCCACAGCAGATTTTATCTTGTCTACGGTTTTGTAACCTTCTTCTTTGTCAACGCCAGCTGACTTGTAAGTGTTGCTCATGATTCTTTTTACTTTTTAGATTGTTTTGGAAAACCAAAGACGCAAAATAGATTAAGTCTTACGCCTTTAGCTCCAGGTCGAAATCCGACAATGCCGTATTTCATTTTCACTTTTCATTTTGCCTGCAACAATTTGCTAGGACTTTCAGATTTATTTCAAACTATATTGTTTGCTAGCCAATTATCATCCAAAAAAGGACAATAAAAAAGCCGACAATCTTTCAGATTATCGGCCAGTATTTTAGTTCAGGATTTCAGAGCCCACAACTTTCCCTTTATTGGAATAATAGCTCGGCTTCAAGAAATTGGTCTGAATATTCACTTTCGTTCTTTTTGACAAAATTAAAACTTTTTGAATAAATATCCTAAACAAATTTTAATTCTACTTTTCTAAAATTGTTTCAAGTTCTTTAATTTTCACAATTTTTTCTTTTAACTCATTGATTTTATCAGCGTTAACTAGACCTTCAGTTTTGTCAATATTATCTTGATAAAAAGGTACCGAAAATATCTCAACAACATTACCACCGTGGAAAGGGAATCTTTTGCTAGCAGCTTCTAACACGCCTGCACCACCTCTTGCACCTGGGGAAGTTGACATCAATAACATTGGCACTTCGCTCCAAACGGTTCTGTCCTTAATTCTAGAAACCCAGTCAAATACATTTTTGAAAGCGGTTGTATAAGTCCCGTTATGTTCTGGCAACGATAACAAAATAACATCTGAAGCATCGATTTTGTCAGCTAACTTTTGAGCTTCTGTAGGAACACCAGATTTAACTTCGATTTCGTGTTTGTAGATTGGCATTTCGAAATCGTTCATATCAAAGAATTCTACTTCATTGTTTTCTCCGAATTGTTTTGCTGCATATTTAACCAAAATGCTGTTCATCGAATTTTCTGCGTTACTTCCAGAAAGTGCTAATATTTTCATTTTTTATTGTTTTAATAATTTTACTCTGCAAAGATAGAAGACTTTTGAAGCGATTACATTGATGTATCGTAAGATTTTTAGTTTTGATAATAAATATGTCATTTAGAAAAAGTATTTTCGAACTTTAAAAAAAATAGATCTCAATGAAAATTTTAGAAAGCGCTTCGCTTCCAGCTCCAGCAGGGCATTTTTCGCCTGCTATCGAACATAATGGTATATTATACCTATCTGGACAACTTCCAAAACATCCAATAACGAAAGAAGTTCCTGAAGGGATTGAAGCACAAACCAAATTGTCTTTAGAAAATGTTGAAAATGTCCTAAAAGCTTTTGGACAAGATAAAACCTCAGTTATCAGAATGGTGGTTTATATTACAGACATCGCATATTGGGCAGATGTTAACAGAGTCTACGCCGAGTTTTTCGGAGATCATAAGCCTGTGCGTTGCATCATCCCAATTGGTCCACTAAATGGTGGTTGCCTTATCGAAGTTGAATGTACAGCTGAGCGAGTTTAAGATAAAAGACCATTTTTAAATGGTCTTTTTATTTTTCAAAATATGTTGTAATATTTTTCTTGTAAATTATTAATATTAAACGAATTAGTATATTTATAAGCTAAATTATAAATTCTTGTTTTGACCATATATGTTTAAAATATGGATTCTGCATTATTCCAGAATCACCAGAAAGCAAAAATACATTGGAAATCAACGTACTAAGACTAGTTACCACAAAATAAACACCAACTGTAAAAAGTCCGAGATTCAAAAGTTTTTGAGAAGTAAGATTTCCTAAAATTATATTATCATCATCGAAATTTTTATCCAGCTTAAAAAAGTTAATAATAAAGTCAGGTTTTGTTATTATAAACTTTAAAAGTAGTAAAACAGCTAAAATTGCTACTAAGTTTACTATTATTAAGTAAAACCGAATTTCGCTTGTCAATGAATTCGCAATAGTCTTTATTAGCGAAAAAACAGTTTGAATAAACACAAAAAGCGCAAAAATCTTAATGAAAATTCTGAAAAAGTCTTTTTTTAGTCATCTTTTATTTTTTGCTAAAATATAAAAATTCAACGATGAAAAGCTTGGTAAACGCGATTGATAAAGCTTAAATTTGTAGAAATTGCATTGTTATGAAAGCTTTAAAAATTATCGGTATTGAAACTCGAACTTCCAACGAAAATGGTGTTGCCATTGAAGATCTTGGGAACTTATGGGGACAATTCTTCAGCGAAAATATTGCTTCTAAAATTCCGAACAAAATTTCTGATACTATCTACGCAGTCTATACCGATTATGAAAGCGATTACAAAGGAAAATACACCACAATTATAGGATGTGAAGTTGATAACTTAGACAACATCCCCGATGGCTTAATCGGAAGAGAATTTGCAGCACAAAAATCTGAAAAGTTTGTTGCAAAAGGTGAAATCCATAAAGCAGTTGGCGAAACTTGGGGTGAAATTTGGGCAAAAGAAAAAGAACTTAACAGAACTTATCTTCACGATTATGAAGTCTATGGCGAAAAAGCGCAAGATCCAAACAATGCCGAAATCGAAATTTTTATTGGCATTAAATAGATATAGTTTTTAGTAAATTAATTCATAATTCAATTCGTAAAAAATGTCTTTAAAAGAAGATCTTCAACATAAAATAGATTTTAAAACCAAGCCTTTAGGAGCTTTGGGACAACTTGAAAATTTAGCTTTAAAAATTGGTTTAGCACAAAATACTTTAACACCAGAACTTAAAAATCCACATTTAATTGTCTTCGCTGGCGATCACGGTATTGCAAAAGAAGGTGTCAGCGCGTATCCGCCAGAAGTGACTTACCAAATGGTTTTAAACTTTTTAAATAATGGTGCTGCAATTAATATTTTTTGTAAACAAAATAATATCAATTTATCGATTGTTGATGCTGGCGTTAATGGAGATTTTGACGGAAATAAAAATCTAATTCATCATAAAATTGCAAAAGGAACAAAGAGTTTTTCGTCTGATAAAGCAATGTCAAACGAAGATTTAGAACAATGTTTTGAATATTCGAGAAGCTTAGTCAACGACATTGCAAAACAAGGCACCAATATTATCGGTTTTGGTGAAATGGGTATTGGCAACACTTCTTCCGCTTCGATGATAGTTAATGCACTCACAGATATTTCGTTGGAGAGCTGTGTTGGTCGAGGAACCGGTTTGGACAATGAAGGCGTTACTAAAAAACTAGAAATTCTTACGAAAGCTAGAGATTTTCACGGGAATATTTCTGATCCCAAAGAAGTTTTGTTGACTTTTGGAGGTTATGAAGTTGCCCAAATTACAGGCGCAATGTTGGCTGCATTTGAAAAGAATATGCTGTTAATGGTAGATGGCTTTATTGCAAGTGCCGCTTTTTTAGTCGCTTACAAAATCAATCCTGAAATAAAAAATAATGCTATTTTTTCTCATCAAAGTCAGGAAGTTGGACATCGATTGCTGCTTGATTATTTTGAAGAAAAAGCTTTGTTAGATTTGGATTTACGTTTGGGTGAAGGGACAGGCTGTGCACTCGCCTATCCTTTGATCGAGGCTGCTGTTATTTTTTTAAATGACATGGCGAGTTTTGAAAGCGCTGGTGTAAGCAATAAATAGATTTTTGATTTACGATTGTGTCATTATCTTTTATGATAAATTTACAAATCTTATTTCAAAATTCGTAAATCGTTATTTTAATCAATGAAAAGAGAATTCCATATATTTTTAACGGCTTTAATGTTTTTCACTAGGATTCCGATTCCGAGTTTCAAAAACTACGATGAAAAACTACTTAACCAATGTACGCGGTATTTTTCATTGATAGGGATTTTGGTGGGAAGTATTTCGTTTTTAGCATTTTGGATTTCGAGTTTATTTTTCTCAGTAGAAATAGCCATTATTTTCTCCTTCGTTGCTGGTATTTTGACCACAGGCGCTTTTCACGAAGATGGATTCGCTGATGTTTTTGATGGTTTTGGCGGTGGCTGGACGAAGACCAAAATCCTAGACATTATGAAAGACAGTCGCCTCGGAACTTACGGAACAGTGGCGCTTTTACTAATGTTTGCTCTTAAATTTTATGCACTTCTTAAGTTTGTTGAATTTGCAAATACAGATTGGTTTTTAATTTTTGTTGGATTTATCTGTTATCATGCCTTGGCAAGAACTGCAGGTATTACACTAAGTTTTCTTATACCTTATTCTCGTGAAGATGCCAGTAGTAAAAGTAAACCTTTGGCAGTTTCTTATACTTGGAAGGAAGTTTTTGGCGCTTATTTTTTTGGTTGTTTAACGTTGTTATTTTTAGTATCTTTCTCTTTATATTTTTTCGCAATTATTCCCATTTTAATGATGTTGGTTATGTATGCCAAATACTATTTTAACAAATGGATAGATGGCTTTACAGGCGATTGTTTGGGTACTGTTGAGCAGTTTGCGGAAGTATTTATTTTATTAACGATTGTTGCAGTATGTCGATATATTTAATTCGTCACACAGAAGTGGATGTTCCGAAAGGGACTTGTTATGGGCAAAAAGATGTGCCTTTGAAGAAAAATGCAGAGAAAGAGTTTGCGAAATTAAAACGACTTTTACCGAAGTCTTATGATGTTGTATACAGCAGTCCGAGTCAACGTTGTACAGAATTAGCACAGTTTTTAAGTCCTAATTTTAAAACAGAAAAAGCACTTTTAGAACTCAATTTTGGAGATTGGGAAGGCATGCTTTGGCAAGATATCCCAGAACATGAACTAAAAATTTGGGGCGAAAATTTTGTTACCGAAAAACCGCCAAAAGGAGAAAATCTACTAAAACTTTTTGAACGTACCAGTCAATTTTTTGATACTTTAAGAATGTATGATGATCAAGATATTGTGATTGTTGCACATGCTGGCGTTATCCGTTGCATGATAGCTTACATGTTACAAATTCCGTTAGAGAACATTTTTAAAATCCAAGTTGGCTTTGGAAAGGTTTACAAATTTGACCTTAAAGACGATTCGCTAATGGATCAATGGTTTATTTAATCTTTATTAAACAAAATGTCGAAACTCAAAAAAATACGCGAGCAGAAAAACCTAACTCAGGAAGAATTGGCAGAATTGTCAGGAATTTCGGTGAGAACCATCCAACGCATAGAATCTGGAACGCCTCCAAAAGGCTTTACTTTAAAAGCGCTTGCGAAATCTTTGGACGTTGCTGCGCAAGAGTTTTTAGAAATAACTCCAATAATACAAGAAAGTTTTGTTAACGATTCTCAAATTCCGATCACTACTTCAGAAGAAAAAATCGATGCTATTTTTGGTTTAACTAAAATCATTAACCTTTCTTCGCTTCCAGTTTCGTTCGTTCCGATTTTATGTTTTTTGTCACCGTTAATCTTAAAGTTGGTTTATAAACAAAAGTCAAACATCATAAAGCAGATAATTTCTTTACAAATATTGTGGTCAATTTTGGCACCTGTTATTTTTATGATTATCATCTTTATGAAGCTCGGCAAATCTTCCACAATTATCACAATGATCGTCTTAGTTCTGTCAAATATTTTCATAATTCTCAGAAATGCAATGGAAATCGACAGAAAACAAAAACTATATTTTAAGCTGAATTTTAATATGTTATAAAACTTGTCAGGAATTTGGCGGGTTATTGTCGGCTTCTTTTTTTGCATTAAATTCTCGTTTAAAAGAATATTTGCAAAAAAAACAAAATGCAAATTCTATTTAAATCAACTCTAGTTCTATTACTTTTCACCAATTTTTTCAATGCTCAGATTTCAAAAACTGATGCACTTTTTTTAGATTTAGAAAAGCAAGACAGTCTACTTTTTGAGAGAGGATTCAACCAATGTGACATCCAATATTTAGAAAATACAACAGCTGATAATTTAAAATTTTTTCATGATACTGGTGGTTTTCAAAATAAAAAAGAGTTTATAACGCGAACTAAAAAATACATTTGTTCTAATCTCAATAAGAAACCTATTAGAAAAGCTAATGTTGAAAGCTTAAACGTTTTTCCGTTGTATAATAATGGAAAACTTTATGGTGCAATACAAACAGGAACACATGATTTTTTTATCCGACAGAATAATAAATCTGATAGTATAACGGGAACGGCACAATTCACTTCCGTTTGGTTGAAAAATAAAAATGACTGGAAGTTAAGTGAAGTCTTAAGCTATAATCATCAAGAAAAAAGTCAAGCACAGTTGGATTCTGCATTTATTGATGATTTAAGAATAAAAAATAAGATTCCCACTTTAGGTTTTACTTTATTTCAAAATGGAAAAATTAGTTGTTCTAAAGTTTTTGGTGAAATAAATAATAGTATCAAAACACCGCAAAATAGCGTTTTTAATGTGGCTTCTTTAACAAAACCTATTACTGCGGTTACGGTTTTAAAACTTGTAGAACTCGGACTTTGGAATCTAGATGAACCTCTTTCTAAATATTGGATCGATCCCGATATCAAAAATCATCCTTATCTAAACAAAGTTACAACTCGAAGCGTATTAAGCCACCAGACGGGATTTCCTAACTGGAGATGGCAAAACCATGATAAAAAATTGGATTTTAAATTTGAACCAAATACAAAGTACCAATATTCTGGAGAAGGTTTCGAATATCTGAGAAAAGCTATTGAGTTTAAATTTAAAAAGTCTTTGGAAGACTTGGCTGAATCTTATGTATTCAGAAATTTAAAAATGAATGATACACATTTCACTTTTAATAAAGTAAAAGACAAATCTTTATTATTAAGTGGCTTTAGCGATTCTGGAGAAAATTATGGTATTGTAAAAAATAACAACATCAATTCTGCCGATGATTTGCTAACAACGATCGATGATTACGCCAATTTTTTAGTAGCAATTCTAAATAATCAAATTTTAAATAAAAACAGCTTTAACCAAATAATAACCGAACAAGTGAAAACAAAAGATAACAAAGCTTTTGGTTTAGGTTTCGAAATTTATAAACTTAAAAATAACGAAATCGCAATTTCTCATGGCGGATCTGACAAAGGTGTACAGACTATTTTTTTTCTACTTTCTGAGACAAAATCAGGCTTGCTAATTTTCACAAACAAAGATAATGGTTACGCGGTTTTTGCCCCAATTCTAGAATATTTTCTTGGAAATATTGGAAAACAAATAATTGAAATAGAGACTAAATAACTCTCGACTAAATGGATGATATTTTAGTTTTATTATAGAAATAATAAGCATTCAATAATCCTGAAAGCAACCAAAATATATAACCAACTGGCACTTTATGATATTCTGTCATTGCATAAAAATCTAGTTTTAAAATATAATCTAGACCATAAACCAACATTGTAATTATTGTAAAATAAGCTTAATATTTTCCAACATTCGCAGTATAAAGTATTCAAGAAATTATTAAAGTAAAATTACACAACCAGGTTACAAAATCTGGCACTGTCGAAAATGCCATCCAACCCAAACCTGCATACTGATAACCAAAAGTTTCTGATCTCGTAAAATCTGGCGGAATATCTGAAACACAGGCGTCACCAAACTAATGGCGTAACTAATGATGCTAAAAGCGAGAAAATTCATTTTCATGTTTATAAAATTAAACTAAAATTTTCGTCAAAACTTAAAACACCTTCTTCAATATTTTCAGGATGAGTTGTAAAACCTTTTAGCTTCGAGGTTTTTCCTTTTTTTATTAAATCAACAATCTGTTTTTCGGTCAGCTTTTTTCCAAAAACCTCAAATCCAACTTTGAAACCACAAACTTTAAAATCCGAACAACCAATTGCGGTCTTCCCTTTCATTAGCTTGCTTTTTTTGCATTTTGGACAATCTTCTTCTTCCCAAATTATACTTGTTGGTTTTCTAGGAGCGCGTTCTTTCTTCTCTTTTGGAGCTTCAACTTCTTGATGTACAATAACTTTTGGTTTCTCATGGATAACTTTCCTTGTCAAATCTGTCACCATTTGTATCAACTCATCTTTGAAATGATTGGCCTCGTACTCCCCTTTTTCAATTTTACGAAGTTTGGACTCCCATTCTCCAGTTAATTCGGGGCTTTTCAGAAGTTCATCTTCGATCGTGTCAATTAACTCAATGCCGACTGTTGTTGCAAAAATATTCTTCTTTTTGCGATCAATATATTTTCTTTTAAATAAAGTTTCAATAATATTCGCTCTTGTTGATGGTCGTCCAATGCCGTTGTTTTTGAGCATTTCGCGAAGTTCTTCATCTTCAACTTGTTTACCCGCAGTTTCCATAGCGCGCAACAAAGTCGCTTCGGTATAAGGTTTTGGCGGACTCGTTTTTCCTTGATGGATCAGAGGTTCGTGCTCCCCTTTTTCACCAATAACAAATTCTGGAATCGATTGTTCTTCGTCTTTTTCTTTCTTTTCAGAATCATCTTTTTTATCTTTCGCATACACTTCGCGCCAACCCATTTCGAGGATTTGTCTTCCTGAAGCTTTAAAAGGAATTGTCCCAACTTGCGCTTCAACCAAAGTGTTCGAAATTTTACATTCTGGATAAAAAACAGCGATAAAACGTTTTGCTACCAAATCATAAATCAGCTTTTCTTCTTTACTAAGATTTGAAGTTGGCGGAATTTCAGTCGGAATAATTGCGTGGTGATCTGTTACTTTAGAATCATCAAAAACCGCTTTAGACTTGGGAATTGGCTGACTCAGCAAAACATTTGTCCATTCTGTATAAAACTTCATAGAAGAAAGGATTCCAACGATTTTGGGATACAAACTATCGGATAGATATGTCGTGTCAACTCTTGGGTAAGTTGTATGTTTTTTCTCGTAAAGACTTTGGATATATTTTAGAGTGTTCTCCGCAGAAAAACCATATTTTTTGTTGGCTTCGACCTGCAAAGCCGTCAAGTCAAACAATCTAGGATTTTTTTCGCGACCTTCTTTTATTTCAAAAGATAAAATTTCAAATAAATGTTGTTTAAGATATTCTAAACCTTTTTCAGCTTTGTCCAAAGATTTTAGACGGTCGATTGCAGCATTAAAAACAACATCTCTGTATTTAGTTTTTAGCTCCCAATATTCTTCTGTTTGGAAAGCGTCAATCTCTTTTTGACGTTGCACCAACATCGCTAAAGTCGGCGTTTGTACGCGTCCAATTGATAAAACCGCTTTATTGCCACCATATTTTTTTGTGAACAATCTTGTCGCGTTAATTCCTAAAAGCCAATCACCAATCGCGCGCGCATTTCCCGCCAAATAAAGATTTTGATAATCTTCCGCAGGTTTCAAAGTTTCAAAACCTTCTTTGATCGCATCTTCTGTCAAAGACGAAATCCAAAGACGCTTCATCGGTTTTTTACATTTTGCTTTTTGTAAAACCCAACGTTGTATCAACTCTCCTTCTTGCCCAGCATCCCCACAGTTGATGACTTCATCACAATCTTCAACTAATTTTTCTATGGTTTTAAATTGTTTTTCAACGCCGTTATTAGGGATTAATTTAATTCCAAAATTCTGTGGAATAATCGGTAAAAAAACTAAATCCCAGGATTTGAAATGTGGACTGTAATCATGTGGTTCTTTTAGTGTACAAAGATGTCCAAAAGTCCAAGTTACGCAATAGCCGTTACCTTCGTAATAGCCTTGTTTAGGCATATCTGCACCCAAAACTTTGGCGATATCTCGGGCAACACTTGGTTTTTCGGCAATACACAACTTCATAGATTTTCAGTTCTAAATTTGAACAAACAAAGGTCGACAATTTTTCATTAAAAGACAATTGGTCTTGTTTTGATTTTTTTTCAGAAATTAGGAAAACTTAAATTAAAATTATGACACCCAAAAAACGACAATTGGTCGAGAAAAGTTTTAACAATTCCGAAACTTTAAAGTTCTACAAAGCAACTTTGGAAGAATTGGACACCGATTATATCTCTATTAAAATCCCCAAACAAGACAGAATGACGCGCAAAGCTGGAATGTTTAACGGTGCAATGATGGCGTCTTTGGTCGATGTTTCTTCAGGTTATGCGGCGGTTACACATTATGACGACGATTGTTATGTTGTAACAGTTGAACTAAAAGTTAATTATCTAAGACCTGCAATTGGCGATGCACTTCTTAGCAAATCCTATGTTATAAAAGGTGGAAAAAGCATCAGCGTTGTCCGCACCGAAATCTATTGCATCTCCGAAAATCAAAAAGAATCGCATGTTGCAACTTCGCTTGTAACCATGATGAGAATTAAATAAAAAAAAAACACTCCTTTGACTGCTTTTTATGTAGAATATTTATAAATTTTATTTCGATTTTGAAATAATTTCTGGTGCGCTATAAAGATCCTTTTCGGCTTTATAAATTCTAAATTATGCTTCGTAACCATCAGGAATGTATAACACGATAGGCATTCGTCCATTATAGTCTGTGAAGTATCCTTGTGATTTTACAAACTCATTCTTAGGCGCTGCATTTGGACAAGCCATATTGGTCGAAGGAGTTGATCCATCAGTCTTAAAGGTTAAATAATCGTAACCCCAACCTTTCAACTAAGACTTAGAAAATTGCCCAGATAACCCAATTCTGTTACAACCATCCGTTTGCATGGATTTAACAACAAATATTTCGATCTTTTTGTTCACTTCATTGTTAGAATGTGGCACTTCGATAACCACTTGTTTCATGCCTTTTTCTGCTTTTGGAAAAGGTATAATATCAACATTTTGCGTCGACTGAGCAAATGCTAAACCTGATAATAAACTCAATCCTAAAAGCATTCCGCCAGTTAATGTACTTTTCATTTCTTTATTTTTTGCTACAAGCTAAGACGCAATTAACATAACAAAACAATCTTTCAAAAACTGACAAGAATCAATTTAACCTTTTTAATGAAAAGCAATCGCAGAAGTATTTTCAATAAAAAAAGCCTCAAAAATGAGACTTTTAAATTTAACTATTTTGAAAGCTTTTTGGCATTGTTCTTCTTAACACCTAGATAACATAAAAATAAGAATGCCAACCAAATCGGAATAAGTTCTACCGAAATTTTTAGTCCTGTGAACCACATGATCACCAAAATTCCTAATAAGAAAATAAGACAGATATAATTGGTTAAAGGATAAGCGAAAGATGGGAATAAGGTTTTTGAATTTTTATAAGCTTGTTTGAATTTAATATGCGTGTAACTAATCATTATCCAATTGATTACAAGGCAAGAAACGACTAATGACATTAGGATTTCTAAAGCTTGCTCTGGTATTATTTTATTAATAACGATACAAATTGCAGCAAACGCAGCTGACACCAAAATCGCCATTACAGGAACGTGATTTTTATTTAATTTAGACAAAAATCGAGGAGCATTACCTTGTTCGGCAAGACCAAATAACATTCTACTATTACTATAAACACTACTGTTATAAACTGATAAAGCAGCTGTTAAAACAATGATATTAAGAACATTAGCAATTAATTTTGTAAACTGGATTGTCGTACCAAATATTTCAAATTGAAAACTATTTAACCTTTCAAAAACCATAACAAATGGGCTACTTCCTGCTGTAATTTTTTCCCAAGGCGACAACGAAAACAAGATTATCAAAGCTCCAACATAAAAAATTAAAATTCTATAAATAACTTGATTGGTCGCTCTAGGTATATTTTTTTCTGGATTCTCAGCTTCTGCTGCCGTAATACCAACCAATTCTAATCCACCGAATGAAAACATAATTAGAGCCATTGCAGCCAAAAGCCCTACAAAACCACCTTTTCCGTCAGTGTAAATCCATCCTTTTGGGAAGAAACCACCATTATTCCATAGGTTAGAAATAGTTGCTTGATCACCGCCAGTTCCGCTAATCAACAAATAACTTCCGAAAATAATCATCGCGATGATTGCAACAACTTTAACGATAGAAAACCAAAATTCGGCTTCGCCATAGACTTTAACCGAAGCAAGATTCAACGCATTAATGACAAAAAAGAAAAATAAACTTGACATCCATAATGGGATTTCGGGCCACCAAAACTGGACATAAACGCCAATTGCCGTTAGCTCTGCCATACTTACAAGAATGTACAACAACCAATAATTCCAACCAGAAGCAAAACCAGCAAATGAGCCCCAATATTTATACGCAAAATGACTAAAACTTCCTGAAACTGGCTCCTGAACGACCATCTCTCCAAGTTGACGCATGATAAAAAAAGCGATAAGTCCTGCAAAAGCATAACCCAAAATTACTGATGGCCCCGCCAAAACAGCAGCTGGGCCAATCCCTAAAAACAGACCTGTACCGATTGCTCCTCCTAAGGCAATTAGCTGAATATGACGATTTTTGAGACCTCTTTTTAATTCGGTTTTAGATTCACCAGATTGTTGTTGTGTTTCCAAATTCTTTTCTTTTGAAATAAAGTCCCTAAAATAGCAATTTAATTGCATTCAACAACCGAAATATTTTGAATCCTTAAATATTTGTTAAGATTTTTTTTCAGAAAGAAATTTAGTAACGAAATGCTAGAAAAAAATTCGATAAAAAGTCAATCTAATTTTTAAAACATTTAATTTTATAAAAAATATTAAAGATGGAAAACCAGATTAAAACCACGACTTTAAATTTTCTTTCAAAGCTTGAAATCAATAACAACCGCGATTGGTTTAATGAAAATAAAAATTTGTACGTTGAAGCGCAACAGAATTTCATTACAGTTGTTGACGATATTATTCAAGGGATTTCAAATTTTGACAGTAGCGTTCAAAAATTGGAAGCTAAAAATTGCGTTTTTAGAATATACAAAGACACGCGATTTTCAAAAGATAAAACACCTTACAAAACCAATATGGGCGCTTCTTTAGCAGAAAAAGGAACTAAAACGCTGAGTCACGCTGGTTATTACATCCATCTGCAACCTGGTGAATCTTTTTTAGCTGGCGGCGTTTACATGACCGAAACGGTTAATCTAAAATTAATTCGACAAAAAATAAGTGATGAATCCGAAGAATTTTTAAATATTTTAAATAACAAAAACTTTAAGAAAAATCTAGAACTTCGTGGTGATCGACTGGTTAAAGTTCCACAAGGATTTGACAAAGAAGATCCGATGGCAGATTGCCTTAAATACAAGCAGTTCACGGTTTTTCATCAATTAACGGACGAAGAAGTTTTAGATAAAAAATTTGTTGAGAAAGCTGTTAAGATTTTTAAAGAAATTTATCCTTTTAATCAATTTTTAAATGAAGCTTTGAGTTAAAATTAAACTTCATTTTCCTCTTCCACATTTTCCCAATATTTAGGATTTGAAAGGATAAAACTAATAATATCGCCGACAACTTTCATTACCAAAATATAGCCAAACAACATTGCAAACAACGGAATATAAAATTTAAAAAACGGTATTGCGATAAGAGCTGAAGCACTTGCATTGGAATATGTTAAGCGTTTTTTATTGTTTTGATAATACATAATTCCGTTGGCGATTGCCCAAAATGAAGACAACAAATCTGACCATTGAAAAATAAATTCCCCTTCATTTTTCCAAAGATTAAATGCATAAAAAATGGCCAACATGAAAACACTGACAAAGCATCCCATTATTTAAAAAATTGCAGCAAAAATTGAATCTCCCGTGTCGTCTTTGTCGATGTAAGATCCAAATTCTTTTCTATTTTTATCTGTTTTCTTGCGGGTTCTGTTGAGTCTGTATTTCTTCTTGAGATACTTAATCGGTGTATTTCGGATTAAAAAATAATGCGCAACAATCAAACAAAAAGTTTGGATAATCTGAATAACAACAAGATTGTACAGAAACTCAATATTACTTCCGTAACGATAAACAACAAAAAGATTCAATAGTAAAATACTCCAGAATAATGGATCTTTTAGAAGCTTATCAAGTGAAAATTTTCGTTTTAGCATTTATTACAATAATTGATTTTAAAGATAATATTTAATCATAAAAAAACAGCAGCAAAACTAAATTTGCTGCTGTTAATATCTAAATTTTTCGTTGAGAAAAATTAATTACATATAAGCTTCGATTGGCTCACAAGTACAGATTAAGTTTCTGTCTCCATAAGCTTCATCAATTCTAGAAACTGTTGCGAAGAATTTATGATCGCGTACCCAATCTAGTGGATAAGCCGCTTTTTCTCTTGCGTAAGGTTTGTCCCAAGCATCAGAAATAATCACTTGCTCTGTGTGAGGCGCATTTTTCAACACGTTATTTTCTTTGTCAGCTTCACCATTTGCAATCTCGTCAATCTCTTGTTTAATAGAGATTAAAGCTTCAGCAAATCTGTCAATTTCTGACTTAGATTCAGATTCGGTTGGCTCGATCATCAAAGTTCCAGCAACTGGGAAACTCACTGTTGGCGCGTGGAATCCGTAATCCATCAATCGTTTTGCAACATCAGCAACTTCAATTCCTAAAGCTTTGAACTGACGGAAATCTACGATACACTCATGCGCTACTCTTCCGTGCTCATTTGAATATAAAATTGGGAAATGATCTGCAAGAATTTCTTTAAGATAATTAGCGTTAAGAATCGCGTGTTCAGTCGCTTTCATAAGCCCTGAAGTTCCTAACATTTTGATGTAAGCATACGAAATGTTAAGGATTAAACCAGATCCGTAAGGTGCAGCAGAAATCGCGTCAATAGCTTCTTTACCACCAGTTTGGATATTCGCGTTGCTTGGCAAGAATGGCACTAAATGCTCAGCAACACAGATTGGACCAACACCTGGACCACCACCACCATGAGGAATAGCGAAAGTCTTGTGCAAGTTAAGGTGGCAAACGTCAGCACCAATGTTACCTGGGCTTGTGTAGCCAACTTGCGCATTCATATTCGCGCCATCCATATAGACTTGCCCACCGTGTTGGTGAATAAGATCTGTAATTTCTTTCACGTTTTTATCAAAGAAACCATAAGTCGATGGATAGGTAATCATAATCGCAGAAAGGTTTTCTGAATGTTGCTCTACTTTAGCTTTTAGATCTTCAAAATCGATTTCTCCGTTTTCTAAATTTTTAACAACAACGATTTTCATACCTGCCATTGCAGCCGATGCTGGATTAGTACCGTGCGCAGATTGAGGGATAACCACAACATTTCTGTGAAGTTCTCCTCTAAATTTATGATATTCGCGAATTACCATTAATCCTGCATATTCACCTTGTGCACCAGAGTTTGGTTGAAGTGAAGTTCCTGCAAAACCTGTAATTTCTGCTAAATCTTTTTCTAATTCCTTAATTAATTTTTGATAACCTCCAGCTTGCTCTCTTGGTACAAATGGATGAACACTTCCCCATTCTCCCCAAGATAAAGGAATCATTTGCGTTGCTGCATTTAACTTCATTGTACAAGAACCTAAAGAAATCATCGAATGTGTCAATGACAAATCTTTACGCTCTAGACGCTTGATGTAACGCATCAATTCTGTCTCTGTATGATATTTGTTGAAAACCTCTTCTTTAAGGATTTCGTCATTTCTAAGCATATCAGCAGGAATCGTGATTTCCTCTTTTAATTCTAATTGGTAAGCTTGTTTACCTTTAAAACTAGCAAAAGCTTCAACTAATTTTTGAAGTTTATCAATCGTAGAAGTTTCGTTGATCGAAATACTTATAAAGCCTTGCGAAAAATAGTTAAGGTTAATCTTTTGATCAATCATTAACATCTTTAAAGATGCTTTCTCTTCCTCATGAATTCTAAATTTAACCGTATCAAATACTGGCTCAGCAACAACATCATAACCTAATACTTTAAGCGCATCGCGAAGGGCATTCGCTTTATAATGAATTTGGTTAGCGATAAAATCTAAACCTTTTGGACCATGATACACAGCGTACATACCAGCCATAACCGCTAGCAATACTTGCGCTGTACAAATGTTAGATGTTGCTTTTTCTCTTTTAATATGTTGCTCTCTCGTTTGTAATGCCATACGAAGCGCACGTCTTCCGTACATATCTTGAGAAACCCCAATAATACGTCCCGGAATATCTCTTTTGTAATCCTCTTTGCAAGCGAAGAAAGCTGCGTGTGGACCACCATAACCCATCGGAATACCGAAACGTTGTGTTGTACCAACTGCACAATCTGCGCCCATCGAAGCAGGTGATTTTAATTTCACCAAAGCCATTGGATCACAAGCAACAACCACTTGAAGATCTAAGTTTTTGTACTCAGCGATTTTTTCTGTGTAATCGATAACAACGCCATTTTTTCCTGGATATTGTAAAAGTACACCGTAATAAGAATCGTTAAGTTGATGCTCTTCAAAATTGCCAACGATAAGCTCAATTTCTAATCCTTCTGCTTTAGTTTTAAGAACTGAAATCGTTTGTGGCAAAACCAAATCCGAAACAAAAAACTTGTTAGCATTGGCTTTTTTTTGATCTTTAGTTCTGTTGTTATAGAACATGTGCATCGCCTCAGCAGCCGCAGTTGACTCATCCAATAATGATGCATTTGCCAATTGGAAACCTGTTAAATCGCAAACAACCGTTTGGAAATTAAGTAAAGCTTCTAGACGACCTTGTGCAATCTCAGCTTGGTAAGGCGTGTAAGCTGTGTACCAAGATGGATTTTCCAAAATATTTCTTTGGATAACGGATGGCAAAATTGTATTAAAATATCCAAATCCAATGTAGTTGTCAAACATTGCATTTTGAGACGCCAAATCTTTAGAATGCAATAACATTTCGTACTCCGAAAGTGGCGCCGAAATATCAAGGTCTTTTTCTAGTCTAATAGCATCTGGAATGGTTTGCGAAATAAGTTGTTCTACAGAATCAACGCCTATTCTTTTTAACATTGCCGCTTTATCAGCGTCGTTCAGGCTTATGTGACGGTTCACAAACTGCTGTGTATTCATTTATACTTTTTATTAGGAATTATCAAATATTAATGAGCGTAAATTTACGATAAATAACAGAAATTACAAAGCCTATTATTCATGACATATTAGCAATCGCAACAATTGATAAAACTTATAAAATCTTCAAATCTGAAAAAACTAATTTAGAATTATTCAAAATATTGTTTGTAATTATTCTAAATTAATTTATATTTGCAGTATGAATCAGCCAATTATTGCTTTTAAAATTCCAGCTTTGACGCCAGCATTTTCTAACAATACCGAATTGTATTGCGAAAAAAAGAATTGTTGCAAAAAATTTAAAAAAGGGAAACGTTGCAAAAAATGCCCTGGTAGAGCCAAAATGGCTTAGAACAAAGCAAAAACTTTTTTTAGTACCAACAGAATAAAAGCAATTAACAAAACAATTGTTACAACTTTAATTCTATAAGCTAAAAACCGCTGATCTCTTCTAAATAACGGAGAACTCGCTTGTCTAGGATGATGTTCTTCTCTCCTATTATTAAGACGTTCTTTAACCTGAGGTTCTTCATCAACCTCTCCAACTTCTAATTGTGTAATAGTAATGGCTTGCACAACCGTTTTATGAATCGCCGTATTGGTTGCATGTAACAACAACTGGAACTTTCCTTGGCTATCAAATTGTGTAATCTTAAAACGTCTTTCTCCATTAACTTTTTCTAGTCCAAACGGAATAATCTTCACCAAGTCGGCATCGTAAGTCTGCCAATACAATCTAATCTCATCACCAACACGCGCCCGAATTTTATCTGAATGAAACTTCTGAATCTTCGGAGGTAAGGTCGACTTAATATTTCTTTGAACTGAATTAAATTGGTTGTCGTAAGATTTGCGTCTATCCACATCAATCAAAACTTCGTACGCCTCCTGAACTTCGCGAAAACGCAATTCAAAAAACTCATCATTATCATTTTTATCAGGATGATACTTCATCGACAATTTTCGATAAGCCTTTTTAATGTCCTCTGCGGAAGCATCTTCGCTAACACCTAAAAAATAATAATAGTTCTTCATTTTAATTCTAGTACAAAAATAAAAAAACGAAGAGAGATTTCCCTTCGTTTCTAGATATTTTTCAAATTATATACTTCTACTTCAAAGAATGAAGTCCAACCATGTTTCCTTCTGTAGCGGTAATCAAAGACATAAATTCAAACTCACCGATCCCCATTTTTGGTTTAACAACTTTTCCTCCTGCAGCATCTACTCTACTTTCTTTCACACTGCAATCTTCATAAGTAAAATATACAATGGTGCTATTTCTGCCGCTTGGCACGCCTTGCATCTGGACTAAAGCGGCAGATCAACCAGGAAGCATCTCATCGTTAGCGCCTTGCATTGGGAAGCCAACCATATTCATATTTTCGTACGTAGGATCGGTCATTTGCATCATTTTCTTTTGCATAACTTCCTCATATTATTTTTGAGCTCTGCTCATATCTTGAACATAAATCTCGAACCAACAAACTGGATTTGTTTCCGTTAGCAAGTGCGGCATTTACGACTTTATCCACTTCTTCGTGACTATTAAGACTAATCGCAACCAAAACTTGCGTCGTATCACCTTTTGGAACTGGTCTTTCAGAAAAAGTTTCGAAAAACTCTTCGGTTAAAAACATAACATTGATAAGTTCTTCCTTTAGAATCACGCAAACTGCCTTTTCATCGGTAACGTGAGGATTAATTTCAAAACCTAAAGCTTTCCAAAAAGCCTTTGTTTTTTCGACATCTTTTATTGGGAGATTGACGTAAACTTCGTTGATATTTATAATGTGTTATTTGTGATTAGTGAAAATAATTCATAATTCATAATTCATAATTCATAATTCATAATTCATAATTCAAAAACATTTTCAAGAATTATAAGCCGCTTCTAAATCAGCGATGACAATTTTCTTCATCTTTAGCATTGCTTCAACAACTTTTTGCGCTTTCTCATGATTAGGATCGCCCATCAATTCAATCAATCGATGTGGCACAATTTGCCAGCTTACACCATATTTATCTTTGAGCCAACCGCATTGACTTTCTTGCCCACCATTTTCTGTAAAAGCATTCCAATATTTATCGGTTTCCGTCTGGTCATTCGTCATAACGACCATAGAAACGCCTTCGGTGAAATTAAAATCATGCGTCGTGCCGCCATCCATCGCATACAAAGCATAATTGTCGATTGTAAATTGCGCATGTGCCACCATTCCTGCTAAATCTCCAGAATTTTGAGGATGCTCCATTATTCCATTGATTTCAGAATTTGGGAAATTTGAAACATAAAAATCCATTGCTTCGCGACATTTACCATTACTTTGTTGAATAAACATAAAGGTTGGGATATACTTTTGTTCCATTTTATCACCTTTGTAGAACTGCCAACTTACACCGAATTTATCGTTAATCCATGCATATTTTTCACTCCACGGATAAGAATTTAATTCCATTAAAACCTTAGCATCAGAAGATAATTTATTGTAGTAATCCTCGACTTCTTCGTCCGTTTCGCACATCACCATAATCGAAATACTAGGATTTGGCTGAAACATTGATCTACCATTTAATAACATTAATTTTTGACCATTTAAATCAACATTAACTACCATTGGCGAATCTACACTAACATGCGAATTTGGAAAAACATCTGCATATAATTTTGCGGCTTCACTCGCATTGCCATTGAACCAAAAACAAGGGAAAATATTTGGATTAATCATAAGTTTAAATTTTTTTTAGTTACAGTTTTGTCTCTGCATAATTTTTAAAACTGTTAAGAATCGCCTGCCAGCCTTGCAATTGCATATCTTCTGGATTTTGAGTTTCTAAATCAAATTTCACTGAGATTTCTGTTTTATTAAGATTCAAAGCTTTAAAATTTGTTTCCACTTCGCGACCGGCTTCCATGTGGTATTTTATTAATTCTAAAGGTTTAACGTCGTCATAGACACCTTCAAAATAAAACCCAAAAATTCCATCTTTGGCTTCCATTCTGTTTTTGAATTTTCCACCAACTTGCAAATCGTTTTCGGAGCTTGGACAAGACCAAGATTCGTGTGCAAAATTCCAATTCACGATATCTTTTGGATCGTTATAAGCTTCCCAAACTTGGTCAACTGGCTTGTTGATTTCTGCTGATATTGTGAGTTTTCCCATTTTTAATATTTTAATTATTAATTAAAATTATTAAATCAAATTTAATCCTTTAGAATATTCGAAGCACTTATCATAAGACAATTCAATTATCTTTTAACAAAATTTATTAGTATTAAAAATGAAAAATGATTTGTAACTTTATCCTGTCTTTAGGACAAATTATTTTTTTTAAACTATGAAGAAAGCCACGCTATTACTAAGTTTTGTATCGTTAAGTCTCACTGCTCAAAATTTTACAAAACAAGATACTTTAAAAGGTTCTGATACCGAATTCCGAAATTTTTGGGACGTAAAAAAATATGACATTAATCTAGAAGCAAATTTCGAAAATAGAAGTATCGCAGGAACTAACAAAATCTCTTTTGAAATTACAAAAGATGTGGTTAATCCGACCTTCCAAATCGATTTGCAAAAGCCAATGAAAGTCGCAAAACTTGCCGCTAGCTTCGACAAAAAAGCAAAATATCAACAAGAAGACGATTTCATTTTTATTAAAACAAATAGAAAATTTAAGAAAGGTGAAAAACTAAATTTCGTTGTCACTTTTGAAGGAAATCCTGTTGTCGCCAAAAAAGCACCTTGGGATGGCGGTTGGATTTTTGAAAAAGATAAAAACGGAAATCCTTGGATGACTGCTGCCGACGAAGGTATTGGTGCAAGTATTTGGTTGCCATGTAAAGATATATGGAGTGACGAACCCGACAATGGTATTAGTTTTAAAATCACAACACCGAAAGATTTAGTTGGCGTTGCCAACGGACGATTAGTTGAGACTAAAACACTTGGTAACAAAAAGTCATATTTGTGGGAAGTCAAAAATCCGATTAACGCCTATTCTATCATTCCGTCGATTGGGAAGTATGTCAATTTTAAAGAAACTTATGATGGCGAAAAGGGAAAATTAGACCTTGATTATTGGGTTTTGGATTACAATCTTGACAAAGCTAAAAAGCAATTTGCACAAGTTAAACCGATGATGAAGTCCTTTGAATATTGGTTTGGCGCTTATCCTTTCTACGAAGATTCTTACAAAATTGTTGAATCGCCGCATCTTGGGATGGAACATCAAAGTAATGTCGCTTATGGTAATAAATATGAAAACGGCTATCTAGGTCGTGATCTTTCGGGTTCTGGCGTTGGACTTAAGTGGGATTTTATCATCATCCACGAAACTGGACACGAATGGTTTGCTAATAACATCACAGCAAAAGATCAAGCGGATATGTGGGTTCATGAGGCTTTTACGAGTTACTCAGAAACCTTATACACCGAAAGCCTTTTTGGAAAAGAAGATGCCGATAAATATGTGACTGGAACGCGAAAAAATATCCATAATGACATCCCAATAATCGGGACTTATGGCGTTAGAAATGAAGGCAGCGGCGATATGTATTATAAAGGTGCAAACATGTTACATACGATTCGTCAAGTGATAAATAATGATGAAAAATTTCGACAAATTTTGAGAGGACTTAACAAAGATTTTTATCATCAAACAGTTACAGGAAAGCAAGTTGAAGATTATTTTAGTCAAAAATCAGGAATGGATTTATCAACGATTTTTGACCAATATTTGAGAACAACTTATATCCCAACTTTGGAATATAAACAAGAAAATAATAAATTAAGTTATCGCTGGACACATACGGTTAAAGATTTTAAAATGCCTCTAAGATTAGCTTCTGGCGAAATAATTTCTCCAACTGACAACTGGCAAACTACAGATTTGAAATCGAATAATCCCGTGGAATTTAATAACAACTATTACATTCTTTATAATAAGCAATAAATTTTAGTTTTGTTTAAAATCAAACTTTTTTAGAAAAAATTAAGCTATCAGAAATGATGGCTTTTTTGTTGATAAATTTTCGAAAAAAATCTTTGTCACGACATTCATTTTTTTAAATTTACTTTTTAAAACCGAACGTGATGAAAACGATTCTAACTTTTATATTAATAGGAATAGGCGTGACAATTGCTGCACAAGAAACACCAAAAAAAGATTCTGTAAAGATTTTGGAAGCGAAACCTTTTACTAAATCTCCAAAATTGTCCAATAGTAATCCTTTTTATAAAAACATAGATTCTGCAAAAGCATCGCAATACAAAATGTTAAATAAGAAACCTAAATCTGAAAATTATTCAAGTTTAAAAAAACAAAAACAAATCGAGTTAACAACTCCCAACTTGAAATTAAAAGATTTAAAAGAAAAATCCGACAAATAGTCAAAAACCCCAAATGGCAGATATTCAATTATTATATAAAGCGATTAAAATCGCACAAAAAGCGCACAAAAAACAAACCGACAAATACGATGCGCCTTATCTAGGACACGTTTTCCGCGTTATGGAAGCAGGAAAAACTATCGACGAAAAAATTGTTGGCGCGTTACACGACGTTGTGGAAGATCATCCAGAATTTTCGTTCGAATATCTTCTGGAACAAGGATTTCCCCAATATATTATCGATGCTGTCGAATGCCTTACCAAGCGCGAATCCGAAGATCCAGAACTTAATGAACCTTATGAAGATTTTGTTAAAAGAATAGAGCAAAATCCACTTGCGGTTAAAGTAAAAATCAATGATCTTAAAGATAATATGGATTTGAGACGTTTCACTCGACCTATCGAAGCGAAAGATCTAAAACGTCTTAACAAATATTTGAAAGCTTATCAATATTTAACAAGTACCTATTAATCGGCCATTGGGATATGGATATCTCTTTCGTCATCCGATGGATCGATGGTAAAGTTAAGTGCAAAATATAAGAAATGTAGGTTGGTATTTCCTTTAGAAGCAAATTCTCTTTGGAACATATAACCCGCAGTGGCGTTCATACTATCGTTAAACTGATAACCAATTCCGCCGAAAGTACGACTACGCTTGAAGAATTTATCTTCGGGACCGACAAAAACTTCTTCGAAAGCGTTGGCAAAAACGGTTCCTGATTGTACTTTTGTATTGTTTAATGGTAAAGTCCCACTTAGACGATAACGAAAACGTTGTGTATTGGTGTTAACATCTGTAATTGAATTATGAAAAAAACGTTGCTCAGCTCTTAATCTGTGATCAAGTTTTAAACTTTTGATACGATTGGTTAGTGTATACTGCAACCAAACACGATGTTCTTCCTGAAAGATTTTATGATTTTTGTAAGTTCCGTATCGACCAACACCGATGAAAGCTTGGTTATTTTTATTAATATTATAACCAACTCCTCCTTTAGCTTCGTAGTAATCGATATAAGTGTAATCTTCTATTGATCGCGTTTGAAATTCGGCGTAAGCCATCCATTCTGGTGCAAATTTATAAGTAAAAGACACCATATTAAATCCAGAAAGATTCTCTTTGTCTTGCGCTTTTCCAAAAACACTGATTAATACAACTAATGGGAGCAGGAATTTTTTCATTTTGCAAAGATATTCTTTTTCCAAAATCTAAAAAAAAATCCTCCCGAAATTCAGGAGGATTTATATCATAAAGATTTAGAAACCTACATTTTAACCTAATAAAAGAGAAAGCGGATTTTCTAAATACAATCTTAAAGTTTGTAAGAACTCAGCACCAGTTGCACCGTCCACTACTCTGTGGTCACATGCAAGCGATAACTTCATAGTGTTACCAACAACGATTTGTCCGTCTTTAACAATTGGTTTTTCGATAATCGCACCAACAGAAAGAATAGCTGAATTTGGTTGATTGATAATTGACGTAAATGTCTCAATACCGAACATACCAAGGTTAGAAACTGAGAAAGTAGAACCTTCCATTTCGTTAGCTTTAAGACCTTTGCTTTTCGCTCTAGAAGCCATATCCTTAACCGAAGCAGAGATTTGATTATAGTTCATATAATCTGCATTCTTAAGAACCGGAACAACCAATCCGTCAGGAATTGCAACCGCAACACCAACGTTGATATTACCGTGGTGGATAATCTTATCACCAGCCCAAGATGAGTTAACTTGTGGATGCTTTCTAAGCGCCATCGCAGTCGCTTTGATAATCATATCATTGAAAGATACTTTCGTATCAGGAATGCTGTTGATTTCTTTACGCGCTTGGATCGCTTTATCCATGTTAATCTCAACCATTAGATAGTAATGAGGCGCCGTGAATTTACTTTCAGCAAGGCGTTTTGCAATAATATTTCTAACTTGAGAATTTACAGTTTCTGTATCTTCACCTGGAGTGAAATTAAGCGCTGGTGCAGCAACAACTTTCGGAGCATCTGCAGTGGTAGCAGCTTGCGCCGGTGCTTGATAGTTTTCAATATCTTTTTTAACGATACGACCACCTTCACCAGAACCTTGTACTGATTGAAGATCGATACCTTTATCTTCCGCCATTTTCTTAGCCAAAGGCGAAATATGAACACGCTCTCCATTAGCACCAGTTTGTACAGGAGCAGCATCATCTGATGTCGTTGAAACTGGAGTTGTAGAAGCTTGCGTTTGTATTGTTTTTGCTGGTGCCGCAGCGGGTTTTCCACCTCCTGCAACAACCGCAGATACATCAGTTCCCGCGGGACCAATAATTGCTAAAATCTTATCAACTTCCGCAGCATCACCTTCAGCAACACCTTGGTACAATAAAGTTCCGTTAAACTCGGATTCAAAATCCTGAACCGCTTTATCCGTTTCGATCTCTGCAAGGATATCACCTTCTTTAACAGCATCGCCAACAGCTTTTTGCCATTTCGCAACTTTACCTTCTGTCATTGTATCAGAAAGTCTTGGCATTGTGATAACTTCTACACCGTCTGGCATTGCAGCATCAACAACGGGTGCACTCTCAACTGGTGTTGACTCATTTTGAGTTTTACTTTCTTCCTCAACTTTAGCTTCTGATGCTCCACCACCGATAATGCCAGAGATATCTTCTCCTTGGTTACCGATAATTGCTAAAACATTGTCAACTGGCGCTTGTGCACCTTCTTCAACACCGATATATAATAAAGTTCCGTTAAATTCAGATTCAAAATCCTGAACGGCTTTATCAGTTTCAATTTCTGCTAAGATATCGCCTTCTTTAACTGCGTCTCCAACTTTTTTGTGCCATTTGGAAACTTTTCCTTCTGTCATCGTATCCGACAGACGAGGCATTGTGATTACTTCAGCCATATATTTTTATTGATTTGAGATTCGAGATTCGAGATTTGAAATTCATTGAAAGTCAAACATCAAATCCCAAATTAATAATTTTAGTTATTTTCTAATTTATCTAAGAATGGATAATCCGGCGTCGCGTATACGAAATCGTAAACTTGTGACAAATCTGGATACGGAGAATTCTCCATGAACTCAACACATTCGTCAACAAAAGCTCTAGATTTTTCGTCAATAGCTTCCAACTCCGCTTCTGTAGCCCAATTGTTTTCTAAAAGTCTGTGCTTTACAATTTCGATTGGATCATCTTTTTTGTGTTCTGCAACTTCGTCTTTACTTCTGTAAGGCTCAGCATCAGACATAGAGTGACCTCTGTAACGATAAGTTCTAGCTTCGATAAAAGTTGGGCCATCACCACGTCTTGCTCTTTCAATTGCTTCAAAAGCAGCTTCTGCAACTTTCTCAGGATCCATCGCATCAATAGGTAAACAAGGCATTTCGTAACCTAAACCTAATTTGTAAATATCTTCGTGGTTAGCTGTTCTTTTAACAGACGTACCCATCGCGTATTGGTTATTTTCACAAACGAAAACTACAGGAAGTTTCCAGTTCATTGCCATATTGAAAGTCTCATGCAAAGCACCTTGACGTACTGCACCATCTCCCATAAAACAAATGTTAACAGCTTTTCTGTCAAAATACTTATCAGCAAAAGCGATACCTGCTCCCAAAGGAATTTGTCCACCTACAATACCATGACCACCATAAAAACGGTGTTCTTTGCTAAAAATATGCATCGATCCACCCATACCTTTTGACGTACCCGTAGCTTTCCCGCAAAGTTCGGCAAGGATTCTTTTAGGATCAACGCCCATTGCCATTGGATGAATATGACAACGATAAGCTGTGATCATACTATCCTTTGATAAATCCATCGCATGGGTAAAACCTGCAGGAATTGCCTCTTGTCCGTTATATAAATGTAAAAAACCTCTGATTTTTTGTTTTAAGTAAAGAGAACGGCATTTGTCTTCAAACCTTCTCCACATCGTCATATCCTCGTACCATTTAAGGTAAATCTCTTTGGAAAATTCTTTCATATGATTTCGAAATATTTAGCAAAAATAAGAAAATATCTTTAGTTATTAATAGTGTTATGCTTAAATTAATATCTTGCCGCTATCGATAAAATTAATTAACTAAAAGATGATTTATTTTAAATTTCTAAAATGTAAATTGCAACATAATCTTTATTTTAAAAAATGACAGACAACCTAACTTCGGATTCACTTTTAATAAAAATATCAAAAGTTATATCAAATTTTTTCAATCCGATTGTATCGTTAATCATCTATTATATTGTTCTCTCCTATACGCCACATGCGAGTAATCTCAACGTTACCGATTTCTTCCCTATTCTTTTTATCCTTGTTATACCAGTTGTGGTTTGGATAATTTGGAACGTCAAAAAAGGGCATTATACCAACATGGATGTTTCCAACAGAAAGCAACGGAACAGCCTGTACATCGTCATTGTCATTCTTTGCGCGATTTATCTAGCCTACGAATTTTTTAGAAACGGAAACAAAGACACGACAGTTTTCTTTCTTTTGATATTGTTGATTTTGATGCAGATCAGCAACTTCTTTATTAAAAGCTCAATGCACACTTCTCTTAATATTTTTGTTGCATTTTTATTTTTAAAATTCAGCTTGCCTTGGGGAATATTTTGGATAATTTTATCAATTATCATCGGCATTACAAGAATTATATTAAAAAGACATACCTTAGCAGAAGTCATTTCTGGAGCGGTATTGGGAAGCTTGGTCGGATTGGCTTATTATCTTGTAATCTAAAAATAGAAATATGAAAATTCTTAGTTTGACAAGTTCGGAAGAACAACTCATGTTAGTGATTTGGAATTTGGAAGCAGCCTTTATGAAAGACATCATGACGGCTTATCCAGAACCGAAACCGCATCAAAATACAGTTTCGACATTTTTGAAAATTTTAGTTGAAAAAAATTATTTAAAAATTGAAAAGAAAGGTCGCATCTTTAAATATATTCCTAAAATAAACTTTGAGGATTATCGAAAATTTCAGTTAGAAAATTTATTAGAAATATTTTATCATAATGATGTTGATCTTCTTCTTAAAGACTTAAAAGTCCCCGAAAAAGCTATACAAATTGAAGAAAAAAGTATTGCAGAAATCATCGAAGAAACGACGCAATCCAATGACGAAGCTCTACAAAAAGAGATCGAGATACTGGATGCACAAGTCCTTACACTAGACACACCATCAGAAAAATCTGGTAAAAAGAAGAAAGACAAAAAGGAAAAGGAGAAAAAAGAAAAGAAGAAAAACAATCATAAAAAAAGCGATTCCTAAGAATCGCTTTTTATCTTTTAATGATATTGTAATTTTAATCTTTTACAATTTTGTAAGATTCATCAGTAGAATCAGATTTAAGTCTTAAAATGTAAACACCATTTGCTAAGTGCGAAACATCCACTTGCTTCGTTTTTTTATCTAAAGATCTAACCAATTGTCCTGTTATTGTATAGATTTCAATGCTATTGATGTTTGTATTGACGTCAATATTTAAAACATCTTTTACAGGATTAGGATATAATTTCACTTTAGATTTCAATAAATCTCCGACTGCAAGAGTAGTCGCATCTCCGACCATTACATCATCCAAATTAATTCCTCTTGCCCAATTTGACATACCTTCAAATGCAATTTGATAATTAGACGATTTATTTGGAAGTGGCAAAGTAACATCAGTCCACGCAGTTTTTTCAGTAGTATAAGCAGGACCTAACTGCGTCCATTGATCCGAACTGTTTGCTTTATAGTAGACTCTTAGTTCGTCAACATCTCCAAACCAATTAGTATTGGCATAACTAAACTTTACAACTGGGTTGGTTACTGAAGATAAATCTAACGGCTTTACAACCAGCATCGATTTGTTACCTACTGTCGTTGTTCTGAATTCTGCCATTCGAGGGGCAGATTTAGGAGTAATCGTAGCATTACCATTTGTTGTCACATACGTCCAAACTGCAGATCCACCACCACTCACTGTTTCATTTTTCCAACAAGTGGGTACTGCATTGGCATCAAATTTTTCAATCATTGGGAAAACTGTATTGGCTGAACAATTTGTTGTAAAACTAATCTTATTAGACCAATCACTGAATGTTGGATTACAGTTTTTTCTAACGTACACATCATAAGCAGTATTTGGTGTTAAACTTAGATTAGCAGTTTCGTCAGAAACTGATAAGACTGTCCCCCCGCCATGTGAAAATCCAGCAGGCCCGTATTCTACCTGATAGTTATTACCAGTTCCATTTGCAGCCCAATTAATCTTAGCGGAGTTACTAGTAACATTGCTATAGGTCACATTTACAGGTATATTACATAAAGGTTTCGCCAAAGACGCAACGTCATCAATATCAAAATAGAATTTATCTTGAGTTGTCGAATGAAACGCGATATACACTGTTTTTCCTACATAAGATGATAAATCATATTCATACTTATAAAAATTAGCACCACTGGCGGGATCCACGTTAGCCGCTAAAACAGTTGTAAAGGCAGCTGCAGTAGGTGTAGTTTCTGATAACTTTAGAGCAATCTTTTCAGGGTATAAAGGATCTCTACTTCTAGCATAAAAGCTAAAATAATCATTAACACCTGCTGTTACAGCTATAGCAGGAGTGACTAAATAATCATCATGCGCAACAGCATTGTAACCAATAGAAACTGTATTAGTACCACTGTAGGCAGCAATACCAGTTGATCCTGTAAAATTTACTATCTGCCAAGTATTAGTATCTCCACCATTAATGACAGCCCATCCTGTGGGAATATTAGTATTAGCGTCAAAATTCTGAAAAAATTGCGCATTAAATGCTAACGGTAAAGCTACCGCAAAAATAAAAAATTGTTTTTTCATGATTATTAATTTTTGAATGGTGAGACCAAACTAAATCATTTTCACGACACACACAATATGTAATTAATAATTTTTAGAACACATACATAATAAATTTTATAAAGATTAACAATATTAATATTAAACTAAGATAAATATGAAAAAAATTATTAGTATATCAATATTTCCATATACAATATTTTTTTTGCGTTAGAATTTCTATTTTTTAAATTATTTCATTAATAGAAAGCGATTTCAACCCAAAAAAAAAGCGATTCCTAAGAATCGCTTTTTTATCTTTTAATGATATTTTACCAACGGTTACCACCACGGTTTCCACCGTTGTTACCATAACCACCACCTCTATTATTATCAAATGATCTTCTTGGTTTTTCTTCTCTTGGTCTAGCTTCGCTAACGTTAAGAGTTTTACCGTTAAAATCTTGTTGGTTAAGCGCTTCAATAGCTTGCTTAGCCTCAGCGTCGTTTGGCATTTCTACGAAACCGAATCCTTTAGATCTTCCAGTTTCGCGATCCATAATGATCTTTGCAGAAGTAACTTCTCCTTGATTTTGGAATAATTCTAACAACTGCTCTTCTTTAGTTGCGTAATTGATGTTTGAAACAAAAATGTTCATTGTATAAAAAAATTAAATTGGTATAAAAAATTTGTTGTTATAAGGAGAAAACAACAACTGACTGAACACTTGGATTTCGACTATAAAAACATTGCAATTTACACTTTATTTTCAATTCACCTACTATTTTAAAAAAAATTATTGATTAATTAATTCTTTTATAAATTTGATTTAAAATTTAGTTATGAAAAAGACCTTTACACTTTTCGCTGCAGTAGCCTATTTTGGGCTTAATGCGCAATTTACAAGTCCTAATACTGGGATAACTTATAATTTAACAAGCTTAGCGCAAGCTGCTTCGGGGACTGTTACTAACAATGGCGATCATTTTTTAATCTCTCAAAATGTAACGATTTCTGCCAATGACAAGCTTATTATTGACGAAAACACAACCGTAAAACTTAGTAAAGACGTCATGCTTTTCGTTTTTGGACAATATCAAACCAATGCAACACAACTAATTTATACCACAAATATTGCTGGTGAAGCTTACAAAGGTATCCGTTTCGAAGACACTTCTAATGTTATTCTAAAAAATACGACCATCGAAAACGGCGGCGGACTTCGTGTCAACACATCTAACTTTATTATGGATAATTGTATTATTAAAAATAACCATACCGTAAGTGGCGGAGCGGCTTCGAGCGCAGCAGTTCAGTTTGGAAGCACTACTGGAATTTCGATTACAAACTCACAATTTTTAGAAAATGTTGGATCAGCGATCGGTTCTGGCGCTAACATCAGCGTATCCGGAATTATCGATAACAACTATTTTTACGGAAACAATACAAGTAATCAAAACCGTCCGCAAATTAATATGGGACCTGGCGGAAGTGCCGGAATTATCATCACAAACAACCAAATTATTGGTAACAGAAATCTCCCTATGACAGGCGGAATTTCGGCTTCAGCACTTGTGGGTGGCGCTAACAATGTAAAAATCGAAAACAACACCATTCGTGATAATCGTTACGGAATTACAGTCGCTGGGAACTCATCATACGGAACCGTTGCTAAAAACATTATCGAAAATAACAATACCCAAAACGACCCAATGCTTGGCGGAAGCGGCATCAACTTTATCGGGAGTGGCACCACTGTGATGGATGTTAAAGTCAGCGAAAACCAACTTCGCGGAAATCTTTGGGGTGTAACTTTGCAAGGAACAGCGCAAGCTAACTTTGGAAGCGACTTGCCTGGTAAAGAAAATATCGGTAAAAATATTTTTAAAGATAATATTAATAACGGGGTGACTTACGCGCTTTTCAACAATACACCGAATAATTTGGAGGCCAAGTTCAACTGCTGGAGAGAGGGCGAATTATCAAATGACATCATGGTTGAAGATGTTGTAACGCATCAGGTTGATGATACTAAATATGGTTTGGTTAATTTTAAACCTTATGACTGCGCTGCAACACAAGCTGTTAATGATGTTAATAAATTAAAACTGCAAGTATATCCAAATCCAAGTCAGGGTGATTTTAGTTTTAAATCAGAAACTTCTGGAAATATTGTTGTAACAGACCTTTTAGGAAAGTTAATCCATTCTGCCATTGTTGTAAAAGGAGAAAATAAAATTTCATTAAAAGTAGCTCGGGGCGTTTATATTCTTAATTTTAACAACGGAACTTCGAAAGCGTCAAGTAAAATTGTTGTTAATTAATTTTTAGAAACGAAAAATTATCAATCGGTGGAATTTGATTTCGCCGATTTTTTTTGGTTAAATTTAATAATAGTCAAAAAACTAACAATAGCGCCAATTTCTTATATTTACGTATTAAACATAGAATATAGATAAAGACACTTAAAGCAAATATTCCATCCATCAAAACTTTTACAGTCAATGAAAACGGAGAAATCTTTAATTATCTTGGCAAAAAATTAAACGGTAAAAAGAATCCTTTTTTTCCTTATCTTAGAAGTTTGGATTTCCTAAATCTTGACAAAAAAAGACAAGTCATGACTTTCGGTAAAATCGTTTGGAACACTTTATATCCAGAAAATGTGGCGCAAGCTGACGAAATTGTACAAGTTATAGATCATGAAGCTGAACATATTTTTGCTCTTAAAAATCTTCGTAAAATAACCAAAACTGAAAAGGTTAAAGAACTTAACGAAATAAGATTTTCAAAATTAAAATCAAAACGAGATAATTAAAATGCTGGATTTTCGACTAAAAGTCTTTTCAACGGTTGCAAAACGACTTAGTTTCACAAAAGCTTCACAAGAGTTGTACATATCGCAACCCGCTGTTACAAAGCACATTCAAGAATTAGAACAACAACTTAGCACCAAGCTTTTTACTCGAAATGGCACAAGCATCGAGCTAACCTCAAGCGGAAAAATTCTTTTAGAAAAAGCCAATCAGATTTTTGAAATCTATCGCGAAACCGAATTCGAAATTAATAAACTCAATAACAAACTAAAAGGCAATTTAAAAATCGGTGCTAGTACAACCATTGCTCAATATATTTTGCCCGAAATATTGGTGAAATTTCATTCTTATTACGAAGATATCCATATTGATTTGACTTCTCAAAACACCGAAAAAATTTCAGATTTATTAAAGAAAAATAAAATAGATATTGGTATTATCGAAGGTCCTTTTCAATCGGCACAATTCGATTATATTCCGTTTATGTTAGACGAAATTGTGTTGGTTGCGCGAATTGGCCATCCTTTGTCTAACAAAACTATTTCTGTTAAAGACCTTTCAGAACTCGATTTTGTGAGCCGCGAAAAAGGATCGGGCACGCAAGATTTTATCGATTCCGAACTTCAGAAGAGCAAACTTCTAGCCTCAAAACTTAATGTCATCATGAATCTTGACAGTACAGAAAGCATCAAAAATTATTTAGCGCAATCGGACGCGATGGCTTTTTTGTCGGTTAGCAGTATCACAAACGAACTGAAATACAACAAATTAAACATCATCGACATCAAACATTTTGAAATTAAAAGACAATTTCAGTTCATTGTTTTAAAAGGCGAACAGTCTGAGTTGGTTCGGCTTTTTATGAAAACTTGTGGCATTATGAAAAAATAAAAAAATCCGAGCGTTATAACACTCGGATTTTTAAATATTTTAAATTTCGAAATCTTAACCGAAGTTGATGATTTCTTCCATTTTAGCATTTTCTTCGTTTACCAATTCGTCGTCAACAAGGATTTTACCACTGTTTTCGTCGATGATAATTTTCTTTCTTTGAGCAATTTCCATTTGTTTTTGTGGTGGAATTGTAAAGAAAGATCCTTTTGGCGCACCTCTTTCTAGACCAACAACTGCAAGTCCGTTGATAGATCCTTTACGGATTCTTTGGTATGAGCTTAATAATCTAGAGTCGATCTTTTCTGAGAATTCTTCAGATTTTGCTAACAAGAATTCTTCTTCTTTTTGAGTTTCTGCAATTAGCTCATCCAACTCATTCTTCTTGTGTGTTAGGTGATTACGAAGATCTTCAATCTTAGTTGTCAACTCACTTAGCATTTCGTTTTTGTGAGAAATTTTAGAACCAAATTCTTTAATTCTTTTCTCAGCCAACTCAATTTCTAAAGTTTGATATTCAATTTCTTTATCTAAAGATTCGTACTCTTTGTTATTTCTAACATTATCTTGTTGCGACTTATATTTAGAAATAAGTGTTTGAGCTTGTGCAATCAACTCTTTTTTAGCGTTAATCTCAGCATTTTGCTCTTTTATTTCAGCATCGAATTTGCTAGCTCTTTTATCTAAGCCTTCGATTTCGATTTCTAAATCTTCAACTTCGATAGGCAACTCTCCTCTCGTATTGCGAATTTCGTCTAATCTAGAGTCAATGATTTGTAGGTCGTAAAGTGCTCTTAGTTTCTCTTCAACCGAGATATCGTTTGCTTTTTTAGCCATATCTTAAATAAAATAATTTACAGGGTTGTTTTTTTTGCTTGTTTTAGCGATTGCAAAGTTAGTAAAATTTTCGGACAATATTTCATATAATTGTTGAGTAACAAATTGTTCGCTCTCAAAATGTCCAATATCTGCAATTAATAATTTGTTTTCTCCCGAAAAGAAGTCGTGGTATTTGACATCGCCCGTTAGATAAGCGTCGCAACCAACCGCCATTGCAGACTTTATACCGCTAGCACCGCTTCCGCCAAGCACACCTACTCTTTTTATCGTTTTTTTGTTCGTATTACTGTATCTAATTATTTCTAAATTAAAAATATTCTTTACAAATTTTAAAAATTCATCTAAAGGCATTTCTGTTTCCAAATCGCCATAACGTCCAAGTCCAGCATACTGATTATCATTTTCGAGACCAATAATATTGTAAGCGACTTCTTCGTAAGGATGCGCAGCGAACATCGATTTTAAAATATCATTTTGTCTAAAATTTTCAAAACTAAAAGACAATACACTTTCTTTTACAACTTCACGTTCATTAATCTTTCCTAAAAAAGGATTCGCGCCTTCTTTCGCTCGAAAACTTCCAGTCCCTTCAACCGCAAAGCTACATTCGTCATAGAAGCCAATACTTCCCGCTCCTGCTTCCAAAATTGCATTTTTAACTTGTTCAGCATGATCATTGGGAACAAAGACTTCAAGCTTTTTGAAATTCTTCGATTTCGGCATTAAGATTTTTTGATTTTTTAAACCTAAAACCTCACACATTTTATAATTTACGCCAAAATAATCATTATCAAATGCTGTGTGTATTGCGTAGATTGCAATTTTGTTTTCAATGGCTTTCAGAACTACTTTCTCAACATAATTTTTTCCTGTCAAAGATTTTAAACCCGAAAAAATAATAGGATGAAAAGCAACAATCATGTTAAATCCTCTTTCAATGGCTTCTTCCACAACATCTTCTAAGGCATCGTGTGTCACCAAAATCCCCGTTACTTCGCGATCAGGATTTCCGCATAACAAACCAACATTGTCAAAATCTTCGGCTTGTCGAATTTTAAAAATTTTATCTAACTGACTACAAACTTCTTTTAGTGTTTTTGCGCTCATATTTTTACAGGAACTTTTTCTCATTTAAAAACTAAGTGTAAATTTACATTTATTTTAAAAAATATGAGACGAATAATAAAACCTGAGTTCGACTTGATACCCGCAGATGGATGGCTCAGAAAAGTTTATAACGTTATCTACCTTGACAACACACGCCAAGGGAAAATTTTTGATGTTAGTCTTCTTATATTAATATTGATAAGTGTGGGCTTACTAATGGTGGAAACAATCCCATTGGTTAATCTTAAATATCATAATCTTTTTTACACTGCGGAGTTCATTATTACAATGATTTTCACAGTGGAATATATTCTGAGAATTGCTTGTATCAAGGATAAAAAAGAATATATTTTTAGTCCAATCGGTATTATAGATTTCTTGTCTATTATCCCTTTTTATCTAAGTTTATTCTTCCCAATCATACATTACATCGGTATTTTGAGAATGTTGCGAATGCTAAGGATTTTTAGAATTTTCAACCTTGCCGATTATATGCACGATGGTCGATATATTGTAACTGCTCTTAACCATAGTTCTAGAAAAATTTATATTTTCCTTTTGTTCATGGTGATTTTTATTGTGATTATTGGTTCGATGATGTATCTGATAGAAGGCGGAAAAAATGGTTTTACGAGTATTCCTCAAAGTATATATTGGGCAGTTGTGACCATTACAACTGTTGGTTATGGTGACATCTCGCCAGCAACACCAGTCGGTAAATTCTTGTCTATTATTGTAATGCTTTGCGGTTATAGCATCATTGCAGTACCAACTGGGATTGTAACTTCTGAGTTCAGAAAAGGAAAACGTTATCACTTTATGTGTGGTCGTTGCGGTAATGATGACAACGACAACGATGCTAGATATTGTAAACAATGCGGTGAAAAATTCGCTTAAATTAAATTTAAAACAATCAATGAAAAAACTCTTCTTCTCCATAGCTATTTCGGCAAGTTTTTTTGCTTTTTCGCAGACTAAACAAGATTCGATTCAGTTTAGATCAATTTCAAATTTAATTATGAAAGATGGTCAAGCCTACGATCAACTTTATGATTTAACGAAAAATATCGGCCATCGATTAAGCGGATCTGAAGCTAATGCGAAAGCTGTAAAATGGGCTGAGCAGAAATTAAAAGAAGCTGGCGCAGATAAAGTTTGGTTAGAAGAAGTAATGGTTCCCAATTGGTATCGCGGTCAAGAATCTTTGAACATTAAAACCGCTAACGGATCTTGGAAGAAAATAAAAATGCTTTCTCTTGGTAATTCGGAAGGAACAAAAGGAAAAGATTTGGTTGGCGACTTGCTTGTTTTTAACAGTTTAGAAGATTTTAATAAAGTACCAGCGGAACAAATTAAAGGGAAAATTATCCTTTTTAATAATGAATTTCCTCAAGAATTTATTAAAACAATGCATGCGTATGGAAAAGCAGGTACTGTGAGACGTGTTGCAGCTGCAGAAGTTGCAAAAAAAGGAGGCAAAGCGGTTATTATTCGGTCGATAAGTTCGGCTTATGATGATGTTCCGTACACAGGCGCGATGAAGTATGAGGATGGCGTTGAGAAAATTCCAGCTATTGCCATCGGTCCAAAATCTGCGATAGACTTAGCGAATCTTGCTAAAACAAATAAACTTTCGGCGAAGATTAATTCTAACTGCACGATGAAAGCTGATGTTAAATCTTACAATGTCATCGGTGAAATCACGGGTAAGGAATCCAAAAACGTGATTGTTGTTGGTGGACATCTCGACTCTTGGGATGTTGGTGAAGGTGCACACGATGATGGCGCCGGAATTGTACAATCTATCGAGGCTTTGAGAACTTTTAAAAAATTAAATTTACCTAATAAAAATACGATCCGAGTAGTTTGCTTTGCTAACGAAGAAAATGGTGTTAAAGGTGGAATCACCTACGCAAAAGCCATCGCGAGCAAAGGCGAAAAAAATATTTTCGGAATCGAAAGTGACAGCGGCGGTTTTTCACCAAGAGGTTTTGGACTCGATATGTCTGAGGACAAGCGTAATATTATTAAATCTTGGAAAGATCTATTCCTTCCGTATGGCATCTACGACTTTACGGAAACCTACGCTGGGACGGATATTGGTCCTATGAAAGCCACAGGAACTGATCTTGCAGGTCTTGTACCAGATTCTCAACGTTATTTTGACATTCACCATACCGAAGAAGATACTTTTGAAAAAGTTAACCGCCGCGAGCTTCTTCTAGGCGCAACAGTTATGACGCAGTTAATCTACATGGTCGATCAATATTGGAAGTAAGCAGAATAAAATTTAAAAAAAATGAAAAAGCTAATCGTATTATCATTACTTGGACTTGGCGCATTGACTATTTCATGTGAAAACCATCCAAAAAATCTAGCTAGTATATCTCAAAATAATTTTAATTTTAAAAGCATTAGCTTTCCTTCAAAAGACGGGAAAATAAGAGTTTATGCAGATTATTACGATGCAAATTCTAAAAACGCACCACTTATTCTAGCTTTTCATCAAGCAGGTTCTAGTCGTGGTGTTTATCGCGATATTGCGCCAAGATTGGTAGCTTTAGGTTTTAATGTTTTGGCTGTAGATCTACGTTCTGGTTACAAATTTGGAAATGTGCTTAATGAAAGTTTTTCGGAAGCAAATTCTAAAAATCTGCCAACGCAATTCGAAAATAGTGTTCCTGACATTGAAGCGGCATACGACTATGCAAAAAAGAATCTAAACGCTAAAAAAGTCATATATTTTGGGAGTTCCTACTCTGCTTCTTTAGGCTTTTATAGTGTTAGCAAACATCCTCAAGATTATGCAGCTTTGGTGACTTTTTCGCCTGGAGAATATTTTAAAATCGAAAACAAAACAATTGCTGATTTTGCAAAAGATGTCAACATCCCAACTTTTGTGTCATCTGCAAAAGATGAAAAGTCACATTGGATTGAAATTTTCAACAATGTAAAATCAACTAAAAAACAAGATTTTTTACCAACTAATTGGGAAGGTTATCACGGCGAAGTTACATTAAGTAGCAACTTTCCTGATGCCGAAGAATATTGGAAGCCTTTGACTAAGTTTTTAAAAACAGTGAAGTAAAATCTTCTTCCTGATCGTAAAAGCTTTTTTTTGCACTTTCGTAACCAATATCAAAAATCTCTTCAAGCCGAGAAGGTTTACGTTCAAAAGTGCCATACTGTGCCAGTTTTTTTGAAGTTATAAACCAGTCGCAGTAAGCAAATTTGTGGATTTCTGTTCGGTGAGAAAGCAGATCATAAGCCCTTGTCGTAATAGCTCGGATCGAGTTAAGATCACTCATTTTAACATCCTGAATTGGCGTCACATAGATGCCAATCATATTTTCACATTCGCTAAGGATAATATCTGCAGGAAAATTATTGAGAACACCACCGTCGCTATACATGGCATCACCAACTATATAAGGTGTGGCGATGCCAGGAATAGACGAGGATGCAATAATCGCATCAACTACTTTTGTTTGTTTATCAAAAATCTTTTGTTCGCCGCTGATAAGGTCAGTAGCAATCATCCGAATTTCTTTTTTGAGGCCGCCAATTTTGGAATCTCCAAAAATCGGATCGAGATAATGCGTGAACAATTGTGATGATACAAAACCCGGTTTATTAAAAGTAAAATGCTTCCAATTGAAAAAATATACCGACTTAAAAAAATCTAAAATTTCGTCAGGATTTCGTCCAGCTGCATATAAACTTCCAACTATAGAACCTGCGCTACAGCACGCCAGAATATCAACATCAATACCAATTTCATTTAGAAACTTTATGGCTCCCGCGTGTGCAAGACCTCTTGTTCCGCCACCTGAAAGTACCAAACCTGTTTTGTATTTCGACATATTTTCTACCGCATTATTTTATTTAAAACTTAAAATTAATCTGCACTGTCGTAAGCTGCTTCAGCAGTTGCACTTGCATATTCTTCTTGGTAGTAAGTTCTGTATTTTTGGTTATTTTTATCATACAGAATTACCAATTTAGCATTTTCACTGTTTAGCAAAACCCCATCAATAGGCGAAGGAGTAAGGTTGTCAGTATTCATATAAATTAATGCTTTCTTTTTGAAAGAGCTTAATCTCATCTTATCAGAATAATTTTCTGCGTAAGCCAAATATGGTTCTTTAGAATTCTGGTTAGTACAGATAATCAATAATCTTGAGCTTTGCTTCTCGTTATTGTCTAAGATAACCGCAACGTCCGCTTGTCCATCACCATCGAAATCGCCATACGACACAGTATTCTTCGCACGATCAGCATTCTGGGTTACACTGTATGTTGTCCCATCATTGTATTTATTATCCAAAATAAGTCGCTTAACACGAGCTTCTAACTCTGAAAACTTTCCTAAAGAAAATGATTGTTTGAAATCGTCAAAGTTATAATATTCTACAACGTTAGATTTCAACATGTAATAAGGTTGAGATACTACATTTTTAACAGGTTTTTCAAGATAAACTTTCGCGAAGCTTGGGTTTTCGTATTGATTATCAACAAAAAGTTTTTGTCCAAACTTTAGGTTACCAGCAATATTTGAGGTTTGTGCATTAGGTGCATCACGAAGATTGGCATCTTTTGCAATAACATAATTCTCTGTGTAAGGCTCGTACTCGCCTTCTTCGCCTTCGTAACCTTCTGGTGAACCAGGTGTGGTTTTCACAGAATCTACTTTAGCACTATCCGCAGGTATTTTGACACCAGTGTTAACCACTTCTGGTTTTTTAGGATCTTTTTTACTTACGAAAAAGTAAACTAATCCAGCAAGTAAAAGAACTGCAAGACCTCCAATAATGTAGTATAATTGTTTGTTCTTCTTTTGTAAATCTTCCTGTTGAGTTGGTGGATTAGAAGGTGTGTGTGGTTGAGGTGATTGCTTAGGTTCGTTAGAGTTTTTTTTGTGTTGTTCTTCCATCAATTTTTATTTATAGTTTTCTGTGTCATTTAATTCGTTTAGCAAAATGTAGGCCTTATCTTTATCTTTTATCAATTTTACAAATTCTAAAAAATATTCTCTATAAGCCGAATTCTTTTTAATTGCTCTAATCATCTCATAACTAGAATGTAATGCGAATTTAGAATCAAATTCATAACCTGTACTATTTGCCAGTTCTTCGAAAAGCTCTTTCAGCAAAGCATTATCTTTAGGTGGAGACGTTGCTGCTTCGTCTGCTAACTTACCCATCAAAGCAAAAAAGTAGGATCTTTTTTCTGATAAAACATTAAATGTTATTTTATCATTATCATCAAAATTCTTGAAGAAAATTTCGAAATGCTTAATGCTATTATGATAGTCGTTTTTTTTGGAATACACTCTTGCGTACAAATCTTCCATCGCATTTGTTCTAAATTCTCCAGCATTATCCAAAATAGAAAGCGCTTCGTCAAGTCTTTCAACATTATTAGCATTGGATGCCGCATTAAAAACTGTTAATGCAGATTTGCCATAACGCAAAGCTTTAACTGCTGTTTCGTAAGCCTTTTCGTTTTCGTTGAGATTATTATAAGCAGCGCTTAGATTAGACCAAATCGTTGCATCCTTCTGAGAAAACAAGGTTGCCATTGCAAAATTTTGTTTTGCCTTCGCGTAATTTCCTAATCGAAAATAGGCTAATCCTCTTCCATTAAGATAACTAGCATTATTCTCATCATCTTTTAAAAGGATATTATAATTGGTTAAGGATTTTTGATACTCACCATCGTCAAATTGTTGTCGCGCCAAGTTTTCGCGATCATCTTTTGACATTTTTTCTTGAGCAGACACATTCTGAATACAGAATAAGCCAATTGCTAAAATCAATAGAATTTTTTTCATCAGCACTAAAATAAAAAAATGCTGCATCTTATACAAGATACAGCATCAATATTTCTAAATCTTAAGATTAAATATGGATAACCTCGCCGTAAGCCGCAGCTACAGCTTCCATTACCGCCTCCGATAATGTTGGGTGAGGGTGAATAGATTTAAGAACCTCATGACCTGTCGTCTCAAGATTACGAGCAACAACCGCCTCAGCAATCATTTCTGTAACACCTGTACCAACCATGTGGCAACCTAACCATTCGCCATATTTAGCGTCAAAAATTACCTTTACAAATCCGTCTGTATCACCATTGGCAGTCGCTTTTCCACTTGCTGAGAACGGGAATTTACCAACTTTAAGTTCGTAACCTTTTTCTTTAGCTTGCTTTTCTGTCAAACCAACAGAAGCGATTTCTGGTAAACAATATGTACATCCAGGGATGTTGCCATAGTTGATTTTCTCAACGTGAAGACCTTTAATTTTTTCAACGCAAGTAATACCTTCCGCAGAAGCAACGTGCGCCAAAGCCTGAGTTGGGATAATATCACCAATTGCGTAATATCCAGGCACTGAAGTTTGGTACCATTCGTTAACCAAAACTCTACCTTTATCTGTTTGGATGCCAACTTCTTCTAGACCAATGTTCTCGATGTTAGCAGCAATACCAACAGCCGAAAGAAGAACGTCAGCTTCTAATGTAATATTTCCGTTTGCTGTTTTTACGTTAGCTTTTACACCAGCGCCAGAAGTATCAACAGATTCAACTGAAGCGTTTGTCATCACTTCGATACCAGCTTTCTTCAAAGATTTTTCTAAATGTTTAGAAACTTCTTCGTCTTCTACAGGAACGATGTTTGGCATAAATTCTACAACAGTAACTTTAGTCCCCATAGTTGCATAGAAGTAAGCGAACTCAACACCAATAGCTCCAGATCCAACAACAATCATAGATTTTGGTTGTTCTGGAAGTGCTAAAGCTTGTCTGTAACCGATCACTTTAACGCCATCTTGTGGAAGATTAGGAAGTTCTCTAGATCTTGCACCAGTCGCTAGGATAATGTTATCAGCGCTATATTCTGTAACTTTTCCGTCTTTATCTGTAACGTCGATTTTGCGATCTTTCTTCACTTTAGCAGCGCCCATGATCACATCGATTTTATTTTTACGCATCAAAAACTCGATACCTTTGCTCATTTTTTCAGCAACACCGCGACTTCTTTTTACTACGTTCGGGAATTCGAAAGTAGCATCAACTTTATTAAGTCCGTACTCTTCTGCATGGTTGATATATTTGAAAACTTGTGCAGATTTCAACAAAGCTTTTGTTGGGATACATCCCCAGTTAAGGCAGATACCTCCAAGATTTTCTTTCTCAACAATTGCTGTTTTGAAACCTAATTGTGCAGCTCTAATCGCTGTAACATATCCTCCAGGTCCACTACCGATGACAATAATATCGTATTTCATTAGATCTAAAAATTTTTATCAAAAATAAGGATTTTTTTCTTTTTGTGTTCAAATTAATTTTAATGTACTTTTTTTATTAATTTTTCACTGATATCATAATTTAATAAAACTTAACAAAAGTCTTTATTAAAAGCACTTTAGCTTAAAAACCTAAAAATTTAAGCTTTAACTGAATTGCAAAATTTTCACTGAATTTGTTGGTTGAATAATGTCCAACTCTGTAAAATAGACCTAAATTAAATCCTGTACTCAAAAAATTGTTATACTCTAATCCAACTTCTTGGTATAAATGATCTAGCTTATTATAATTAAATTGATGCTGCCCCATATTCTTCATATCGCCAATGGTCCCTTTGTACACCAAATCAAAACTTGAGGTGTTTCTGCCAAAACTTTTAAAATACCAAGGGATACGATGTGTAAAGTAATATCCTATGAATTTATCATTGAAATATTTGCCTGCCTCCATCGTTGCAAAACCTAAATAAGTTGTCAAATTGAAATGCGAGAAAAAGCTATCGTTGTTAGAAGAATCCAAACCTCCCATCTGGAAATGATGCCAAATTGGAGCATTGCCCGTCATCAAACCACCGTATAACCTAACACCTGTTCTACCAAGTTTAGTTCCGAATTGATGCGTCAACAAGACATCTACACGAGAATAGTTAAACTCGCCGCCCAAAGTTTTCATAGCTTGTTCAAAATTAAAATACACCTCTGGGAACTTTTGATCATAAGTCAACTTACCCGACGGCGTCATAATATTCTGAGAATTTGGTGAATATTTTAAAGTCAACATCGTTGAAAAATTCTTGAACAAGCGGCTGTCGTTGTTGTAGAAATAATCAAATTTCGCTTCTTCATTTTGGCGTTTAGCAGAAAGTCGCATCGTCAACGCATTGTTTAGATCGACTTCGTAACTAAGTTTCCCACCTTGAAAACGGTAGAACTTATCATTTTGTAAATCTACCCCAGAATTCATAAACTGCATTTTAAAACTCCATAAATTCTGACTAAATCGCCCCGAAGATTCTACATCATCATAATATTCTGCACGGAAAAATGAATTGTAATCCAAGGTCGTTTTAACATCCACACCAACACCATATTTAAACTTAGAATCTTTGAAACCATAAGCAACATAAGCATCCGGCGAAATGTATTTGTTAAAATTTTCGTTCAACTTAGCGCGAACAGCCAATCTAATACCTTCGTAACGGTTATAGTTGCTACCAAAAGGGTCGACGTCGAACATCCCAAGACGAATTCTGCCACGCAAAAGGTTACTAACAAGACTTGCTTTTTTGTCAACATTGTATTTCTGCCCAAGGCTGTCAACTTTAATATAAGTGAGCTTTTCACGCGTTGTTAAACTATCTGTTCGATACTTATCAAGAAGACTTCCATCTGTATTTTTAACGGTCATTGTATAACCTTTGAAGTCTTTAGCCGTAAAGTCTACAGGTGTTTCGAAATCGAAATAATCGACTTTCATGTAGACATAATTTCCGAAACGTGTCATTAGCTTTCGCCTTTCTGCACGCTTTTCTTCCGCCGTCATGTCATCTTTAATGTCAGGCTTTTTATCTGTATTTTCGAATGATTGGCTTCCCGCTCTTAACTTTAGATTTTCCTTTTGTAGAAACCATTTGTTGTTAATTGGTGTCCAAACAGAAGTTACGCTGCCATCATTTCTGTTTTTACTATTACTTTCGATTTTTTTGACCGCAAAACTTTGTTGATCAATATAGAGATAACCATTGTATTTTCGGCGGTTTGACTGCGTTTTGGTGCCAACTTCTCGGAAGCGAATCACGTAATTCTCGCGTCCATCAATCTCGATAGAATCCGTTAAATAATATCTGTAAAGATTTCTGTTCTCAGGAAGAATTTCTTTTGGTATTTTATTTCGGTTAGATCGCATGACCAAAAGCTGATAAATAGGCTCTTTAAGACCAGAAATACGATTGTCCAAAACATTGATTTTCTCCCCGAATTTTTCAGAATATAAGTATTGATTAGCACGTTCCCAAAGGAAAAGTTTGCTGTCAATCATCACATTTTCAAAATCTTTATCCATTAAAGAATCCTTCTTTTCCTTTTTTGTTTGTTTCAGTTCTTTAACAGGAAATGCGTTCAACGAATCTTTTCGTTTAGCCATATAATTTTGGTAGATTTTAACAGAATCTTCATCAAAATCAAAAGACATTTTTTCGTAAGACTTAAATTCGTATGATTCTAAACTCTTTGGTGAATTATTTTTAAAATTACTATTAACTTTATCTAAAATTGCAAGTGCTCTAGCATCGCTTTTATCATTGACAACAACAGTTTCTATCTTGTTGACATTAGATTCTTCTTTCTCTAGAGAGACTTCCATAATTTTGTCGACTACCACATCAGCATCTTCGTAATCTTGATGTTTAACAGTGACTTTATCACATTTAGTTTTAAAAATTAAACTTCCGTGGATATCAGTAATTCCCAACAATTTGTTATTACAATAGATCGAAGCTTGTGCAATTGGTGCAGTTTTGCCAGCGGTAGTTACTTTAATCGTCGATTGCGAAAATGCGAATACTGCAAAGCAGATAAGGAATAAAGCGTATATTTTTTTAATCATATTCTTGCGTTAAGCTGTTGCGAAAATAAATATATATATCGAATTCTACACTACTTCTTTAGTTAATGAAGTTATAAAGTCAAGTTTTTAACAATGTTCAAAATTCTAAATGCTTAAATTTGTAAAAATTTATAAAATGGGAATTGCTGATTTATTATCAAAAAAGAAAAAAGCTTTAGCAGAGAAAAACCTAAAAGAAGGTAAAGCTTTCCAAGAAAAATTCGGAAAAGAAGAAGGTGTTATCACTTTGGAAAGTGGCCTGCAATACCAAGTTATGACCGAATCTGAAGGTAGAAGTCCTGAAGCTCGCGATACGGTTATTTGCCATTATCATGGTACAACAATAACAGGCGAAGTATTTGACAGTTCTGTACAAAGAAATAAGCCTGCAAGTTTTCCGCTTAACCGCGTGATTTCTGGTTGGACAGAAGGTTTGCAATTGATGTCGACTGGTAGCAAATGGAAATTCGTTATTCCACCACATTTAGCTTACGGCGATCAACAAATTTCAAAAGAAATTGGACCAAACTCAACCTTAATTTTCGAAGTTGAATTAATTGGGATTAAATAGTAAAATTTTGTGCTATAGAATTTATAAAAAATAAAAAAACCTGAACAAAAGTTCAGGTTTTATATTGATAACAAAAATGATTAATTATTTTACTTGATCTACAACAGCTTTGAAAGCTTCTGGATAATTCATTGCTAAGTCAGCAAGAACTTTTCTGTTAAGCTCGATGTTGTTTTTCTTAAGAGCTCCCATAAACTGAGAGTAAGACATCCCGTGCTCTCTAGCCCCCGCGTTGATACGAGTAATCCAAAGTGCTCTGAAGTTTCTTTTCTTCTCTTTTCTACCGCGGTAAGCATATTGCATTGCTTTTTCCACGGCGTTTTTAGCTACAGTCCAAACATTTTTTCTTCTACCGAAAAAACCTTTAGCCTGCTTCATTACTTTTTTTCTGCGCGCTCTAGACGCTACAGCGTTAACTGATCTTGGCATAATGTAAATTGTTTTTTTGAAAAGGGCGGCAATGTTATTGCTCTTATGTGCTCCGTTTCAGGGTTAAATTTTTTGAATTTGTTGAATTCTTAAAAACCGAATATTGGTTAATAAAAACTACTTAATAGCTAATTGACGTAAAACACTCTTAGTGTCCACAGCTGCAACGTAAGAAGTTTGCGTAAGATTTCTCTTTTGCTTAGTTTCTTTCTTTGTTAAGATGTGGCTTTTGAAAGCATTTTTTCTTTTGATCTTACCAGTACCAGTAAGAGCAAAACGCTTTTTAGCACCTGATTTAGTTTTTAATTTTGGCATTGTTCTGCGTTTTATATTTTGTTATCAATATCATTTCAAGTTTGCAAATATACAACAAAAATATGATATTGTAAAATACTAGAAGACTATTAGCCATGCTAACCTATTATGTAAAATAATAATCTTATTTTTCAATTGTGAAGATAGAACTTGTAGGATTCAGAAATTCTTTCCCATTATACCACAACTTACTAAGTGACTCTCCATTTTTCCAATAAGTAAATTCAGCTTTTATTTCGTCAGTTACAGTGTCATCATATTTTATTTTGAAAGTCTCATGACCATCTTTACCATAATCATAAGGAAATAATCTTATATAATTATGATTGTCTTTATCGTAAAACATATAGCCATAGGCAGCATCCAAATTACCTTGGTAATATTCTGTCCATTTACCATCCCTTAAATAAAGGATTCTTATACTCTCTTTTTTAAAAGCTGGATCATCAAAAAGAAATTTTCCATCTTTTAAAACATTATAATCAAATTTGACATTGATGATCGTACCTCGTATTATCTCATCGCGATCTTTACAATTGAATATACTTAATAAAATCATCGAATAAAAAATAAACTTAAATACGCTTTTCACCTGTTTGTATTTTAATAATTTCATCAAAAATATAAAAATGATACATTCAAGAAACAAAAACCTGTATTATTTTTAATTATAACATAGAAACAAAAAAAGAGACTTCGAAAAGTCTCTTTCTTATTTAATAATAGTGATGAAAATCAAAAATTATTGTTTCACTATTTTGATTGTTTATTTAGCTGGCTTTTTAGGGCTCATCATCATAATCATTCTTTTACCTTCTAACTTAGGCAACTGATCTACTTTACCAACGTGCTCTAGTTCTTGAGCTAATTTTAAAAGTAAAATCTCGCCTTGGTCTTTAAAAATGATTGAACGTCCTTTGAAGAACACATAAGTTTTCAATTTAGAACCTTCTTCTAAGAATTTCTCAGCGTGTTTTTTCTTGAATTCGTAATCGTGCTCATCGGTTTGAGGACCAAAACGAATCTCTTTAACAACAACTTTAACTTGCTTAGCTTTAAGTTCTTTTTGTTTTTTCTTTTGTTCGTAAAGGAATTTTTTATAATCCAGAACTCTCGCAATATAAGGTTCTGACTTGTCTGAGATTACAACAAGATCTAATTCTTGATCATCTGCAATCTGTTGGGCTTTAGCTAAAGGATATACACCGGGCTCCACATTATCGCCAACTAGACGAACTTCTTTTGCTCGGATTTTACCATTAATCTGATGCAAGTCCTCCTGTACTGGACGACGCATCGGGCCTCTACTGTTGTTTCTTCTTAGTGCTATTGTCTTAAAATTTTATGTTAATATTATTTATTTTTAATCTTTTGAATTTTTAAAATTAATCAAAAGACTTGATACCTTTTTGGCTTTCAGTTTTAAAATAACTGATAAAATCATCAATCTTCATTTCCCCAAGGTCGCCCTCGCCTCTTCTTCTCACCGAAACTGTGTTATTTCCAGCTTCGTTTTCACCAACGACAAGCATGAAAGGAATCTTGTTTAATTCGGCATCACGAATCTTTTTACCAGTCTTTTCGTTTCTTTCGTCAATTAGACCGCTAATATCGTGATTTTCTAACAATTGTGAAACTTTTTTAGCATAGTCTACATATTTTTCACTAATTGGAAGAATGATGAATTGATCTGGCGCCAACCACAATGGGAAATCTCCTGCAGTATTCTCTAGCAAAATTGCGATAAAACGCTCCATAGAACCAAATGGTGCTCTGTGAATCATCACTGGTCTGTGTTTTTCGTTATCGCTACCTGTATACCAAAGATCGAATCTTTCTGGAAGGTTATAATCTACCTGGATTGTACCTAACTGCCAGCTTCTACCCAAAGCATCCTTCACCATAAAATCAAGTTTCGGACCATAGAAAGCCGCTTCACCATATTCGGTTACAGTTTTAAGACCTTTAGCTTTTGCTGCATTGATGATTGCACTTTCAGCTTTGTCCCAATTTTCGTCACTACCGATATATTTTTGCTTATTTTCTGGATCTCTTAATGAAATCTGAGCTGTAAAATCCTCAAATCCTAAAGAACCGAAAACATACAATACTAAATCGATTACTTTCTCAAATTCTTCATTCAATTGGTCTGGCATACAGAATAAATGCGCATCATCTTGTGTAAATCCACGAACCCTCGTCAAGCCGTGAAGCTCACCAGACTGCTCGTAACGATATACTGTACCAAACTCTGCATAACGTTTCGGAAGATCTCTATAAGACCATTGTTGCGCTTTGTAAATCTCACAGTGGTGAGGGCAGTTCATTGGTTTTAATAAAAACTCTTCACCTTCGTTTGGAGTTTTGATTGGTTGGAAACTATCTGCACCATATTTCTCGTAATGTCCAGAAGTTACATATAAATCTTTATGTCCAATGTGTGGCGAAATTACAAATTCGTAACCTTGTTTTTTCTGTGCAACTGATAAGAAATGTTCTAGTTTCTTTCTAAGCATTGCACCTTTTGGTAACCAAAGTGGAAGACCAGCACCAACTTTTTCAGAAAATGTAAATATCCCCATCTCTTTACCCAACTTTCTGTGGTCGCGACGTTTTGCCTCTTCTAATCTTTCTAGATATTCTGTAAGTTCTTTTTGTTTAGGAAACGAAATACCATAAACTCTCGTTAACTGCTTATTCTTCTCATCACCTCTCCAGTATGCACCAGCAGCATTTAGGATTTTAACAGCTTTTACAATGCCTGTTGACGGGATGTGTCCACCACGACAAAGGTCTGTAAAGTTATCGTGTGTCACAAAAGTGATTTCGCCGTCTGGTAAGTTTTCAATCAATTCAGTTTTGAAAGGATTGTCTGCATATTCTTTAAGCGCATCAGCTTTTGAAACTTCTCTTAAATTAAAAGTCGAATTCTTTTTTGCGTTTTCTAAAATCTTTTTCTCAAGTCTTTCGAAATCCTTTTCAGAAAGTGGATGATCACCGAAATCTACATCATAATAGAATCCATTAGCAATCGCAGGACCAATTGTCAGCTTTGCATCTGGATAATATTCCATAATAGCTTGTGCCAAAAGATGCGCTGATGAATGCCAAAAAGCTTTCTTTCCCATATCATCATTCCACGTCAATAATTGCACGGTAGAATCCTCGGTTATAGGCGTGTCGACTTCTGTCTGTTTGCCGTTAACGACCGCAGAGATGGTATTTCTAGCTAACCCATCACTGATACTTTGTGCAACTTGAAGTGGAGATACTGCTCCTTCAAATTCTCTGATGCTGCCATCAGGAAGCGTAATTTTAAGCATAATGATATAAAAAATTAAAGTACAAATTTAGTGTTTTTTTCAGTTATTTAACAAGGGAATTGCCAAGCAGATTGAGATTAAACGCAAAGTTTTTAAAATTGAATAAGAATAAAAACGTCTAATAAATTCTGAATTCATCAAAATCGAATAGATGGGTTATGATTAAATTATTTAAAATTAGTATAAAAAAAACATCAGTCTGCTTAGCTTTTGGAAAAATCATATCAAGAACTTTTAATTCTTCACTTATCAATACACTTCATCATGCTCAGTTACTCGAAGTTAGGCTTAGTATAAAGTAAAACCATCAATCTGCCAAAACACTTCCATTAAAAATAATAATCCAAAAAAAGCTTCCCAATTTATTGGAAAGCTTTTTTAATATCTGTAAAAAATTAATCTTATTCTGCTAAGATAATTCCTTTATCGTTATTGAATTCTAGAACACCACTTCTAATTGCGAACGAGTATGCAGATTTTGCTTCGTTCTCCTTAGTGAAATATTTAGAATATTTTTCTGGAACGCTGTCAGTGTAGATTTTTACTTGACCATTAACTAAAGCCGAAACAATAGCCGCGTGGTTTTTGAAAATCTGAAACTCACCTTGTTTACCTGGTAATAAAATTGAGTCAACTTGACCTTCAAATACTACATATTCTGGAGTTATAATTTTAATTGTCATTTTTAATTTAGATTTAAAGATTTCAGATTTCAGATTACAGACAAACTAAGTCTTGTGTCTTGTATCTGAGATCTTGTGTCTAATTATTTATTCTCCGCTAACATTTTCTCACCAGCCTCGATTGCTTCTTCGATAGAACCTTTAAGGTTGAATGCTGCTTCTGGTAGGTGATCTAGCTCCCCGTCGATAATCATGTTAAATCCTTTAATTGTATTTTTGATATCTACTAATACACCTGGGATACCTGTAAACTGCTCTGCAACGTGGAAAGGCTGAGATAAGAATCTTTGTACTTTTCTAGCACGGTATACTGATAATTTATCTTCTTCAGAAAGTTCTTCCATACCAAGAATCGCGATGATATCTTGTAATGCTTTATATCTTTGTAAAATTTCTTTTACTCTTTGTGCACAGTTATAGTGCTCTTCCCCGATGATTTCCGGAGCTAAGATTCTAGACGTCGAAGCCAATGGATCTACCGCTGGATAAATACCTAATGAAGCAATCTTTCTATCAAGTACAGTAGTTGCATCTAAGTGAGCGAAAGTTGTTGCCGGAGCAGGGTCAGTTAAGTCATCCGCAGGCACGTATACCGCTTGTACAGATGTAATTGATCCGTTTTTAGTTGACGTAATTCTCTCTTGCATCGCACCCATTTCTGATGCCAAAGTTGGTTGGTAACCTACCGCAGATGGCATACGACCAAGAAGTGCAGACACCTCAGAACCAGCCTGTGTAAAACGGAAGATATTGTCTACGAAGAACAATACATCTCTACCTTGTCCTGTTTCTCCACCATCTCTATAATATTCAGCTAATGTAAGACCAGAAAGTGCTACTCTAGCTCTTGCTCCTGGCGGCTCGTTCATCTGTCCAAATACGAAAGCAGCTTTAGAATCTTTCATTAATTCTGTATCTACTTTTGACAAATCCCATCCTCCATTTTCCATAGAGTGCATAAACTCGTCACCATATTTAATAATACCAGACTCAAGCATTTCACGTACAAGGTCATTACCTTCTCTAGTTCTTTCTCCTACTCCTGCGAATACAGAAAGACCACCGTGTCCTTTAGCGATATTGTTAATTAATTCCTGAATCAATACAGTTTTACCTACACCAGCACCACCGAATAACCCAATTTTACCACCTTTTGCATAAGGCTCGATAAGGTCAATTACTTTAATACCTGTAAATAAAACTTCTGATGAAGTTGATAATTGATCAAACTTCGGAGCTTCTCTGTGAATTGGCAATCCACCATCTTTAGAAAGATTAGAAAGACCATCGATAGCATCTCCTACCACGTTGAATACTCTACCGTTAACTGCATCACCAATTGGCATAGTGATTTGTTTTCCTGTACCTACTACATCCTGTCCTCTTTGTAGACCATCTGTTGCATCCATCGCAATACATCTTACAGTATCTTCTCCGATATGTTGCTCAACTTCGAGTACTAGATTAGGTCCATCAGTTTTAACAACTTCTAGAGCGTCATATATTCTTGGTAATTCTTCAGCATCATTAAAAACCACGTCGATAACTGGTCCAATAATTTGTGAAATCTTTCCTTTAATTTGGTTTGCCATTACTAAATTTTTTCTTGCGCACAAAGATAATAAAACTTTGTATATCTGCATTGTCACAAATAAAGATTTTTATCATATTTGCATAAAATAAGATTGACTTCTTAAAATTCTATTTTTGAAAGTCCAAAAAATTAACTTCGTCGAAGTTTTAATTAAAAGTCTTATCCAAAATTTTTTAGTTTTGAAAATCAACCAAGATTTAGATCATTATAATAGTAATACACCTCTAGCGCTATCATTAGGCATGTTCGATGGTGTGCATCGTGGGCATTTTTCTATCATCGAAAAACTTAATAAAATTGCTTCTGAAAAGAATCTAGAATCAGGCATTCTTACTTTTTGGCCGCATCCGCGCAAAGTGATCAATCCGCAAGATGAAGTTTTATTATTAAATACTTTGGATGAAAAAATTGAACTTCTAAATCAAGCAGGCATTCAAAATTTGTTTTTAAAAACTTTTGATGAAGATTTTCGAAATCTGACAGGTGAAGATTTTTGTCGAGAAATTTTAATTAAAAAACTAAACGTCAAGCACTTAATCATTGGTTACGATCATACGTTTGGCAAAAATAAAAGCGGAAATTTTGATTTATTAAAACGACTTTCCACCGAACTAGATTTTGAAGTTGAGCAACTTGGACCTGTCGATTTTCATCACCAACATATTAGTTCGACCAAAATAAGAACCGCTCTAGCAGAAGCTAACATCAAAGAAGCTAACGAAATGCTTGGCTATCCTTATATGTTATCTGGAAAAGTGATTCACGGTAAAAAAATTGGTAGAACCATTGGTTATCCTACCGCAAATATTGAAGTTGCGGAAGGTAAACTTCTTCCTAAAAAAGGCGCTTACATTGTTGAAGTCTATGTTGACGGACAATTCTTTAAAGGTATGTTAAGTATCGGTACAAACCCGACTGTTAATGGTGATAAACTGAGTACCGAAGTTTACATTCTCGATTTTGATGAAGATATTTACGACAAAATAATTACAATTAAATTCCGTGACTTTTTGCACGACGAAATTAAATTCGAAGGTTTAGAAAAATTAATAGAAAAGTTAGATTTAGATAAAAAATTAACACAAGAATTTGATTTTTAAATTTTTAATTAAGCGATTTAATTTCAAATGTTTTTATTTGTAATAAAAAACATGAAAATCAATAAAATCTTTTTTCTTTTAATTATAATTTTTGCTGGAAGTTTTTGCAAAGCTCAAGGTTTCGCACTTAACGTTGGCTACAATTATATTGGTAAAAATGCAGGATTTGCAGGCGTCGACTATCGAATTTCAGATTCGCAAAAACCCGCAATTAATGTTGGTGCAGGGACTTATTTAACTTCTGTTAATCACAAATTTGGAGTTGTTCCCGAAATTCATTTCAACTAAGTTTTTGGTAGAGGTTCAGCATTTATGTATCAAGTTTCTGTTAGTTCAAAAAACTTAAGACCGAGTCTTGGTATCAATATCCTGAATATTCTACACTTGGATTTGGGATATAGTTTTGGTTTTTATAAAAGTAAAGACTTCCAAGGTTTTGCACTGGGACTTAATATTCTTTTGGGACAAGATACTTTTTACGATCCTTTCAAAGGCTTTTAAAGTAAAATTTCTTCGCGTACTTTTTTAGTTAAAGACGCAAAAATAAGATCATAAGAATGGTCAATTAATTTTTTGATTAAATCTGACTTTAGACCGTCAATATTTACCGTATTCCAATGGACTTTGTTCATGTGATATCCTGGGACAATTTGCCAATACTCTTCCCGAAGTTCAAGACTCCAATCGGGATCAGCCTTTAGGTTGAGACTTATAGGTTGACGTTCCAAAGACATAAGCGCAAACATTTTGTTTCCAACCTTAAAAACCAAAGTCTCTTTGTCAAAAGGGAAACTTTCTTCAACGCCTTTCTTTAATAAACAATAATCTCTTATTTCTTCGGAATTCATAATTTTCTTATTTAAATACAATAATATCAAAGATAAATAATTGAAATAGTAAATGCTGTCTAAAAAACTTTATTTTCAGCATACAAATCATTAGCTTTGCGTATCATGAATTTTAGAACTTAAAAATGAAAAAAACAGCATTATACGACAAGCATGTAGCTTTGGGTGCAAAGATGGTTCCGTTCGCAGGATTTGATATGCCTGTACAATATTCTGGCGTTACAGAAGAACATTTCGCGGTGCGCGAGAAAGTGGGACTTTTTGATGTGTCACACATGGGACAATTTTTTGTGGAAGGTCCTCAGGCTAAAGCACTTTTACAAAAGGTTACAACCAACAATCTTGACACTTTAGAAGACGGAAAAGCACAATATACTTGTCTTCCTAACGAAACTGGCGGTATTGTTGACGACCTTATTATCTACAAAATGAATCACGAAAAGTACTTCGTTGTGGTTAATGCTTCTAACATCGATAAAGACTGGAATCATATTTCTAAATACAATGCAGAAATTGGTGCGACGATGAATAACGCTTCTGACGATATGTCGTTGCTTGCGATCCAAGGTCCAAAAGCTATTGAAACTTTACAAAAATTGACCGAGGTTAATCTTTCGGAGATTCCTTATTATCACTTTACAGTTGGTACGGTTGCGGGTATTAACGATGTGATTATTTCTAACACGGGTTACACAGGATCTGGAGGTTTCGAAATTTATTTTAAAAATGAAAATGCCGAAACTCTTTGGAATGCGGTTATCGAAGCTGGTGAAGCATTCGGAATTATTCCTTGTGGATTGGCTGCTAGAGATACTTTGAGACTAGAAAAAGGTTTCTGTCTTTACGGTAACGACATCGACGACACAACTTCTCCGCTAGAGGCTGGTCTTGGTTGGATTACTAAATTTGACAAAGATTTTGTGTCAAAAGAAATCTTTGCAAAACAAAAAGAAGAAGGTGTTAGCAGAAAATTAGTTGGTTTCGAATTAACTGACAAAGGTGTCCCAAGACACGATTATCCAGTAGTTGACGCAGAAGGTAATGTTATCGGAAAAGTCACTTCGGGTACGCAATCACCAATGAAAAAAATCGGAATTGGACTGGCTTATGTTGACAAATCGCACAACAAAGTTGGTACAGAGATTTTCATCCAAGTGAGAAATAAAAACATTCCTGCAAAAGTTGTGAAAACACCTTTCGTATAAGAAATAGTTTTTAAAAATATTAAAACCGATTCACATTAATTTGTTAATCGGTTTTTTTATATATTTAATTAAAATAAAAACTATGAAGAAAATTATTCTCGTGGGCTCTATTTTATTTGCACAACTTTTCTTTTCGCAAGATTATCAGATCACTTATAATTTAAGGTATCGAGAAGACTCTTTGTCAACCAATTATATTAACAAAAATTATGTTTTACAGGTTGAAAAAAATCAAACCAAATTCATTTTAAAAAGTCTTATAGATGGCAACAAAATTTTAGATGCCAATACACGTATGTTTTACGATTTGCCAATGGAACAAATTGTACAGCATAAAAGGAACGCCGATGATTACACGAACTACGATGTTATTTTTCAAAACTATTACAGCTATCCATCTTCAAATCCTATAACTTGGACTATTGAAAAAGATACTAAAACCGAAAATACTTATAAACTTCAAAAAGCGACAAGCAACTTTATTGGACGTCAATGGGAGGCTTGGTTTATCCCAGACATCCCGATTATGGAAGGACCTTACAAATTCCGTGGACTTCCTGGTTTAATCTATGAAGTTAAAGACCAGAAAGATAATTTCACTTACGAACTTATTGAAGTTAAAAAATTGGATAAACCTTACGACACTTCCAATATTATCGAAACCCATTTCGGCACAAAACCAATTGCAATTACTCGAAAAAAATATGAAGAATTAAAATTGAATGACTACAAAAATCCATATGCAGATTATAGAAGTATGAGTGCAGGGACTTGGAGCATAAGCCCTAGTGAAGGTCGAGTTATTAATACAATCGCTCAGCTTGATCAATACGCAAAAGAAGTTCAGGAACGGATAAAGCGTCAAAATAATCCTGTAAATTTAGCTACTGCAATTAAATATCCATAAAACAAAAATCCGACTCAGTTATCTAAGTCGGATTTTTTTATGTTTAAACCAAATTAATGATGTTCTTCTACTTTTGGTTTTTCTGGAAATAATAATGATAAGCCAACAGCAATCACCAATATTCCGCCAACAATTCCTAAAGAAACAGGCGATGGAATATGAAGCCAAGGTGCAATAATCATTTTAACACCGATAAAGGCTAAAATAATTGCTAAACCATAAGACAATTTGCTGAACATATAGATAAAATTCGCTAGTAAAAAATACAACGAACGCAGTCCCAAAATTGCAAAAATATTAGAGGTATAAAGGATAAATGGATCATCCGAAATTGCAAAAATCGCAGGGATAGAATCCACTGCAAAAATAACATCTGTGAACTCGATAACCGCAACAACAACTAGTAAAGGCGTCGCCATTTTAATACCATTTTCGATGGTGAAAAATTTGTCACCATCATAAGTTTTAGAAACTTTATAGAATTTTTTAACCAATCGTGCACCAGCGTTATCTGCAAAATCTTCCGCCGAATCGTCGTCGTGATTATGTCCGCCCCAAGATTTAATCCCTGAATACACCAAGAAAAATCCGAAAATAGTCATAACCGCATTTATTTTCACCATGTGACCAAACAGTTCAAACTCTGGCAAATACGTCATATTAATAATCTCAACGCCAGCAAAAATAAATATCGCGCGGAAGACTAAAGCACCAATAATTCCCCAGAATAAAACTTTATGATGAAGATGTTTCGGAACTCTAAAGAAGTTGAAAACCATGATAAATACGAACAAATTGTCGACAGACAAGGCTTTCTCTATCCAATACGCCGCTTGAAATTCTGTAAATTTTTCGATGGCAAGTTTGTGACCGCCTGCATCTTGGTTAAAAACCCAATAGACAACGCCCGAAAATATCATCGCTAGGGAAATCCAAACGATGGACCACGTCGTTGCTTCTTTGGAAGATACAACATGCGCTTTTTTGTTAAAGATGCCCAAATCGAGCAATAGCATAATAAGTACGACCACTGCAAATCCCCAGATTAATCCGGGATGCAATTCCATTATGCTTTGGTGTGGATGATGCATTGTTTTAAAGAAATTTATTTTTAGCTATATTTTAAGATTACAAAATTAGACATAAATAAGATGCCTAGGTTTAGTTTTTTGAAAATCTTTGAGGTCTTGCAAAAATTATACAATAACAAAAAAACTCTTAGAAAAAATCTAAGAGTTTTATCATGTTTTTTATTCCCACTCGATGGTTGCAGGTGGTTTACTCGAAATATCGTAAGCCACACGGTTGATCCCGCGCACTTCGTTGATAATTCGGCTAGACACTGTATCCAAAAATTCGTAAGGAAGTCGACTCCACGTTGCGGTCATAAAGTCGATGGTGTTCGCCGATCTTACAACTGCTGTATATTCGTAAGTTCTCTCATCGCCCATCACACCAACAGATTTTACTGGAAGCAACACAACAAATGCCTGAGAAACTTTTTCGTAAAGATCATTTTTGTAAAGTTCTTCAATAAAAATATCGTCTGCTTCTTGTAATATTCTAACTTTATCGGCATCCACAGCGCCCAAAACTCGGATTCCTAAACCTGGACCTGGGAACGGATGACGATACACCAAATGATGCGGAATACCAAGCTCCTCGCCTACTTTTCTAACTTCATCTTTGAAAAGTTCACGAAGTGGCTCCAACAATTCGAAGTCCATATCTTCTGGAAGTCCACCAACATTGTGATGCGATTTGATAACCGCTGAAGGTCCTTTTACAGACTGAGATTCGATAACATCTGGATAGATTGTACCTTGTGCTAAGAATTTTGCACCTTCTATTTTGTGAGACTCTTCATCGAAAACGGCGATAAACTCGTTACCGATGATTTTTCGTTTTTGCTCTGGATCATCAACACCAGCCAATTTTGAAAGGAAACGATCGGCAGCATCCACCAACTTGATGTTCATATTAAAATGCTCGCCGTAGTTTTGCATTACTTTTTTGGCTTCGTCTTTTCTCAAAAGTCCTGTATCTACAAAAATACAAGTCAACTGATCACCAATTGCTTTTTGGATTAAAACCGCAGCAACCGAAGAATCTACACCACCAGATAAACCAAGAATTACTTTTTGGTCGCCTACCTTTTCTTTAATTGCAGCAACAGTTGTATCGATATAACTGGTTAATTTCCAGTTTTTTTCAGCTTTACAGATGTTGAAAACAAAATTCTCCAACATCTTCCCTCCTTCTTCGCTGTGTGAAACTTCTGGATGGAATTGTACGCCGTAAATATTTTTTTCAGGATTTGAGATTCCTGCGATAACGCCAGATTTAGCATTAAGTTCAAAACCTTCTGGTAAAGCAGAAACTTCGTCGAAGTGACTCATCCAAACAACAGAATTTTGAGAAATGCCATTAAGCAAAGCATTCTCTTTTACAATTTCTAAAGTCGCTTTTCCGTACTCGCCTTTTTGACCTTTGTCAACTTTTCCACCTAAAAGATGTGCCGTTAACTGCATACCATAACAGATCCCAAAAACTGGAATATCTTGCTCGAACAAAGCTTTCTCCACAAGATTTGCGTCTTCTGCATTTACAGAACTTGGTCCTCCAGAAAGGATAATTCCTTTTGGTTGTTTTGCTAAGATGTCTTCTAAAGGTGTGTTGAATGGGATGATTTCTGAATAAACTTCCATCTCGCGAATACGACGCCCAATAAGTTGATTGTATTGCGAACCGAAGTCTAATATGATAATTCCGTTTTGCATAGGTTTTATAATTGTTTTGAAATAATTTTATTTTTAGGTTTTTCTAAACTTTCTCGATTTAACTTGATAATATTTATCAAACTAAAAATTTAGTTTAGCGGTATTTTGTAAACTAGCCCCGATTGCAGTGGAAATCCTTTTTGGATGAAATTGCCTAAAGCTTTGGCATCCAAAAAGATTGCAACGAAAAGCGGGATTAGCTCCAAATAAAAAGAGACATTGGTTGCCCAACATCTCTTATTCTGTATTTAGAATTTGCCAATATCGTCTCTGTAAAAGCCGTAGTCGAAGTCAACTGGTACGGCATCTTCGTAGACTTTTTTTCGAGCCTCGTCATAAGTGTCGCCCGTCGCCACGATGTTAAGCACACGTCCGCCATCCGAAAGGATCTTGTCGCCTTGCATTCTCGCACCAGCGAAAAGCACTTGGCTGTGTTTAACTTTCTCGGTACCACGGATTTCGAAACCTGTCTCGAAGTTCTTCGGATAACCGCCAGAACACATTACTAGACAAACTGCTTTTTGGTTTTTGAACTTTAACTCGATGTTCTTACCATCGAAACAATCTTGGATAACGTCCAACAAGTTGTTCTCCAAAAGAGGTAACAAAACCTGAGTTTCTGGATCGCCCAATCTCATGTTGTATTCTAAAAGATAAGTTCCGTTTTTGGTCACCATCAATCCGAAGAAAATAAATCCTTTGAAGCTAAGACCTTCCTTCTTAAGACCTTCCACAGTTGGTGCAAGGATATTTTTTTCGAAGTCAGCTTGGTGCTCCGCAGTATATTCTGGACTTGGCGCCACAGATCCCATACCGCCTGTGTTAGCACCTTTGTCGCCGTTACCTACTTTTTTGTAATCTTTCGCAGAGATGCAAGGGAACAATTTTTCGCCATTCGAAAATGCGATAATTGACGCTTCGAAACCTTTAAGATGTTCTTCGATTACCACTTGGATACCCGCATCACCAAAGATTCTTTTGATCATGAAATCGTGCAAGGTTGCTTCTGCCTCTTGTTCGTTCTCACAAATTACAACACCTTTGCCACCAGCAAGTCCACTTGCTTTGATAACTAAAGGATATTTTTCGTCTTTTATATATTCTACCGCTTCGTTATAAGCATCAAATGTCTTTGCTCTCGCAGTTTTGATGTTATAAGTCTGCATGAATTTTTTAGAAAAAGCTTTTGAACCTTCTAAAGAAGCCGCCTTTTTGGATGGACCAAAAACACATAAGTCAGCATTTTTGAACTCATCAACAAGACCATCAACAAGAGGCGCCTCTGGCCCTACAATTGTCATGTCTACTTTATGTTGGATAGCAAAATGCTTAAGTTTATCAATATCTTTTTCGTAAATGTTTTCTCCTAATTGCTCTGTCGTAGCATTACCATGTGCAAAATACATTTTTGTAATACGCTGATCTTCACTAAGTTTTTGTGCAATTGCAGATTCACGACCTCCGTTTCCAACGATAAGTACTCTCATTGTGTTATTTGTTATTTTACTATTATAAATTTATTCTGCCAAAAATAATACTTTTTCGGCAAAAAAGCCTCATAATAATTAAATTACAAGGCTTAAATATTTCTTAAAATTATTGTGGTAAATCCATTGGGACTTCCATTAATAAGACTTCTGTGCCTTTTTGGAATTTTAACTCGACGTTGCTGGTATCCCAAATACCAATAGCATCGCGTCTGTCTAATTGTTGCGCATCAACTATTGCGCCACCTTCCAAAACGAAAACATAAAGTCCGTTTCCTTCTTTATGGAATTTGTAATCAACCGTTGTATCTTCTGTGAATTTTCCCCAATTGAACCAGGCATCTTGGTGAATCCAAACGCCATCGTCATCGGCATTAGGAGACAAAATCTGCAATAATTGATTCGGAACTAACTTTTCTTCAAAATTAAGTTCATCATAACGTGGCGTAACATCTTGCTTATTAGGAATTACCCAAATTTGTAAAAATTTAACAGCTTCGGTATCACTACCGTTTTCTTCGCTGTGCATAACACCTGTCCCTGCTGACATCACTTGGATGTCACCTTTCTCCACAACGCCAACACTTCCCATGTTGTCACCATGTTTCAATTTTCCTTCTAACGGGATTGAAATAATCTCCATATCACGGTGCGGATGACGACCAAATCCCATTCCGCCTTCTACGAAGTCATCGTTGATAACGCGAAGCACACCGAAGTTCATACGTTCTGGATTATAATAATTTGCGAAACTAAATGTATGGCTACTTTTTAACCAACCATGATCGGCGTAACCTCTGCTATCTGCTTTATAAAATATTGTTTTCATAATAATTCTATTTTGTTAGGACAAATTTCTGCAAAAAAATCAGCCTCTACATTGACGTGTGATAAAAAAGAAAAAAGTCAACATTACGCTGACTTTTCTTTAATTTTTAGTTTTAAAATTTTTAAAAATGAACTTGCTCTATTTCTTGTTCTATTTCTTTAGGTGTTTCTTTTTCTTCCTTAATTAGGAAAAACGTAATTAAACCTCCTAAAACCATACACGCACCGCCAACTACAATATAATCGACTGCATAATTATTAAAAAATTTCTTGACAATTGGTCCTCCAAAAAATCCGTTGATAATCTGTGGTAATACAATAAAGAAATTAAAAATCCCCATGTACACGCCCATTTTTCGTTGCGGAATACTTTCTATCAACATGGCGTAAGGCATTGCTAAAATACTGGCCCATGCGAATCCTAAACCTAACATCGATATCCAAAGCATCTTGACATCTTGGATGAAATAAAACGAGATCAAGCCAAATCCTCCTGCCAACAAAGCAATTGCATGTGTGTTCTTCTTCCCTATTCTTTTTGCAATAGGTGTTAACAAAAACGCAAACGGAATGGCGAATAAGTTGTACAATCCAAACAAATAACCCGTTGTATCTCCAGCATCATTAAAGGCTTGCGATGACGTATCATTAGGTGAAAGTCCGAAATGATGTGTTGCCAAAGCACTCGTAGTATAAACCCACATCGTAAACAACGCAAACCATGAGAAGAATTGAACAATTCCTAATTTTTTCATTTGGTTTGGAATTTTCGCAAAATCACGGAACATATCAGAAAATTTGGATTTTTCTGGCACAATGTCATCGTTTTCAAAAGAAGCGAATTCTTCCGGCGAATATTCTTTAGTAGAAATGATGGTATAAATAATGGAAACTAACAACACCGCCGCACCAATATAAAATGCGTAGATCACATTATCTGCAACTTGACCTTTTTCAGCAACATTCGAAACGCCTAACTTGGTTAACCAACGCGGCAAATCTGATCCGATAACTGCACCAATCCCAATTAAAATAGTCTGTACCGAGAAGCCAATAGTCGCTTGATGTTTTGGCAACATATCACCAACCAAAGCCCGAAAAGGCTCCATTGCGATATTGACAGAAACGTCCATTATTGCTAGGAAAACAACTGCAAGAAGTAAAACATTGGCCGCAAAAAAAGTTGTCGCAGAAGCCGAATTTGGTAGTAAAACCAAACCAAGAGCACACAAAATTGCGCCTATTAAAAAATAAGGCTTTCGACGTCCCAATGGGCTCCAAGTATTATCGCCCATGTGTCCAATAATCGGTTGAACAATAAGTCCTGTAATAGGCGCTACCAACCAGAAAAATGATAACTTATCAACATCGGCACCCAGGTTTTGTAAGATGCGACTGGCATTTCCGTTTTGTAGTCCGAATGCCATCTGTATTCCCAAAAAACCCATGCTCATGTTGATAATCTGAGCCATTGAAAGATTTGGTTTTATTTTTTTTGCCATTTTTTTAAATATTGTTTTAAAATGTACGATGTACTTTTATCGTGTAATTTTATTTAGCTTTCAAAGCCTGAATTAAAACCTCTTCTATCGGCGCTTTAACTTTGATAACCTCGTTAGTAACATCATTCGGAATCGTCATCGACAATACATATTGCTTGACTTTCCACTGTCCTTTTATCTTTTCTAAAACGCCTGATCCACGACAAATTTTCATCTGTGTGTCCAAAACCTCATCAAACCAAGCATAATTACCATCTTCACTGAAGTATATATTTCGCTTTAAAGATGTGAAATTCCAAATTTTTTTTGATTCAAAAAAAGGTTTTGCCCAAGCCATAAATTCTTTCTTGTTCCAAACTTCCGTTGCATCTGTCCCAATAAAAGTTGACTCTTCTGCGAAACATGCAAAATATTTGTCATAATCAGCTTGTGCCGCAAACAGGTTGAAATCATCCAACAACTTATTGATGTTTTTCTTCTGAACATTTTCATAAAATCCTTTCTTCTGCGCATTGATGCTTTGAAACGAGAATAAACTTAATAGAAAAACGAAATAAAAAATCTTGTGCTTCATAATTGAGTTATTTGGGTTAAACCTCATCTGCTTTAAAACTAATTTAATTCTAAAATCATTGCCGATTTTCCTTTAATATAAAGGTTTCCTGACAAAGATATTTCGGTGTTAGAAAGAATATCTTTTCCTTTTGTAAATTTATCAAGACCTTCAGAAAAGCGTTTTAAATCCAATTTTTGATCAAGTTTGTTATTGTTTAAAATAACCATAACACGCTTCTTATCATCATAACGGAAATAGACATAGACATTATTTTCCGGAACATAATGTAAAGTTTTCCCTGTGTGAATCACGTTTTGCGTTTTTCTCCAGTTCAGTAATTTCTTTGTAAAATCAAAATACTTGCTTTGGTCGGCAGTTCTTCCAGCGGATGTAAATGCATTGTTAGCGTCGCCAGCCCAACCACCTGGAAAATCTCTTCGGATATCGCCGTCGCCTTTATTTTTATCACCTTTCATACCGATTTCGGAGCCGTAATAGATTTGCGGAATTCCACGGATTGTCATCAACAAACTCATTGCTAATTGATAATCTTTAAAATCTGGATAAAGCTCATTAAACCTTTGTGTATCGTGGTTTTCAGCAAAAACTAAAATATTATCAATATTGGGATAAAGGAAATCGTTTGTAAAATTATCATAGACTTTTTGCATCCCAGAATCCCAACCCGATTCTTCTTTGAAAACCTGTCCAATAGCGTCGTGCAAAGTAAAATCCATCACCGACGGTAAATGAGAATTGTAATTCTGAATTGCAGCGATCTTACTGTCTTTTTGCCAATACGACATTTGCGCTTGGTCATGCATCCAGACCTCACCTACGATATTAAATTTTGGATATTCGTCGGTGATTCGTTTTGTCCATTCTGCAATTCCTTTTTTGTCGTTGTAAGAATAAGTATCTACGCGAAGGCCGTCCAATCCTGCATATTCGATCCACCAAATAGCATTTTGAACCATATAATTTAAAACCAAAGGATTACTTTGATTCATGTCTGGCATTGTGGTGTCAAACCAGCCATCCATACAATTTTCAGCATCAATTTTTGAGGCATTGGTATCAAACTGAGACGTCATTCGGTAGTTACTTCTTTTGAAACCGTTTTCCTTCTCGCCTTCCTTCCAATAATGAATCCAATCTTTTGCAGGCAAATCTTTTATTAGCCAATGTTTAGAACCCCAATGGTTGGTGACATAATCCATCACCAACTTCATGTCACGTTTGTGAAGTTCGTCACCTAACTTTTTATAATCTTCGTTGGAACCATAACGCGGATCTATTCTGTAATAATCGCTTTGCGCATAACCATGATACGAGGTTTTTGGTTCGTTATCTTCCAAAAGTGGTGTACTCCAAATTGTAGTTACACCAAGCTCATTAAGATAGTCTAAGTTTTTGACAACACCAGCAATATCGCCACCATGACGACCGTCTTTATCTTGTCGATTAGCCTTGTCAAAGGTGTCTTTGGTGTTATCTTTTTTTGGATCGCCATTAGCGAAACGGTCTGGCATTAATAAATAAAAAACATCTTTTGAGGAAAAAGAATCTCTATTCGCGGAATTAGTTGCTCTATTTTTCAACTCATAAGTATAAGAATTGATGAGCTTTTTCCCGTTTTTTAAATTGATATTAAATTTCGGAACGTTAATTTCGTTGGTGTTAATCGTTACAAAAACATAGTTTGGATTTTCGGTTTTTGTAATTTTTTTGATTTGAACATTGTCCGAAAGTTCAATTTCATTTTTGGCGATGTCTTTTCCGTAGACTAAAATCTGAAGCTCAGGATTCTTCATGCCTTTCCACCAAAAAGCGGGCTCGACCTTCTGGATCTGACCAAAATATAAGGTCGCCACGGAAATGCTAAGTGCAGTAAATATTTTTTTCATTTAGTTATTGTTTATGTAGTAGCCACTAGCCCCGATTGTAGCAATTGTTTGAGCTCGTTGTAAAGCTTGGCAAAAGCCTAGGCTACAACAGCGAGTGCGGAAAGCGGGAATAGCTCCAAAAAAAAATTATAAGAATCCGACTTTTGCAAATCGGATTTCTTAATTATTTTGAAACTGGCTTAATGCTAATGGCAAAACCGCCACTTCGCACCATGTTCATTTTGATTTTGTCTTTGCTTGTAATAACTTTTTTCGTGATTTTGTAAGCTTGTGGATTATTTACGTAATCGGCATCAGCATCATCTTCGTAGAAAATAGCTTCGTACTTTTTGCCTTTATCTAAGAATGAAAAATCAAGATCAAAATTTCGTTTGTTTTCATCTGTAATCCCACCAACAAACCAATTGTCTGTGGCTTTTGCTTTACGCGCTGTCACGATAAAATCGCCAGGTTCTGCTCCCAAAATTTTGGAATCGTCCCAATCTGCTGCCACATCTTTGATAAACTGAAAAGCGTCCATGTGTTTTGCGTAATTCTCAGGAAGGTCTGCCGCCATCTGCAAAGGCGAATACATCACAACATACAATGCCAACTGCTTCACCAAAGTTGTTTTCACAAAACGTGTGTCGTTCGGGAAGTAATAATCCAATTTTGTTTGGAAAATCCCTGGCGTATAATCCATCGGACCGCCCATAAATCTTGTAAATGGCAAGATGGTATGATGGTCTGGATTGTTACCTCCGAATGCGTCGAACTCGGTTCCGCGAGCGGCTTCTGCGGCAATCCAGTTAGGATAAGTTCTTGACAAACCCGTTGGACGAACAGATTCGTGCGAGTTAACCATGATTTTGTAATCGTTAGCTTTCTCCGCAATTCGGCGATAATGGTTGATCATCCATTGGCTGTAATGGTGCTCGCCACGCGGAATAATATTACCAACATAGCCTGTCTTTACAGACGGATAATCGTATTTATTCATCAATTGGAAAGCTCTATCTGCCCACAATTCGTAATTGGTCGCTGAACCAGAAGTCTCGTGATGCATCATCAATTTTATGTTTTTGCTGTGCGCATAATTGTTCAGCATTTTGATATCGAAATCTGGATAAGGGCTCACAAAATCGAAAACAAATTCTTTAGAATGTCCAAACCAATCTTCCCAACCTTCGTTCCAACCTTCGATAAGTAAAGCATCAAAACCGTTAGCAGAAGCGAAATCGATGTATTCTTTAACCTTTGTATTGTTAGCCGCGTGTTTTCCGTTTGGCGTTAAAGTTTTAAAATCTGTTTTTCCTAAATGTACGTTATCGGCTGTCGAATATGCCCATTGTGATTTACCAATAATCATTTCCCACCAAACGCCCATGTATTTTGTCGGCTTGATGTATGACGTGTCTTTGTAAGAAGTCGGCTCGTTAAGGTTAAACATCATTTTTGAATCTAAAACTTCTTCTGCTTTGTTAGAGACAATTACAGTTCTCCAAGGTGTGTTAAAAGGTGTTTGGATATAGCCTTTTGCGCCTTGTCCATCTGGCGTAAGATGTGTTTTAAATTTAAAATTCTTAGCATCAACCTCAAGGTGTGAGGCTGGATAATCGATAAGTGCTGCTTCGCCAAGGTTAACATAAAGCGGTTGTTTTCCTTCTCTCTTTAACATCAAAGGTGATTGCACAGCATCTTTAACTGGCGTTTGTGATGCATTGCTATCGTAACTTGTTGCCCATTTTGCAGGAATTTCTGAGACATTGGAAGTTTGATATTGGTATTCTTGCGAATCGTAATCGCCCGCAATCCACCAAGCCTTCATATCTGTTGGAAAATCGAAATCCGAATCTTCCTCTTTCACCACAAAATAGTTGAGATTCTTCTGTTGCGGAAACTCATATCTAAAGCCTAAACCATCGTTAAATAATCGAAATTTAATAACGATATTTCGGTCTGTTGCTTTTTGGTTAAGGCTTACTGCAAGCTCGTTATAGTTGTTGATGTAGTTTTTCTTTTCGCCAAGAATTGGTTGCCAAGTTTCGTTTTTAGAATCTCTTTTGTCTGATACTTTTTCGAAACCGTAGTTAAGATCTTGCGCTTTGTCATTGACATTGCTGAGATCTGTATTGAATTTGATATTTGAATCTTTGAAAAGTCTTAAACCTAATTTTGAATCTTCAAGAACGGTTTCTCCTTTATATTTAAGATTATAAAAAGGCACTCCATTTTTGAGACTGAAATTCATTTCGAATTGTCCATCTGGTGACTTTAGCGATTGCGCTGTAAGTCCAGTAAACATCATTGAAAAACATAATATCCCAAAGCTAATTTTCCGCATAATTTTCTTTTTAATTTCTAAAAACTAATAAATATAAAAAAAGTGCTGCGGTAATGCAACACTTTTTTTGGTTAATCTAAAGCTGCAAACTATTGTTTTGTAACTTTAATTGTATAATTTGCTGAGTTATGAAGATCTAACTCTATTTTGTAAGTACCAGTTGTAGCTACTTTGTAACTAGCGTCGTCTGACACAGTACCTTCTGAACTAACATAAGTCGCATATTCTGCTCCTGAAGCAAGCTCTTGATCGTCTTTACCTGTTGGCTGAATTTTAACACCCCAAGAACCATCATTTCTAAATTTAAAAGGTTTCCCTGCTACTAAAGCCATGGTTATTTCAAATTTGTGAGTCGTTTTGTTGAAACTTAGTTTAACATCAGAATCCCAACCTTGTGGTGTTGCGTCACCAATAATACCCATATCCATTTTCTTAATTGAATAAGTGTTACCAGTCCAATCTACTTTGATATAATAAGTTCCTGCTCCTGTAGTTGGTTGGATATTTTCTCCATTAGCTTTCAAGGTTGCAAAAGTATTTGGTTTTGCAGTATCGCCTTTATTATCATCCCAACCTTTTTCAGCATAAGTAAACTTAAATTCTGGTTCAGCATTATTCATAAATACAAAACCGTAATATACATCATCCTTCTTAGGAGAGAAAAGATTTGGTGATCCACCATTAGTAGGCGTCCAATCTGTATAGCCACTCGCTCCGGCATAATTACCAGGAACATAAATTTTAGGATACACATTATCAGGATTAGGTTTGTAAGTAGTAATCGTCACAGCAATAGGTTGTGAGCTAACGACATTATTCCCTAAAATAGAATTGAGTCTTACATCACATTTGGTTGCAACTTCCTGAGGAACAATGCCAGAAGCTAATGTATTAAGATCCTTAACAGTAAATACTTTTTTGTTAGAATCAACACCAACTGATTTAGAATTTTTGAAATTAGTGCCTGCAACAGCAAATTCTAATTCATAAGTAGGAACAACATTAACAGAGTAAGTTGCATTGGTGTAAGAAAATGTCACTGCTTCGTCAGCATCTTGCGCTTGGAGTAACACTACATTATCTTTTGAAGATTTAAGTGTTGGTGTCGTCAAATTGTTAGCAGTAGCAAAGTCATCATTTTTCTCACATGACCAAAGCAATGTTGCTACAAATCCTACGAATAATATTTTATATATATTTTTCATTATTTAAAAACAATTAAGATTAATAACCTGGGTTTTGTACAAGGTTAGGATTCGCAATAATATCCTTAACTGGGATTGGGAAAAGATTTCTGTAATCTTCAACTGCTCTACCATCTTTTACATTCCCTTTCCAAGGCCATAGATAAGCTCCTGTAGTGAATTTACCAAAACGAATCAAATCCGAACGTCTTGTCATCTCCCAACTAAGCTCTCTAGCTCTTTCGTCTAGGATAAAATCTAGGTTAATACTAGATACATTGCCCGACGTATTACCATAAGCTCTTTCACGAAGTTTATTAACATAAGAAACCGCCTTGCTCATATCGCCATTCCCGCCACGAAGTGTAGCCTCAGCATACATTAGGTAGATATCTGCCAATCTGTATAATGGGATATCGGCTTCTACCCAGCTTTTGCTTGATCCAGCTGTACCATCACTTTTAACATTCTTATATTTAATAAAAGCATAACCATCATTAAATGAACCTAAATCGTTAATTTCTAGATTTTGATCATTGGTATAAAAACGACCTCTCTTGTCAGAACCATTTGAAGGGAAGAGTCCAACAAAAGCTTTAGTAGTACGGATACCACCCCAACCTCCGTTGATTCCGAAATCAGCAGCTGGCATTTTTCCACCAACAGCTGCACACACCATGTAAGTGGTTCCACCATTAGTTTGTGTATTAACACCATCGAAATTAACTGTAAAAATAGCTTCAGAATTACCAACGTTATTATCAGCTAAAAATAATGATGCATAATCAGATTTTAAAGCATAACCTGCTTCAATAACTTTGTTGGTATAGGTGATAACATCATTATTTCTTTCTGTACCAGAATATACTTTTGCATTAAGATACAATCTAGCCAAAACAGCCCAAGCCGCCGCTTTATCTGCACGACCATATTGATTAGATCTTGGATTTTTAAGGTTATTAGCGCAATCTAACAATTCTGCCTCCACATATTTGAAAAGCTCTTTACGCTCAATTCTTTGAGGTCCAGATGCGGAGCCTGGTAAGTAGTCCTCTTTAACAAAAGGCACATTACCAAACATATCCAAAGCATGCAGATAAGACTGCGCTCTTAAGAATTTAGCTTCAGCTCTCATGAATTTAGCCTCTGTTAAATTGTCGCCCGTAATGCCATTTGCTGCAAGTTTTTCATCCGTAACATTACGTAGAAACTCATTACAAAAAGCAATCTCGGTGTACAATCTGTAATACATCGCCGCAACAAACTCATTGGAAGAATCCCAAGTCATTTTGTGCATCGTATGGAGGTTACCGTCATTCCAACCAATAACAGCTTCATCAGTTGTAATAACATTGAGCGTATACATCAAGCGTGTATATTGAGAAAAACCGCCATTAATACCACTAATGTCAGAATCTGGATAGGTTCCTCCATCTCCACTTACTTGTCCTCCCATTGCAAGACCACCATAAAGTTTTGCCAAAGCGGTTGGATAATTTGCAAAATCTTTGAAAACACTTGCAGAAGTCACATCTGTAATTGGCTCTCTTTCTAAATCTTTAATACAAGATGTTGTTGTAAGCAAAGCCAAAACTGCAGCTGAGAAGAATAGTTTTTTATATTTAAGTTGTTTAGTTTTCATCTTAAATTGTTTTAATTAAAATTGAAAGTTAAATCCTACTGAATACACTCTCGGCATTTGGTAATAACCATTATCAATCCCACCAAATACTTCAGGATCTACACCGCTATATTTCGTGATTACGAAAACATTTTGTGCCATACCGTAAACTCTTAGGTTACTACCTTTAGAGAAAATTTCACCGAAGTTGTAACCAATATTAAGATTATCTAATCTTAAGAATGAAGCATTCTCTACAAAAGTATCTGAGAAATATTGAGGAACGGCAAATCCATTAACAGGAGCTGTGTGATATACGTTTTGTAAATATTCGTTAGTTGAAGCAGATTGTAATGAACTGTTAGATGCCATATTATTGTAAACATAATTACCCAATACCGCTCTAGCACTAAGTCCGAAATCCCAATTTTTAACTTTTAATTTTGTTGAGAAACCTAAAATCGCATCAGGCGTTGTCGATTTATAATAATACTTATCAAAAGCATCTATCTTACCATCATTATTTCTGTCAACAAATACACCATCTAATGCTTTGCCATTGCTGTCGTAAACTTGTTGATAAACCCAGAATGAATTAGGGGCATAACCAACTGCATGAGCTTGTATTGTGTTACCAGAACCACCTTCGATTCCTCCAATTGGAATATTAAATGAATCATCCGTTCTGTCCAAAAGATTTGTTACAATTGGCTTGTAATGTGTTGCATTAAAGTTAAGTTCCCACGTAATGTTTTCTTTTTTGATTGGTATTAAATTAATACTCGCTTCGATACCTTTATTTTCCATGTTACCGACATTCATCCAGTTAGCATTACTCAATCCACCAGCAGCCGTTGTTACGTAAACTAGTAAATCCTTAGTATCTTTTTGAAATAGATCGATCGAACCAGAAATTCTGTTATTCATAAAACCATAATCCAAACCAATATTTTTAGAAACAGTAGTTTCCCATGTTAAATTTGGATTATAATTAGTAGGTCGGAACATGTAATAAAATTGATTTCCGAATTGGTAGTAAGCACCAGTATTACTAGGGCTATAAGCTGCAAATGCTGGATAATTATTAGGTCTATTACCATCTAATCCTGGAAGCTCTTGTTGTCCAGTCTTCCCCCAACCAGCACGTAATTTTAAAGTACTAATAGCAGAGACATCTCTTAGAAAACTTTCTTCATTAAGTTTCCATGCTATCGAAGCTCCTGGGAAGTTACCCCAAACATTATCTCTTGTACCGTTAAAGAATCTTGAAGATCCGTCGCGTCTAATAGATGCAGAAATTACATAACGATTCGCAATTGTGAAAATTCCTCTCGCGTAGAATGATAATAAAGTATTTTGAGTTTCAAAATCATTATTATGGGTTTCAAAAGGCTCTACTCCTTTGTAAGTAACAGCACCTGGTATAATTGTTCGGAAGTCTTGATAAGAATAACCTGCTGTCAAATCAACACTTGTATTAATTGCAGAAATTGATTTTACATAATTAAAATAAGTTTCTAACAACTTATTTTTTTTCTCCATTGAGTAATAGTTGTTACTTCCCTTATCGTTAAATCCAGGCTTATACAAAGCGCTTGTATTTTTTTGACCTTCACTTTTAGTATAGTCGTAACCAGCATTAACATTAAAGTGTAATTCTGGTAAAAAATGGAATTTATAATCTAACTGAATATTTCCCAAACCTCTCCAAGCAGATGAAATATCACGAATACCGTGGATAATTCCAAGTGGATTCGAATTGGCATTAACATTCAAATCTCCATTTAAAAGCCACTCATAATATCCTCCATATTTATTATTACCAGAATAGATTGGTTGAGTAGGATCAAAATACGTTGCAGATTTAATAACACCACCATCTACAAAACGGTTATCAGTAAATGTTCCTTTAGCATTAACATTAACACTTAGGTGGTTATCCAAAAATTTTGGATTTAAATTAAGACCAACCGCAGTTCTCTTGAAAGAGTTTGTTCTCACAATACCATTTTGCTCATTATAACCAATAGACAAACGATACGGAAGCGATTTAATTCCACCTGAGAAAGCAACATTATTATCTGTTCCCCAAGCTTCTTGATAGATAAGATCCTGCCAATTAGTATTAGCATTTCCTAATTTTGCTTTGTAAGCATCTGAAGCATGAGCATTTACAAAACTACGGAACTCATCCGCAGATAATACATCAACCTCTCCCATTTTTGTTGATACCGAAGCAACACTAGAAAAATTAACTTTGAATTTTCCTGCGCTACCTTTTTTAGTCGTAATCAAGATAACCCCATTTGAGGCCCTGTTACCATAGATAGCAGTTGCAGAAGCATCCTTCAAGATATCAAATGACTCGATATCATTAGGATTAACTAAGGACAATGGATCCGAAATACCATTAACACCAACAAAGTCTTGTGGAACGCCGTCAATAACAATCAATGGTGAGTTATTACCATTAAGTGACGAAGTACCTCTTACTCGAATTGCTGTACCAGCACCTGGCGCACCACTGTTACTCACAATCTGTACCCCTGGAGTCTTTCCTTGGATAAGTTGACCTGCGGTTGTAGCACCACCATTAAAGTCTTTTGCAGTTACAGAGGTAATCGAACCTGTAACATCAGACTTTTTTTGCTTACCATAACCAATAACGACAACCTCTTCGATATTCTTAGTTTTAAGACTATCACTTTGTTGGGCATGCAACATACTACCAGCTAATAGGAAGAATGGCGCTATCTTCAGAATAAATTTGTTTTCTTTCACGTATGTATATTTTAAATTAACACTCACTTAACAAATACTTAAGAAAAATTAAGCATGGAAAGGTATAAAAAAAAACTATATCCAAAAGTAAATCTTCACTTTTTTTTATAATTCATTAAAATTCTAGGATAAACACACTTAAAACCTAATAAAACACACATAAAATTACGAAATAATTATTCAACACATAGTATTTTCAAGCTAATAAAATGAGTTTCATAAACAATCGTTTAACAAAAAAACATCTTAAAATGACAATTTAATATCATCGATTTAAAAAAATGAACCCAAAAGAAACTCCATTTTAACTAAAATTTTAAGCTAATAATTCCTTATTTTTGCAGTAATTATAATTATACTTAATGTCAAACAAAAAACTGATTACGGCGGCTTTGCCTTATGCAAACGGACCGGTTCATATAGGGCATTTGGCGGGAGTTTACATTCCGGCGGATGTCTATGCTAGATTCGAGAGAAGATTAGGTAACGATGTTGCATTTATTTGTGGTTCAGATGAACACGGAATTCCCATCACGATTCGTGCAAAAAAAGAAGGCGTTACACCTCAAGATATCGTTGATAAATACCATGAAATTATTAAAAAATCGTTCTCAGATTTAGGGATTTCTTTTGATGAATATTCAAGAACAACGGATAAAAAACATTATGAAGTAAGCCAGGATTTCTTCAAAACTTTATATGATAACGGAAAGTTTACAGAAGAAGTTTCTGAACAATATTTTGATGAACAAGCCAATGAATTTTTAGCAGACCGTTACATCGTTGGAACTTGCCCGAATTGCGGCAACGACAATGCTTACGGTGACCAATGCGAGAAATGTGGTTCTACACTTTCACCATCAGAATTGATTAATCCAAAATCAATGTTGAGCGGAAATGTTCCCGTTCTTAAACCAACAAAAAACTGGTATCTTCCTTTAAATGACTATGAAAATTTCTTGAATGAATGGATTATCGAAGGTCATAAAAACGATTGGAAACCCAATGTTTACGGACAAGTAAAATCTTGGTTAAATGATGGTCTTAAAGCTCGCGCCATGACCAGAGATTTGAATTGGGGCGTACCTGTTCCGCTTCCAGATGCTGATGGAAAGGTACTTTACGTTTGGTTTGATGCGCCAATTGGTTATATTTCTTTCACGCAACAATGGGCGGAGAAAAACGGAAAAAATTGGAAAGATTATTGGCAAAACCCAGAATCGGATTTAATTCACTTTATCGGAAAAGATAATATTGTGTTCCACTGTATTATTTTCCCTGCAATGATGAAGGCTCACGGAAATTATGTGATGCCAACCAATGTTCCTGCTTTTGAATTTTTAAATCTTGAAAACGATAAAATTTCGACTTCAAGAAATTGGGCAGTTTGGGCAAATGAATATGTTGAGGAATTCCCAGGACAACAAGATGTTTTGCGTTATGCATTGCTTTCTTCAGCGCCAGAAACTAAGGATAATAACTTCACATGGAAAGATTTCCAAACCAAAAATAATTCAGAGTTGGTGGGGATTTTCGGGAACTTCATCAATAGAGTTGCGGTTTTAATTCATAAATATTACGATGGCGTTGTTCCAAACGGCGATGTAAACGCTCCTGAATTAAATGAAGTTTCGAAATCAGCGAAAGAAATTCACGAGTTTTTAGAAAAATTTGAGTTTAGAAATGCTTTAACAGCTTTAATGAATTTGGCTCGTTTCGGGAATCAATATCTTCAAACTGAAGAACCTTGGAAAACCATTAAAGATAATCCAGAAAAAGCAGCTCAATCATTATTTGTAGGCGCTCAGATTGCGGTTGGTTTAGCGCAATTGTGTGAACCGTTTATGCCTTTCAGTTCAGAGAAATTATTGAATATGTTTAATGTTCAAAAAATGAATTGGAACGATGTCGAAAACGCGAAAGTTCTTATCGAAAGCGGACACAAAATCAATGAAGCTTCACTTCTTTTCTCCAAAATTGAAGATGATGTGATTGAAGCACAAATCCAAAAACTAGAGAATACAAAACAAAATAATAAAAAAACAAATCCTAACGCAAAACCTATGAAAGAAGAGATTTCTTTTGATGATTTCAGTAAAATTGATCTTAGAATCGGAACTATTTTAGAAGCTGAAAAAGTAGAAAAAGCTGATAAATTATTGAAACTCAAAGTGGATACAGGAATCGATGTAAGAACAGTGGTTTCAGGAATTGCGGAAAGTTTTTCACCCGAAGAATTAATCGGAAAGCAAGTAATGGTTTTAGTGAATTTAGCGCCAAGAAAAATCCGTGGAATTGAATCTCAAGGAATGCTATTGTTGACTTCAAAACCTGATGGAAAGCTTTCTTTCGTTACGCCAGATGATTCTGTGGAAAATGGGATTGATGTTGGATAGGATTTAGATACAAGATTCTAGAACCGAGAATCAAAATTCTAATTTTCTTAGTATAAATATTTAAAAGTTCCCGAAACGCTTTGTTTTGGGAACTTTTTTATTAATTGTAAATTTTCGAAAACTAAACGACATGAGAAAAATCGATCAACTCTTTGCAGAATATACTGAAAGTCATCAAAACCACACCTACAAAATGATACATTGAATTTGTGTTCTTTTGATATTTTGGAGTATTCTGGGTTTTATTTCTCTAATTCCAGGGTTAGAGAAAACCCTAAAAAAACAGACTACATAAACTAATTCACACGATTTCTAAACTCACTTGGACTAATTCCTAAAACTTTTTTCACGTACCTTGTAAAAAAAGAATGGCTAGAAAACCCCATTTGATCAGATATTTCAGAAATATTCAAGCTTTTGTTTTCTAACAACAATACAATTCGGTCTTTGGCGTAACGTTGTATCCATTTCGATGCACTAATACCCGTATTTGTTTTACAAATTTGGTTTAGATATTTTGGAGAAATATTCAGTTGGTTACTATAAAATTTTACTTCACGGTTTTGCATACAATGCATTTCTATTAAATGAGTAAACCGCTCAAAAAGAGTTCCGCTCTGTAAACTTCGATTTCTTCTTTCCAATTGATCGATAAATATATCCCACATTTCTAAAATAAAAAGTTGCATCTGAAGTTTCAATACTTCATCAAAAAAACGATTTTGAATTTCAAGCGATTTTAAATAGAGTAATTGAAAATTTTTTAAAATTCGGTCTTTATTTTTTTTGTCTGCAAACAAAATTGGATTTGTTTTGTGATGAATAATAGCGTCAATGCCTATATTGAGGTTGGGAAAATTGTTAGATAACAAATCTTTTTCCACAAAAAGAATTGTCGCCATAAAACTTTTGGAAAAACACAAATCAGCAATTTCACTCTCAGCAAGCCAAAAAACAAATTCTCCTTTTTGGGCTTCCATAGATCTATTGTTAAACATAAAATTGATTTTTCCCCTCTGACAATAGATATGTGTATGATACTTATTTTGATAATCTTCCGGAAAGTTTTCGCTTCCAAATGATTTAAGCAAAATCACTTTCTGTTGATTTAACAATTCCATTTGTACCTATTTTTTCAAAAAACTAAAATAGGTATTATTTGACATTATTGAAGTACTATTTGTAACAAATGTGTTCTTTATTGTAATTAATTTTGCTCTATTAAAATAGTAAAAATGAAAGCAATAGATATTTTTGAAAGATTAAGAAATGGCGAAACCATCGCAACTAATGATGTAGAAGCGTATAAACTGCGAGAAGCCTCATTTGAAACGAAAAAACTCTTAAATCAAATGAACAACGCAACAAATTCAGACGAAATAAGAAATTTATTAAGTCAAATTACCAATACAGAAATTGACGAAAGCACAACCGTATTTACACCGTTATACATCAATTATGGAAAGCACACCAAAATCGGGAAAAATGTATTCATAAACTTTGATTGCACTTTTTTGGATTTAGGCGGAATTACCATTGAAGATAATGTATTGATTGCCCCGAAAGTTAGTTTGCTGTCCGAGGGACACCCGATAGAACCCAAAAACAGGCACGCATTAGTTCCTAAACCAATCTACATAAAAAAGAACGCTTGGATTGGCGCAGGTGCAACCATTTTGCAAGGCGTTATTATTGGCGAAAATTCAATAGTTGCAGCTGGTTCAGTTGTTTCAAAAGATGTACCCGATAATACCATTGTTGGAGGTATATCAGCAAAAATTTTGAAATCAATTTAATTTTAATAAAATGAAAAAATCAATAATTATCATGTTACTGCTTGCATTTGTAGGACAGTTATCTGCTCAAAAGAACTTATCAAATTTTAAAAAAATGACAAACGAACACTATACATTTCAATTAAGTGAAAAAGTAACACGCCAAAAAGTAACGTTTAAAAATCGTTATGGAATTACACTTTCAGGCGATTTGTATATCCCGAAAAATGTAGGAAGCCAGCTTTTACCAGCTCTCGCTATTAGCGGACCTTTTGGAGCTGTAAAAGAACAATCTTCGGGATTGTATGCTAATCAAATGGCAGAGCGTGGTTTTATCGCTCTGGCTTTTGACCCATCTTACACAGGCGAAAGTAGTGGCGAACCTCGTAATGTTGCATCACCCGACATCAGCACAGAAGATTTTAGTGCCGCAGTAGATTTTCTTGGAATACAGAAAACCGTTGATAGAAATAAAATAGGCATCATCGGTATTTGTGGTTGGGCAGGTTTTGCATTAAACGCTACCGCCATTGACAAACGAGTAAAAGCAGTTGCAACAACAAGTATGTACGATATGACAAGAGTAATGTCGAAAGGCTACAATGATGTGGTAACATTGGAAGAACGTACCAAAACATTGGAACAGTTAGGCGAACAACGTTGGAAAGATGCAGAAAGTGGTACACCTGCCTACCAAGCACCATATAACAAATTAAGTGGTGGCGAAGCACAATTTTTAGTTGAATATCACGACTATTATATGACTCCAAGAGGTTATCACGAACGTTCGGTAAATTCAGGAAATGCGTGGACAATGACTACGCCACTTTCTTTTATGAATATGCCAATTTTGACTTATATCAAAGAGATTTCGCCAAGACCAATGCTTTTAATCACAGGAGAAAATGCACACTCACGTTATTTTAGCGAAACGGCATATAACAACGCTTCCGAACCAAAAGAGTTAATGATTATTCCAAATGCTGTTCACGTGGATTTGTACGACAAATTGGATAAAATTCCATTCGACAAGTTGGAAACATTTTTTAAATCGAACTTGAAATAACATAACTTAAAAAGGGCATCCGCTACATCGTATTGCTAAAATGCGGGGTGATGTTATAATAGAAATATTTGTAAATTTATCCGCAAAATCCATTTCTTTTTTGCAAAATGTGTATTTTAGCAAAAAGGAAAATGGTTTTGCTACTTGCATCCAAAGTTTAAAGATTTGTCATCTTTATACCCGCACTTCGCCAATACTTTTTCCGTTATATGCAGTGCTGCCAAAGCCGTTTCATAAATCAAAATTCAACAAAACTGAATTACAAATTGACTAACTTTTTCCCAGCACATTTGCAAAAAGCCAATGCTGACCATCTTCTTATTTTGCAAAAGAGCTGATTTTTATCACCCGCTGTTTTTAAGAAAATCCCTATTTTTGGGGTTGTAAATAATATGAAATATATACTTAACCTATTTTTAATTTTTTATGTGGTACTAAAACCTTTAGTGCCAATAATTGATTATGCAATTAGGTATGATTATATTTCTAAAGAATTATGCGAAAATAAAAGCAAACCCGAGTTATTATGTAACGGGAAATGTTATCTCACAAAAGAAATAGCTAAAAACACGGATAATACATCCAAATCAGAAACTCCAAAATCAACAATTCATATAGACACTTTTTTAATAAAAGATGTTTTGGTAATTGTAAATTCACAAGTGAAATCAACAAAACAGGTTGTAAAACATTACATTCCTTCTTTTTATTTCTTTGATTTAAATTCTTCTATTTTTCATCCACCTTTAGTCTAATTAATAATACAGATTTTTCACATCATTATTAATTAAATTATCTCATAAAATGAAAAAACATTTTATGTTGGTGCTACTTGCATCAACAATTTCGTGCGCACAAGAAACACCCAAAGTAAAGCAGGTAAAAAAAATGACTCCTAAAACAGATCTTAAAGGTATAAAAGTCGTAAATGCTTTGGACCCGATTTGTCAGATGAAGACCGCAGAATATCTTAAAGATACGGCTGTTTTCAAAGGAAAAACATATGGATTCTGTAGTGATCATTGCAAAAAAGAATTTAAAAAAAATCCTGCAAAATATGCCCAAAATAAATAAGAAGAAGCAGAATAATTCGAAAAACAAAATCATTGTTCCTATCGTCATTTTCGCTTTACTTTTTGTATCAATCGGTTTTGGATTTTCTTATTTTAAGAAGAGTTTATTCACAGTAATGAAAGTTCCTGATTTTGAACTTACCAACCAAAATGATATAAAAATATCCAATAAAGATATGTTAGGAAAAGTGTATCTCGTTGAGTTTTTCTATAGCCGTTGTCCAACGATTTGCCCGATAATGAATCAGAATATGAAATACATTCAAGACGAAATCAACAACCCGAATTTTGGAATTATTTCAATTTCCATTGATCCGGAAAACGATACTTCGGAAGTATTAAAACAGCACGCAAAACTTGTTGGAGCAAATTCTCCCAATTGGCATTTTCTTACAGGAAACAGAGACTATATTGGAGAAATTGCAGATAAGTTCAATATTTATGTTGGCGACAAAGAAGACGAAGCAGAAAGTCTAAATCACAGCGGAATGATTGCTTTGATAGATCAGGAAGGAAATATTAGTTGCAGATATAACGCAAATAATATTCCTATTCTCTACTATTCCGGACTTAATTATTCCGATCCCGAAGGTAAAAACACAGACCTGAGAGGAAAATACCATCCTGATAGAGAAAAATTGATAGAAGATATACAAAAACTTCTAAAAAAGTAGTGTGAAATACATACTCAACATATTTCTTGCTTTATATATGGTGCTAAAACCTTTAGTACCATTGATGGATTATGCTGTAAATTACGAATATATTTCAACCACTCTTTGTATCAACAAAACCAAACAGGAATTGCATTGTAACGGGAAGTGTTATTTGAGTAAAGAATTGGCAAAATCTTCGCAGGAAGATCCCTCTCCTTTATCGAAAACAAAAAATCAATCACAAAAAATTCTCGACTTTTATCTTCCTTCCTTAATTTCCGAAGTAAAAATCATAATAAAAGAATTTCCTGGCAATTCATTATATATTTACAAAAGAGAATATTCTTATCTCTTTCTGAAACACATTTTCAGACCACCAATTATTTAAGTTTTTTGCACGTTTATTATGTATTTTTCTGTGGAACACAATGTTCTGCAGAAACTACACGTATTAATTCATCATTTAAACAAAAACTTAAATATTTAAAAAATGAAAATTTATAAATTCTTATCTCTGTTATTTACAGCAATCCTTTTATTCTCTGTTTCATCTTGTCGCAACAATGATGATGACGATGTTCAAGACACTACACCAGGAAAACTCCAGGTAAAATTTGAAAACGGATTCAATAATCTTGGGCAAATTGTTCTCGGACAAACTATACAAACGTCAAGCAACGGGCAAAAACACCAATTTTCAACTTTAAAGTATATCATTAGTAACATTACACTAATTGATGAAAACGGTGGAGAATTCAAGTATCATTACAACGATCCCGACAAAGGGGCATTTATTGTAGATCAATCCGATGCAGATGCTTCGGGTGTCGTATATCTTAACCTTACAGAAATTGCAAAAGGAAATTACAAAAAAATCAAATTCGGTTTAGGAATCAGTCCGCAAGCTTATTTATTGGGACAATCCGGACAAGGAGAATTTTGGCAAACTGCAAAAACCGAAGGAATGGCTTGGTCTTGGGCTGCAGGATATATTTTCACAAAATTGGAAGGAAAATACGGAGCTTCAGCCACAAATACAGAATTTATGAATCACGCAGGAAATATGGGCGATCCAAATGCTAATGGAACACCAAATTTATATCGTGAAATAACTTTAGACCTGCCTACAACAGCAAGAGTTTCAAAAGATGTTACGCCATCAGTTCACATTCTTGCAGACCTTAACCAATATCTTAGCGGTCAAACTCCATTAACATTGGACACTGCCAATAATATGGCGATGGGAAGCAGTGTGCATTTGGTAAACGTGACGGAGAATGTATCGAAAATGTTCAAAGTAGACCACGTTCATAATGATTAATAGATTATCACAATCCAAAAGAGGGCAAATTCGCTCTCTTTGGATTTTTCTTGTAATAGTTGGATTTTTGTATTCCTGTTCCGATGAATACGAAGGAATTCCAATAGAAAAAGACGAACTCTACAGTTTGGAAAAGCCAAATGGTTTCCCCGAAATGACTTTTGACGTTGCAGGAAATCCCATCACTATAAATGGTGTTGAACTTGGCAGAAAATTATTCTACGAGGGAAAACTTTCACGTAACAATACTATTTCCTGTGGATTTTGTCACATTCAGGAAAATGCATTCACACATCACGGACATACCATTAGCCACGGAATCGATAATCGTCTCGGCTTACGTAATGCTCCTCCTATACAGAATATGGCTTTTCTCAAAAATTAAACTTGGGACGGAGTAAGTCATAATCTGGACGAACGTTCTTTAGTTCCTATCACTACAGATTTCGAAATGGACAGTTCACTTCCCGAAGCAATTGCAAAACTAAATGCGGATAGTAACTACAAAAAAATGTTCAAAGCAGCATTTGGAGACGAAACCATTACCGGAGAACGAATTCTGAAAGCACTTTCACAATTTATGGTAACAATGGTTTCTGCCAATTCCAAATACGATCAAATGAAAAAAGGAACTACAACTTTTACTAATGAAGAAAGCCAAGGATACACCTTATTTCAGAACAAATGTGCAAGTTGTCATTCCGGAGAATTATTTACTGATGAAAGTTACAGAAACACAGGGATGTATTACAATGCACAATTAGACGATAGAGGACGATACCGAGTAACATTAGATTGGAACGACAATATGAAATTTCGGGTTCCTAGTTTAAGAAATGTAGAATATACAGCGCCGTATATGCACGATGGCAGATTATATTCATTAGAAGCAGTTCTTAATTTTTATACCGCTAATGTTGAAAATCAACCCAATCTTGATCCTCTGTTGAAGCAAAATGGTCATATCGGAATACCAATGACGAGCCAAGACAAACAATACATCATTGCTTTTTTAAAAACATTAAGTGACCAAAGTTTTATAACCAACCCAAAATTTGCAGAATAATGAAGCAGTTTATTTTAATACTATTTTTTATAATAAGCAGTCCTGTTTTAGCAACAAAAAAAGACAGCATTTATATACCAAAATACGAAACCCAATACACAACACTTTTCAAATCAGAAGAATTTTTCTGTGATGCTTGCGGTTGTGCTGCTGGGAATGGTTCTTCAGGCTTTGAGTCTTTATTGAATCCACAATTTATCGGAATCAAATATTTTGCACAACATTACAAAGCCAAAGAAAATCTATTTGTTAATGATCTTACTCAAGACCAATATTTCAACACTTTACAATTGTGGGGGAAAATTCCTGTTACAAAAAAATTAAGTATTTACGGAAGTCTTCCATTCCAATTCCACGAAAAGAAGACCCAACAAGGAGACATCAAAATTAGTGGTATTGGAGACGCAAGCGTAATGGGAATTTATGAAATTTTAAAATCAAAAAATACGTTTCACCAGTTAAGTGGAGGATTAGGAGTGAAAATTCCTATTGGAAAATTTGACGAAAAAGGAATTACGGGCGTTAATCCGAGTTTTCAGCTCGGAACAGGAAGTTGGGATTATCAATTGGCATTGAGTTACAAATTTCAGAAAAATATTTTCGCTCTAATGCTCAATACCGATTACACCATCAAAACCGAAAACAAAAAACATTATCAGTTCGGAAACCAATGGAACTACGCAGCTACAGGATTCTACAGTTTATGGAGAAATGAAAACAGTATTTTTAGTGGAAAACTCGGTTTGCAAGGCGAAGTCTACGACTGGAACAAACAATTTGGCGAAATAATGCCAAGAACAGCAGGAAGTGCCCTATATGGCAAATTAGGTTTTGAAGTTTCCTATAAAAAAATCAGCATAGGAAGCGAACTAATGTTACCCACTTACACCAACCTTGCTAGTGGAGATATTGAAGCTAAATCAAGATTCTCTTTGTTTGTGAATTTTGGATTATAAATCTTCATTTTAATATCAATAAGACACGAGTAAATTTAGTAGTACTCGTGTCTTTTATTTTATCAACATCACAAGTGTCAAGCATCTAATAATTACCACAACCAACCTACTTAAAATAGTATTAATCATACTCAAAATTTTGTATATTTGATATATTAACCTCAAAAACACAAAGTTATGCCAAGTACATCAGAAGTAGTGTTGTAAGCTTCCCCGAAAACAATACGGTTTAAAAGTATAAAATAATTAACTTTAAATCGTAATTAAGACAATGAAAAAGAGCACATTCAGTCCTGCAAAGATTGCAGGTGTTTTAAAGGAGTTTGCCGGCGGCCGCAGTGCCGAGGAATTGGCAAGGGAAAATGGCATCAGCACAGCAACTTTATATAAGTGGCGCCAGAAGTACAATGGCATGGAAGCCAGTGAACTCAAACGGGTGAAAGAGCTGGAAGAAGAAAATGCCCGACTCAAGCGGATGTACGCAAACCTCGCGATGGAACTTGACGTTGCAAAATACATTATTGAACTTAGCGAAGCTAAATCATGAAGTCATTTAGAAAGCATTAATTATTTCTGAATAAAAAAAGCTCTAAAGCCTTGTCGGAAACGGGAGATTGTCATGGAGATCCATGAGCTCCGTCCGAAGGATTCCGGCAAGGCTTTACGTGTACTTAAATTAAGGAGAAGCAGTTTTCATTACCGCTCACTGAAAGATGATTCTACGGTGATGATGGAGCTCAAACAACTTACACAGAGACATCCGAGAGAAGGTTTCTGGAAATACTATTACCGGCTGCGCAACCGTGGCAAAAAAAATCAATCATAAGCGGCTACACAGGATTTATAAGGAAATGAAACTTCCTTTGCGGCGCAAGGTAAAGAAACGGATCCCTGCCAGAGTAAAATCGCCCCTGGAGGTTCCGGAAAAATTTACTCACACGTGGAGTATAGATTTTATGAGTGACGTACTTGCCACTGGCAGAAAGTTCCGCAGTTTTAATGTGATTGATGATTACAACAGGGAAATTCTTCACATTGAGGCAGATTACAGTTTGAAAAGTTCGCGGGTAATCTGGATACTGAACCATCTGGTGAACCGCTACGGCAAGCCTGAGAAAATCCGCATGGATAATGGTCCTGAGTTTATAGTAAATACTGCTGAAGTTTGGAGCAGGGTAAATAAGATCAACTTTGCTTATATCCAACCGGGGAAACCTACACAGAATGCCTACATTGAACGCTTGAACAAAACCTACAGGAATCAGATCCTGGATGCATATATTTTTGAAAGTTTGGATGAAGTAAGAAGTGTTACTCAGGAATGGGTAAGAGATTACAACTACGAAAGACCTCATGATTCATTGGGTGGATTGCCACCGGTGATGTGGAAAAATGGATAGCAAGCCCAGGCTAAGGCCAGCACTTTTCCTGCTCACTTTTCTACATCCGACAACAACAGCAGTAAAAAATCAAGAAAAAAATTCTACTTTTGAAGTGTACTGAAAATGGGGAGCTTACACAAATCTACCTAGTAATTTTAATTAATCTGGATTTTAATTAGTATAATAATTTTATTCAACAGTATAAAATTCAATTTATTATATAATTAACAATAAGATAAAAAAAGATAAACATTTAAGCTTCTGCTAATTTTTTCAACATACCATTGAAAATTAATCCGTGAAATGGTAAAACGGAATACCAATATAACCTTCCAGATACACCAAGAGGACGAAATGTTGCTTTTTGATGCAATACCCCATCTTTGATATGAAATTCTAACCAAGCTTCTCCAGGAACTTTCATTTCCGCAAAAAGTAAAAGACGTTTTTCTTCTTTGCTAGCATACAAAACGCGCCAAAAATCTAGAGAATCTCCTGCTTCTAATTCGCTGTTATTCCTCCTGCCTCTTCTCAAACCCACTCCTCCAAAAATTTTATCAAGAAACCCTCTTATTTTCCATAGAAAATTTGCATAATACCAACCTGTTTTACCACCAATCCTGAAAACTCTATCAATTACAGCATCTTCATTATGAATTTTAATTTTTCTAAAATCCTTGAAACAACCTTTTTCTGGAACTTCTAGATATTGCCAAACATTTCTATTATGAAATTTATTTGCAAAAGAATCATACCAACTGCTTAAAACATCATTTTGCTTAATTTTATCAAAAGCCATATTAATGGCTTCTTTGTAAGAAAATAAATGAATACCTAAATCAGAAGCCAAGGAATTGGGTTTTGCAATCACATCAATTTTCATGCTATCAACCAAATTTACTGCTAAAGAATAGGTAGTAGAAGTAATGAAATATAACCAATATGACGAAAGTTTAGGAGTCATTACCGGAACCGTAAATATCCATCTTTTAAGACCACGCACTTCGGCATATTGCATTAGCATTTCTTTATAGGTAAGAACATCATTACTTGCAATATCATAATTTTTATTATACGTTTTTTCTACACCCAAAACTTTGGTTAAAAATTGTATTACATTTCTAATTCCGATTGGTTGACATTTCGTTTTCAACCATTTTGGAGCTACCATAATTGGTAATTTTTCGACTAGATCTCTTATAATTTCAAAGGAAGCACTTCCTGAACCCACAATGATGCCCGCCCTTAAACACGTTAAAGCATATTTTTCACTTTTTAATGCGTGTTCTACATTTTTTCTTGATTGAAGATGTTTTGAAAGTTTATCTTCGTTGATAATTCCAGTAAGAAAAACAACCTGTTTAACATTTGTTTTCTCTAATGTTTTTCTAAAATTTTCTGCAGATATTTTTTCTTTTTCTAAAAAATCGCCATCACTTGAGGACATTGAATGTATCAAATAATAAGCAAAATCTATATCCTTAGGAATATTTTTGAGCGTAGATTCATTCAAAAAATCATTTTCTAACACTTCAATTTTATCAAGATGACTAGTATATAATTTAAGGCCAAATCTTTTTTTATCTCTTACTGAGCAAACAACATCATGACCTTCTTCTAATAACTGAATCAGAAGTCTTTTACCAATATAACCCGTAGCACCAGTGAGAAATATTTTCATGAAATTATTATTTTTTCTAAAATCTTATATCTACTTTCGAAGATAAATTTAACCCTGTTAACCACCATACTTCCAGCAAGAACATCACCTAATATTCCCAATGGAAGTTTAAAATTGACGATATCAGTCATTAAAACTTTTCCTTCAGAGGTTTCAGTAAAATGATGCTCATGATGCCACATGGCATAGGGACCAAAACGCTGTTCATCAACAAAAAACTTTTTTTCCTGTAAATGCGTGATTTCGGTAATCCAATTACTAGAAATTAAAGGAAGTATTCCTATTTTATAGGTAATAATTTGTCCAGCGTATGTTGTATCAGCAGGATTATTCGTAATACTGAACTTCATTTCTTCAGGGGTAATTTTATCTAAATTCTTAGGAAGCGTAAAAAAATTCCACGCTTTTTCTAAAGAAATTGGTAGAATTTGTTCTGAAGTTAACGTATAAATACCGGATTGTTTTTTAATTGAAATTTTCATTGAAAAAACTAATTTTTGATAGATAGAGGATAATTAAATTTTCTTCTTAAATACTCAAACAGAACTACACTAGAGTATAACATGGTAAAACAATAAAAGCTATCTTCTAAAGGCATAGTTCCCACACGAATTCCTAAGTTTTCATCATTATTATAATACACCACAGGGCTATCGGTAAACATTCCTGTAAGTGCAGAATTGACTAAAAAAAACGGAACATAAATTAAAATAAAACTCAAATAAAATCTACGAGCATATTCCCATTGAGTCAATATTTGAAACAACATAAGCAAAGCAAAAAGTCCAAAACTTGAAGCGGTGTAAATTTTGTCTAAATTCCAAACAAAAACGCAAAAACTTACCATGAATAATAAAATACTAATACCTTGTGTTACTTTCTTTGTAAGCTTAATTGTTGGAAGAAAATATTCTAAGGAATAATGTATAAAATTACTTGCATAAGGAATTAATAAGAAAAAGAGCCATTCTTCTAGTGGGAGTTTAAACAATCGAAATCCGACTAAATATTGATCATTAAATCCCCAGACATTTTGATACGCAAAGTAAATATCCCAAAGAATAAAGAAAAAACCAACAATAAATAGTGCTGAGAAAAAAGGCTTCCAAAAACGAATAAAATTCATCCATTTCTTTTCAAAACTAAAAAGAAAAGGAACTACAAAACTCGAAATATCTAAAAACAAATATAAGTACTTTTCCAAAATTTAAGTTATGAAATTGACATTTTAGCTTCTCTAAAATATTTCATGGGAACATATAACATCCCGAAGCATTCTCCATCTTCTTTACAAAGATGTTTGTGGTGAATTTTGTGAGCTTTTCTTAATCCTCTGAAATACCAATTGTTTGTTTTATCAAACCACTTAAATCTTCTATGTATCAGCACATCATGAATTAAAAAATAAGCCATTCCATACATCAGGATTTCTAAACCAATGAAAAACATAAAGTTAATACCATTCAATGTTCCGAAATAGAACAATAGCATACTAGGGATAGCAAATACGACAAAGAAAAAATCATTTTTTTCAAAAACATGAGGATAACCCGGTTGATGATGATCTTCGTGAAAATACCAACCCAAACCATGCATAATGTATTTGTGTGTTAGCCAAGTAACACCTTCCATTGTTACAAAAACCGAAAGAGTGATGAGTAAAAATTGTATTGCTTCCATCTTTTAAATTTTAAAATATTTTTTTATAAAATTGATGAGATTATCATCCCCACAATTTTTGTAATTTTTCATAATAAATTCTTTATCCGTCTTCATATTTTCATTATAACCTAATAATTTAGGTGTTTTTTCCTGAGAAATATACCTCATTAGTCTAATTTCCACATTATTTGGCTCTTTCTTCACAGCATCTTCCAGTAATTTCTTTCCCTTTTTGAAATATGAATATTTGCTTATTGGATTACCGGCATATTTCGCCATAAAAAAATTCCCAACAGCATAAAAAGCTTCATAAATTGGTTTGTTAGTAGTTTCATAAGCGTATTTTGATTTATTAATCAAATTTTTACTCACTTCTTCTGATGTTTCTCCTTTTTGAAGGTAAGTTCTTAGTTCCGATAAGCTTTGAGATTTAAAAAATCCAAAACTAAATACCAGTAAAAAAAGTAATTTTTTCATCTTACCAAATTAAAGTTTTTTGCTAAAATCATTTCACCAAGAAGATAAATTTTTCTGGCATTTGAAACACTTATCCTTTTTTGCATGAGGACTTCCGGCTTACACTTCTTAATTTTTTTAAACAAATTGGTATAGTATTTATATGCCATAAAAACTGCTAATTTAGAAGACATTGGAAGCATTTTAATTCCTATTAAAGCATGTTCAAAATCTTTTGCAATATCTTTTTCAATCTCTAATTTATCCTGAAGTGAGAAATTTCTAAAATTCACATTAGGAAAATAAGTTCTTCCTAAGTCACAAAAATCTGCATTAATATCCCTTAAAAAATTAATTTTTTGAAAAGCTGCTCCTAAGCTTTGTGCATAAGGTTTTAATTTTTCATACTCTTCAGAATTACCATCAACAAATACTTTCAAACACATAAGCCCAACCACTTCGGCACTTCCATAAATATATTCGTTGTATTTTTCATCATTTAAATCTTTGATTTCACCCAAATCCATTCTCATAGAATGCAGAAAAGCATCTACCAAATCCTGAGAAATATTTTTTTCTTTCTGAGTTTTACAAAACGAATGTAAAATTGGATTTAAAGAAATGCCATTTTGTAAACCATTGCGATAATTTCTCTCAAATTCATCAAGCAGTTTTGCTTTATCATAATCATGAAAGGTATCTACAATTTCGTCTGCAAAACGTACAAATCCGTAAATATTGTAGATATGCTGACGAATTTCTGGCTTGAATAAAGTAGAAGCGCGAGAAAAAGACGTGCTGTATTTTTCGGTAACCATTTTTGAGGTTAATCCAGAAACCTGATTAAAAATTTGGAAATTACTCATGATTTTTTGTTTTATTCTATGGAATCTGTGTGTTTTAAAATATAATCCGTAACTACTTTACCTGAGATTAATGCAGGTGGTACACCTGGTCCAGGAACGGTTAATTGACCTGTATAAAAGAAATTCTTTAAATTTTTATTCTTAATACTTGGTCTCAAAATTGAAGTTTGCATTAAGGTATTCGCCAAACCATAAGCATTACCTCTACACGAATGATAACGCTCTTTAAAATCATTAACTCCAAAAGATTTTTTGAAAAGAATAGCATCACTCAAATCTTCGCCAGTGCATTTTTTAATTCGATCCAATATGATTTGAAAATATTTCTCGTGAATCTCTTCGTTAACTTCTAAATCTACCGCAACCGGAATTAAGAAAAATCCCACTTCTTTGCCTTCTTCACAAAAACTATCATCTGTTTTGCTTGAAAAATTTGCGTAGAACAATGGTTTTTTAGGCAATTCTTTGGTGTCGTAAATTTCTTTTGCATGAAGTTCAAAATCGGTATCAAAAAATAAATTATGATGCAGGAGATTCTTCACTTTTCTATTGAATGCCACATAGTACAAAAATGAACTTGGCGCAAAGGTTTTCTTTTTCCAATATTCTTCAGAATAATTTCTGTTGCCATTTAATAGTTTTTCTGTGTGTGCATAATCTGCTCCTGAAATAAAAACATCTGCCTCGTAGATTCCATTTTTAGTAATAACTTTTTTCACTTTATTTTCAGAACTTACAATCTCAGTAACTTCTTCGTTTACTTTGAATTCTACCCCTAATTCTCTTGCCAGTTTCACCATACCCAATGCCACAGCATTAAAACCTCCTTTCGGATACCAAGTACCCAATCCGAAATCGGCATGATTCATAAAATTATAAAAAGCAGGCGTTTTATTGGGTTTTGCACCAAGAAAAAGAACAGGAAACTCCAAAATACTCGTTAGTTTAGGATTTTTAATATTCTTTTTTACCTGTTGAGAAATATTTTTTACAAAAAGATTCAAGCGCTTTGCTGTTTCCAGGGAAACTAATTCCAAAAGTGAAAGCCCAGGATTGTAAACCAAGTCCTGCATCGCAATGCGATAATTCTCTTTGGCTTCATCCATAAATCTTTTCAAATGTTTACCACTTCCTTTTTCAACTTTTTCAAAAGTGTTAATAATTTGTTCGGGAGTATCTTCAATATCAATAAAATCATTTTCTCCAAAAACAACTCTGTACGCAGGAGAAAGCTTTTCTAATTGATAATAATCGGAAACTTTTCTGCCAAAATCTGAGAAAAATCTCTCAAAAATATCCGGCATCCAATACCAACTTGGTCCCATATCAAACTTGAAACCATCAATTTCTATCATTGACGCTCTACCTCCTAACTGCTCGTTTTTCTCCAATACCGTAACTTCATAACCAGCTTTCGCCATATAACAGGCAGAAGCAAGGGAAGAAAATCCTGAACCAATGATAACTACTTTTTTCAAAATCAATTTTTATTTAACGGTTTAATTGAAAGATTATTTACATATTATAATACATTCTCATAATGATGCCCGAAATACTCTTTTTTAGTTTTCAGATAAGAATGATTAATTTCATTAGGCGCTATAATCAAAGGAATTCTTCTTTTCAGTTTAATATCGCTTTGTTCTACATATTTTGCTTTCTCTGGATTATTCGTTAAAAGATTAATCTCCTTTACTTCCAAAATTTTCAGCATATCTATAGCAACATTAAAATCTCTAGCATCTGCAGGTAATCCTAATTGCAGATTAGCTTCAACCGTGTCAAGACCTAATTCCTGTAGTTCATAAGCTCTGATTTTATTAATAATGCCGATATTCCTACCTTCCTGTCGAAGATACAAAATTATACCGCCATTTTCTTGCATATATTTCATTGCAGCATCTAATTGCTGACCACATTCACATTTTTTTGAATGAAAAATTTCTCCTGTAATACATTCCGAATGAAAACGAACATTAACAGGTTTTGTAAAATCTGTATTTTCTGCAATCATCGCAATATGAGGCATCCAATTTTCGTCATTATCCGAAAAAGCAACCATTTTGAAGTCCCCAAAATCAGTTGGTAGATTGGCTTTTGCTTGTGGTTTTATCATGTCATTAATTTTATAAATTATTTTTATTGTACAAATATATACCAATTATTAAATAATTAGTAAAATATTTTACTATTTTTGTCATAGATAAATTTTATTAACAACAGAAAGTATACATATAAAACATAATCAAATGAAAAACAAGGAGTTAAATTCAGATTATTTACTATCTCTTTATGGAGATTATTTATTAGAAAACAGAGAAAGACCTAAAAGCGTCTACAGTTTTGCGAAGGAAAACAAATTTGAAGAAAAAGAATTCTATCAATTTTTTTCAAGTTTTGATCATTTAGAAAAAGAAATCTTGAAACATTTTTTTCAAAAATCACTAGACCTGACTATAGAAATAGAAGGCTATGAAGAAATGAGTGCTAAAGAAAGATTATTGAATCTTTATTTTATCTTTTTTGAAAATCTAACGATAAACAGGTCTTTGGTTACAATGATTTTAGAAAAAAGAGATTTAACAATGTTACAAAAAATGCAAAAACTAAAATCTGAGCATAGGACATTTGTTAAAACATTAGACTTTAATGATTTAGAAATTTTAGAAAAGGCAAAAGAATCATTTAAAAATTTCAACTCTAAATCTAGAGAAGAAATCCTTTGGTTGCACTTTTTATCTATTATAGAATTTTGGCAAAAAGACGAATCACCAAACTTTGAAAAAACAGATTTGTACATAGAAAAAACGATAGACACTGGTTTTCAGTTTATAGACCATGAGCCTTTGAAGAAGTTTGTAGACTTAGGAAAATTTTTGTGGAAAGAGAAGTTTCAAAAAATTTAAAGAATGAAAACATTAGATAGAATTCCTACAGGAAAGATAGACCGTGCAAGTAATTTGATTAAGGCTGGAGCAAAGGTTGGAGTAAACTATATTAAGTATTATGGTAACAAACTCACCAAAGATGAAGAGGAAGCTAAATCTATTTTAAATCGTGATAATGCCGAAGATATTTATGACAGCTTAAAGGAACTAAAAGGATCTGCACTAAAAGTTGCTCAAATGTTGAGTATGGAAAAAAACATTATGCCTCAGGCTTATGTAGAAAAGTTTTCTTTAGCTCAATTTTCGGTTCCGCCACTTTCAGGAGCTTTGGTAAAAAAAACTTTCAGAAAATATTTTGGGAACAATCCTGAAGCCATTTTTGACACTTTTTCTCCTGAGTCTCTAAATGCTGCGAGTATCGGACAAGTTCATAAAGCCACAAAAAACGGAAAAGTATTAGCGGTAAAGATTCAATATCCTGGCGTTAAAGAAAGTATTTCATCTGACTTGGCTATGGTGAAACCAATTGCTATGCGAATGTTTAATATTAAAAAAGAAGGTTCGGAAGCGTATTTTCAAGAAGTAGAACACAAATTATCTGAAGAAACCGATTATACATTGGAACTTGAAAGAAGTCAAAAAATTGTAAATCGATGTAAACACTTAGATAATTTGAAATTTCCCAATTATTATCCTGAATATTCTTGTGAGAAAATAATTACAATGGATTGGTTAGATGGTCAGCATTTTTCAGAATTCACCAAAGAACGACATTCACAAGAAATGCTAAATAAAATAGGACAATCTTTTTGGGATTTTTATATGTATCAGATGCACGAATTAAAACAAGTACATGCTGATCCTCACCCAGGAAACTTTCTTATTTCTGATAAAGGAGAACTAATGGTGATTGATTTTGGTTGCATTAAAGAAATTCCTCATGAATTTTACGAACCTTATTTTGAATTGGCAAAGAGTGAAAATTTACACAACAAAGCGTTTTTTGAGAATAAATTATACGAATTAGAAATTCTGCGAACACAAGATTCTGCAGAAGAAAAAGTATTTTTCACCAAACTATTTCACGAAATGTTGGAATTATTTACAAGACCTTTTAATCAAGAATATTTTGATTTTTCAGATGAATCATTTTTTCAAGAAATAGCTGATTTAGGTCAAAAATACGCCAAAATATCAGATTTAAAAAACATGAATACCAACCGAGGTTCTAGACATTTTATCTATTTAAACAGAACTTTCTTTGGACTGTATAATATGATGCACGATTTAGGAGCCAAAAATATTGCTATCAATAATTATATAAAATATCAATAATGCATTTTGGTACAAAAAATCTTCAAGAATTACAAGAAAGAAAACGAGCTAATCTGATTAATTGTATCTCGGGTTACAAATCAGCTACTCTAATTGCAACACGCTCTAATGTTGGTTTTGAAAATGTTGCCGTTTTTAATTCCGTGGTACATTTCGGTTCAAATCCACCTATTTTAGGCTTTATTTTAAGACCAACAACAGTCGCACGAAACACTTACGACAACATCAAAGAAAATGGTTTTTACACCATTAATCATATTCATCAGGGAATTTTTGAAGAGGCTCATCATACTTCTGCGAAATATCCTAAACAAATATCGGAATTTACTAAAACGAATTTAAAACCTGAATATAAATGCGATTTTTTTGCACCTTTTGTTGAAGGTTGTAAAGTTCAAATGGCCTTAGAGTTTCTAGAAGAATATCATATTAAAGCTAATGGAACGATTATGATTTTAGGAGAGATTAAACATCTTTTTGTGGAAGATACTATGATTTTTGATGACGGTTTTGTGGATTTATCCAAAGGAAAAACGGCTTGCATTAACGGACTGGAAGCTTATGCATTCCCTAATTCTATTGTGCGTTTGGGATATCAACGACCCAAAGAATGAAAAGAGTAAAAAAAAAACATTTACCTTCAAAAATTTGTCTCACCTGTGGCTTGTCCTTCACTTGGAGAAAGAAATGGGAGAAAAATTGGGAAGAAGTAAAATTTTGTAGTGAAAAATGCAGGAAAAGTAAAAACTCAAAATCACTCTGATATTTAAAAATATAAATTATTATGATGACAGAAAGAGATTTAGACCGAATTATAGAAATGGCTTGGGAAGACAGAACTCCTTTTGAAGCCATAAAATTACAATTCAAAATATCCGAAGCACAAGTCATTGAATTGATGAGAAAGGAACTAAAAAGAAGTTCATTCAACCTTTGGAGAAAAAGAGTAAACTCAGGAGTTAGTCAGAAACATCTGAAAAAGAGAAATCCCGAAATCAATAGATTTAAATGCGACAGACAAAGAACAATTAGTTTAAATAAAATATCAAAAAGATGAAAAATATAGTCATTATAGGTTGCGGAAGTGGTATTGGATTGGCAACAGCAAAAGAACTACAAAGCAGTAATCAAATCATTGGAATTTCTAAAACTAAAAATTCAGCAATTGAAAATTTAAATATACAATTTCATGAAAAAAACATCATTACAGATAATATAGATGACATCCCTTTTCCTGAGGTTATTGATGGAATTGTTTATGCACCAGGAAGCATCAACTTAAAACCATTTAACCGATTAAGTATAGATGATTTCAAAAATGATTTTGAAATCAATGTTTTAGGAGCGGTTATCATTATTCAAAAGTTATTGCCTAATTTAAAGAAATCTGACAATGCAAGTATTGTTCTTTTCAGTAGTGTTGCTGCAAAAATGGGAATGCCTTTTCACGCTTCTATTTCCGCAAGTAAAAACGCTGTTGAAGGCCTAGTAAAAAGTTTAGCTGCTGAATTTTCAGCTCAAAAAATAAGAGTAAATGCCATTGCCCCATCATTAACAGAAACCAAATTAGCCACTGCTTTATTGGCATCACCAGAGAAAAGAGAAGCCGCCGCGAAAAGACATCCGCTACAGAAAATAGGAAATCCAGAAGAAATTGCAAAAATGGTTATATTTTTACTTTCTGATTCTTCCAGTTGGATTACAGGACAAATTTTTGCTATTGATGGAGGAATGAGTACAATTAAATTATAAAAAATATGGACACAAGTTTTTTGCTTAATCTAATATTAGAAGTTCAGGAATACGAACAATCAAAATCTAATAAAAACAATTTTACTATAGAAGATTTTAGAATATGGCTAAACGAAAAAGCCTATCAAAATACAAACCCAACTGAACTTTTTAAAAAAGAAAATCAGAAAGTATTTGATTTAGAAAACGAAATTGCAAAGCAGGTAATATTGCTTGGTAGATTTTCTAAACAAATGATTCGCAGAGGATTAAAGGATTTTCCAAATTTAGCCAATGAAGAGTTTACTTATCTGTATCGTTTAATGGATGAAAAATCACTTACCAAAACTCAATTGGTAGAGAGAAATGCTCACGAAAAACAAACAGGTATGGAAATTATCCGAAGATTGGTGAAAAATAATTTGATAGAAGAATTTTCAGATGAAAACGATAAAAGAATAACACGACTAAAAGTAACTGATTTAGGGAAAGAAGTTTTCAAAAAATCGGTTCAGGATGTTACTTTGGTTTCAAGAATTTTATCTGCTAAAATAAGTGATAAAGAAAAAGAAAGTCTACTTTCTATACTTAAAAAATTGAATGAATTTCATTTCACCGTTTATTATGATCACAAAGATTCTGACATTCACAAAATCAATGAATTAATCTAATGGCTAAAATTTCATTTTTTGGTTTAGAAGAGATTTACGGTTGAAAGACAATCATGGATTGTATGAGGCGCTGAAATCGGACAGCAAAGTTTTACCAATTTTTATTTTTGATGAAAACATACTTAATCAATTAGAAAATAAGTCTGATAGACGCGTTAATTTTATTGTTGAAGCACTACGAACGCTAAATTCATTCTTAAAAACTAAAGGAAAAACTATCAAAATATACATCGGTAAGCCATTAGAAATATATCAAAAACTTTTGAGGAATACGAAATATCGGCAGTATATTCTAACGAAGATTACGAACCTTATGCACCAAAAGCTTACACAGAATGAAAAATATGCCAAAAAAATGTCGAGAATAAGAAGTAAAACAGTAGAACCCGTGATAGGAACGTTGGTCAACTTTACCAACATGAAGAGAGTCAATACACGAGGCATCAAAAACGCAAACAAACATGTAATGATGGCAACTTTAACGTACAACTTGAAGAAATACATGCGTTTTACCATTAAAAAACCAAGTCTTTTAGCCCAAGTTCTATCCTTAAAACAAGAAGAACTTTGCTTTTGTAAAAACAGTCTTTTTAAACTTCAATAACTCAATTTTAAGCCTTCTAAAAATTAGAATTCTACACCTTAACTAAAATAAAACCTCGCTTAAAAGTACGTAAACGAGGTTGAAATTTTATGTTTTTGAAAACTATTTTCTAAAAATGTGAGTTGTGCAACGGTTACCAATGTTGTGCGTAGTCACTTTTATTTATTTGTACATTTTAATTTGGTTGATTTTATGAGCTTAAATTTCTTTGTTATATCATTCCATAAATATTCATTTCTAACAGGCTGTGTAAATTCACCATCTTTAAAATTATTAATTACTAACAAATTACTATTTGCTTTTGTATTTATTGCTTCATTATCGTCTTCTAAACATCGCATTACTGCATCTGGGGAATAAGGTTCATTATTTTCTGGAATATCATATACTAGTCCAGTTTTAACATCAGCAATCACAGCACTAGTTTCATATGTTGTATTTCCAATTTCTAATAGAATATAATGTCCTGCAAAATTAATATCATTAGATTCATAAATACCTTTTGCCATTGTAGCGTAAGATTTTGTTAATGGATTTGAAAGATTCTTCAATTTTGCTTTTTTTATAATTTGAATTTTTGCAGGGTGTTTATCAAATTCATAATTTGTTTGTTTTTGTGAAAATAAAAAAATTGCAGAAAATAGAAATGTTGAAGTAATAGTTTTTCTCATCAGTTTATTTGTTTAATATTTTGTAATTCAATCTGTGATCGTGTTTTTTATAAAATTTCCGCTAACGGAAAATGTATTAGCGAACTGCGGGCTTAAGTTGAACGAATGTTCAAGTTCAGACCAATCAGAGCCGATGCTTTTTCAATGAAACTAAATTACAAAAAAATGTGTAATTGAAAAGCAGCGGAGGATAAAAATTTCAAATCTTTCAGGTTTATTTACCGATGTGAACGAATTGATGGAAGCCCGAATTTTAGATACCGTTATCGGAAGTTTAATTGGCGTTTTAGTAGGATGGATATTGCATCACAAAATTTTCATTACCAAACTTGAAAAACAATTTCGCAGCGCACAGATTCAATGGCGTAGAAAATAATAAATTCCGTTTCAGCATTGAGGCGGATTTTCTTTTTTGAAAAAACAGTATTAAAATTTTAAAATATTTTTTAAAAGCAGTTCATATTTTCAATTCGGATTTTATGTATATTTGATTCTGTTTAAAGTGGTTACGCAGCTCTCATCAAATTATTTTTAAATGTTAAAGCATAAATATTTTAGCAGAAAACTTAAAAACACAATTAAAGATTCCTCGGTTTTTGCTTAATGCTTTCGCGCTCGTTAGAAACTAATAACACCAATATGAAAATAAATTCTACTCTTTCTTCTAAGTTTCATGCACCAGAATCATCTTCTACTTTGTTGAAAAATCGGCTTTCGATGATTTGTAGATGTATGATGTTTTTTTGTTTGACTTTAGGTATTACCTCCCGTTTGAATGCGCAAAACTTATCTGAAGTCATCAGCAATCTAAAATCAGAACTCAGTAAAAATCCCGACGATAAAAAACGGGCGTCGATTTACTCCGATCTCACTTGGTATTACGCCAGTGTTTCGGTGGATTCTGCGCTTAGTTACGGGAAAAAAGCCATTTCGGCAACGGAAAAACTTCAGGATTCGGTCTTGCTAGCGCAGGTTTACAGTGATTTGGGAGTGGTTCATTTTCGAAATAATGATTTCAAAAATTCAGAAAAAAATTATCTGAAATCTTATCAAATCCGCAAAAAACAAAAGAACGCCGCGGGAATAGCAAAGCTCAATAATAATCTGGCTTCAGTGTATCAAAGTAGTTTTCAGTACAACAAAGCAATGAAAATGTACCTGGAAGCTTTGAAATATTTTGATGCGAAAGGAGATGTAAGAAATTCCAACATCACCAAGGCGAATATTGGACTGTTGTTTGTGGATTTAAAGGACAATCGCAATGCGATCAAATACATTACAGAAGCGATCAGCTATTTTGAATCTCAGGAAATAAGCGTGGAAATAGAGAATAAACTCTGCGAAAATTACCTGAACTTGGGAAAGGCATTTCAGATGCAGAAAAATTATTCCGAAGCGGAAAAACAATATCAAAAGAGTGCTGCAATTTGTAATAAAATCGGGAATAAACAGGGAATCTCTTTTGCTAACAGAAACTTGGGAAACCTGTACATCATGCAACGAAAGGATTCTTTGGCGCAAGTAAATCTCCAGGTTTCACAAGAAGTTCGGGAAGAATTTAATTCTAAAATTGATCAGGAAAGCAACAGCATTGATGTGGCTCAAGGCTTAATTGTAAAAGGCAAATACCACGATGCTAAACGAATGCTTTTGAACATTTTGCCGACTTTTGAAAAAGAAAAATCTAAAGAAAATCAGCTTTCTACCTACAAACTCCTTACAAATGTTTATCACAACACTGCGCAGCCGGACAGTGCGGAATTTTATTTTGAAAAATACATCGCATTAGATAATGAATTGGTGAATACCAACGTGATTTCCAGTACAACAGAGCTCGAAAAGAAGTACCAGACTTTGAAGAAAGATTCCGAAATTCTTCAGCAGAAATCGAAAATTTTTAAAAGAAATGTTGCGATTTCCTCGTTGGCCGCTTTGCTTCTTTTTGGTTTCGTTTTTTACAGAAACCGTCAACATCGCCAGAAAATGGAACATCAAAAAGCCATTCTCCATCAGCAAGATTTGGCTACAAAAGCGGTAATTACAGCCGAGGACAACGAGCGGAAACGGATGGCAACACACCTGCACGACGGAGTGGGACAACTTTTAATGGCTGCTAATATGAATGTGAGTGTCTTGAATGAATACAAAGACAATCCTGAAAATTTTAAAAATATCACGCAGAAAATATCGAATATTCTGTCGGATGCCATTGCGGATGTTCGTACGCTTTCGCATCAGATGATGCCGAATATGTTGATTAAAAACTCGTTGGCCAATGCCTTGAGAGACCTCATCGAGAAAACATCTACGCCAAAACTCGCTGTTAATCTTCAAATTGAAGGACTTGAAAACGAAATTGATCAAAATATTCAGGTGACACTTTACAGGATTATTCAAGAATGCATTAACAATACCGTTAAACATTCGGGTGCCGATAAAATCGATATTTCCGTGATACAGTCTGATAAAAAAATTACCACAGAAATTAAAGACAATGGCAAAGGTTTCGATCCTTTAAAAATTACGGAAAACAAAGATGGAATCGGCCTGCAAAATATGAAAGCCAGGATTGAAATGCTGAAAGGAAAAATGCGGATTGATAGCGATACAGATCGTGGTACAGAAGTTTTTATAGAAATACCAATCGTTTAATTATTTTCCTATGAAAATTGCCATAGTTGATGATCATCAGATTATAATTGATGGAATCGAAATGCTTCTCGGTTTGGAGAAAAATATTGCGATTGTGAAAACCTATACCGATGCCTTTGATTTTTTGCAAGATATGCGGGAAGAAAAGATCAATCCGGATTTATTGCTGATGGATTTAATGATGCCCACAATAAGCGGATTCGAATGTGCGAAAATCCTGAAACAGGAGTTTCCCAAGCTTAAAATTATTATTCTATCGATGAATTGTGATCCGAAAGTAGTTTATGAATTGGTTGAAAAAATAAAAATTGAAGGTTATCTTTCCAAAAATGTCAACAGACAGAATCTGGTGCGTGCACTGCAGGAGGTACAGTTGGGATACATTCACCTTAGCGAGGAAGCAGAAATGGCTTTGAACCAATTTAAGCGAAAAATCATTGATTATCCGCAAATCATATTGACCGCCCGCGAAAAACAAATCGTGAAATTAATGATCGACGGACTTACCAATAAAGAGATTTCTAATGCATTGTTCATCAGCGAAAGTACTGTAGAAACCCACCGAAAAAATATCTATCGAAAAACAGAAACCCATTCGTTTCCTAAATTAATTCAAGTGGTTGCCAACCTCAATTTATTGGCAGATTAATTTTCGATAGACTCAAAAATACCCTTTAGAGGGTAGATAGTCATCTGGATTTTGAGATACTTTTATCTCGTAAAAAAAATCACAGACTATGACAGCAAAAACTATTTTCAGTACGGCCGCCCTACTTGTCGGCGTTGCCACCTTTGCGCAACAATCCACCTTTGATATCCTGGAAAAGAATTATGAAATTTCCAGAAAAGCAAAAAAAGGCTATCTCGGTGGAGTAGAATCCAGCGGAAATGGAGGTTTTGAAATGGTGTATTTCCTGCCTTCAAGCAAAAGAAAAGTAAAGATTGAAACTTACACTTTCGACAAAGACGCCAATCTTGTCAACACCTTAAAAGACGAATGGGATGTAGAGAAAGTGAAGAAAAAATGGAAATTTTTCAATTTTAAAGGCGACGAATATATCACGACCGCAGCTTCGGTCAGTACCAATTTTACTGGGAAAATGATGTTTAAAAAACGCGAAATCAAAGCGAAATACAACTGGCTTGCCGGAGATTATGTGAAGCGGATAAAACTCCTCGACAAACAAAAACTCACCAGTGAAAACGGCGAAGAATATCTCTTCAGCGGTGCGTATGAAGTAGAACGAGACAGTACGATTTATGCGCTCGCATACCCTTATTCCAAAGGTGCTTCCCTTAATAATCTCGACTTAGTAAAGATCTCAAACACTGGAGAATCCAAAAAAATAGCTTCTATTGCAACGCCTACTCCTTTGAAACCTATTTTCTCCAAACCACTAATGGACGACAACAGCCGAGACGTTTCCAATGACGATTTCCCTAGAGATTGGATTGTAGTTTTAGCGCCAACCAAAGCTTACGGAAAAAGCAATGCCGGAACTCCAAATCAACTGACCTATCTTCGGATTTCTCCGGAAGGCGCGGTAAAGGAACAATTTAATTTCTCTGCACCATCGGCTGGTTTCCGTATTCTTAATGCTTACAACAAAGGTAATGAGGTGATTTTGTATGGTTTAGGAATTAAAAAAGAAGGAAAATATGCAGACGAAATCTTGGGAGCTACAGTGTCGCCATCAAGTATGGATGATGAGGAACAGGCCGCCGCTAAATCTACCGGGGGAATGCTCGGTGGAATTGGAAAAATGGCTAATGTGATCTCCGGGAAAGATGATATGGCGCCTTCACAGCAATCACTGGACAATGCCTTGGACGAAAAAAAATATGACGACTTTATCATTGCAAAAGTATCCGGGGGAAATGTTTCTGTCATTAAAGCGACGCCTATGGCTGAACTGAACCAAAAAGCAGTTGCCGGGCCGGACATGAAAAAAGCATTAGAATTTGATGGAAAAAAATTTGTGACCAATAATTTCCAAATCTTAAAAGATGGTTCGATGATGCTGAGTGTGCAAGATTATAAACCTGAAGGGAAAGGAATTGGACTTCCGGGAGGTAAAATGTTGGGTGCTTTGGCAGGCGTTTCTACCAGCAAAAGCGGCGACAGCTATGACCGAATTTATAAAGGCATGTATCTGCTGCATTTTTCTCCGGACGGGAATTTGATAAGAAACTACACCGTGCAGCTCGATCAGAAAAATAAGAAAGGATTTTTCAATAATTCACCGATGACAGCAGATAATTTCCCTGCTGTAGGATATTTAATTGAAAGCAAAGACGGAAAATCTGTTAACTGGATTATGGAAATTGTGAAAGCTATTGATAAAGACACCAGTTTTAGTTCAATGAGCAATTATTTCACCGGAACCACCACCAATACTACAACCACCACGTATTCACCATTCTACAGTATTGAATATGGTAAGATTGATCTTGCTACCGGAAAATCTTCAGAATTCAGGACATTGGGTGACTTAGAGAAAAAGAAATATTACCTCTACGATAAACATAACCGCATACAGATTGGCGACTATATTTATTTCTTCAGCGAAACTCCAAATGGCGACCGACTTTTGGTTTCCAGAATGGATGTCAACCAATAACAATCTGTGATTCCGTGCCTGTGTAGCTTCGGTTTCCGGGTGCGGTTTTCTTTTAACCAAATTAAAATTTTATATTATGAAAAATCTGTTTTTTTATTTCAGAACCTTGATAGTTTTAGCGGTTCTATTCATTTCCTGTGACAGAAACGAAGATGATGGAACAAACACCGCAACTTCCTCAACTGCAGGATTTACATGGAAAGAAGACTCCGAAACTGGGCCTGAACAGAAATCTTCCTCTGCCTATTTTCAGGGAAGTTCCATTTTCGCACTTAATGCTTCTAATACTACTGTATTCGAAATTAATCTGATGAAAAGTTCCGCGGTAGGAACTTATGTATTCGACGGCGATTACATCAAAGGTACAGCTCTGGTTTACGTTACCAAAAATTTCAACGCCACGGGTGGAACCATCACAATAACTGAAAAAACGGACTCCAAAGTTTCAGGAAAATTCGAAGCTACCGGCACAGGAAACGGAATTACAAAAGTTTACGGAACATTCACAGGTATTCCGGTGAAATAATTTTCTGCCACAATTAATTCCTATCCATCGAAAATATTCCTGCGATAAAGAATTTTATATTTTTTGCTTACTCTAAATAAATTCCTTTTCGATGGATTCAAACAAAAAAATCCAGTTGAGCAGATCAACTGGATTTTCGTTTATCAAAATTTGCAGTAAATATTTTTATGAGGAAATGTTATGCTTAAAAAGCTTCCGAACTTTCCGTTCAACAACACTTTCATTTTTGGACTTCTAGCGATCAACCGAAGTTTATTTATCGGTCAGCTATTGAAACACCTCTAGTAATGTTATTTTTTATAATAATCTCCGGCTAAACTTGCACCACCGCCACAAAAGTAATTTAATGCGAATCTATCGTCAAATTTTGAAGTAAATACTTCAGCTGTTTTATCCTTAAATAAAATCGTCATCGTCCCTTTTAATTCGTTATTGATGGTTTTTAAATCAACATCAATCTGATTATTCACTAACTTTCCTTTGCCTTCAAAAGTACACCCTTTCACAGCACCGGCAAATGAAATTTTTACTGAATAAATACTGTCATTTTCAGATTTCAATTCAAGAATTTGGTTGTATCCTTTGCCACTGGCGTTGGTGTTATACGTACCGTTCAACTCAGCGGGTGTGAATGCTTTTACTTCTTTAAAAATATAATTTTGTGCTAATTTTCCGCTTACTTCTTTTTTATCAGCATCCAATCTAACCAAGGTTTTGTTGGGTTTTACCAGATAATATTCCTTGGGCGAATTTGGGAGGGATACTTCAATAATATCATCATTCTTTGTCCAGGTACCATACTCGTTTTCAGAAGTACCGTCGCTGTCTAAATACGATGTACTTTTAACCGCTTTGTTGTCTTTTTGGAAGGTAATATAGGTTTCGATTCCCATACAATCTGCGCAAGGCAATGTTGCCGTGTAGATTCCTGAAGAAAAATCATTATTCTGCTGTGCCTCTGTTTTTGTCTGCTCTTTATTTGCAGTTTCAACGGTTGATTTACTGTCGCTACAAGAAACAAAAATGGTGGTTAGAGCTGCTACGGTTAAAAATTTAAATGTGTTCATTATTTTTTTTTGATTAATTTAAAATGTTTGATGATCTAATAATTGATACTAAAAGACAGATTTAAGTCTTGAGAAGTATTTAAATAGAAAAATTTCAAGTCCTTATCTTTGATAAAAGCATAAATTTCCATCGAAAACCTGCTGTTATCGTTGCAGGTGATTTCCCATAGTGCAAAAAATAACAAACTTAATTTTTGTCAGCTTAAATACTCGCACAACTTTGTAAAGATCCATTAAACAAGGCTAAAACTGACTTACAAAAAAGAGACCATTCTAGAGGTCTCTTCAATATTTTTATCAATTTTTTAGGATAAAATAGGAATGTAGAAAAGCTCCCAAGCTTCTATACATAGGTAGCGGTGGGATTGCAAGTTAAAGGAAACACTAATTATTGCTCACCGATAATTTCACTTCTATATTATTTCTGGTGGCATTAGAATAAGGGCAAATTTGATGCGCTTTTTCTGTAAGTTCCTGCGCTTCTTCCAGGGAAACGCCCGGGATATTTACCTCGAGTTCCACGTCAAGCCCGAATCCGCCGTTTTCAATTTGGCCTATGCTTACTTTGGCTGTTACGGTGGTTTCACCCGTTTCGGTTTTTGAAAGCATAATGACTCTGTTCAGGGCGCTGTCAAAACATGCGGAATAACCTGCCGCAAAAAGCATTTCCGGGTTTGCGAAATCGTCATTCGCGCCGCCCAGAGCTTTTGGCATTCGTACTGCTAAATCTATAACGCCATTGTCGCTTTTTACCTGGCCGTTTCTGCCACCCTTTGCGGTGACACTGGTAGTGTACATTGGTCTCATAAGTTACTTTTTTAAAGTATTGATTAATTGTGTTAAGGTCTCTTTAAAATTTTCGAGATCTTCAATTTTAACATGGATTTGCGACAGAAGTTTTTGCGGAATGCAGCACGCCTGTTGTCTCAAATTTTTTCCCTGTTCGGTGAGGAACAGAAGCACCATTCTTTCATCGCTCTTGTTTCTGATTCTGTTGATTAAGCCTTTACTTTCCAACCTTTTAAGCACAGGAGTCAAAGTGCCGCTATCCAGAAAAAGTTTTTCACCGATAGCAGATACTGTCAGGCCTTCCTGTTCCCAAAGGACCATCATCACAAGGTATTGTGGGTAGGTTAAATCAAGTTCCTGCAGAATAGGCCTGTACAGTCCCGTAATTTCCTTCGAAAGAACGTAGAGCGGAAAGCAGATCTGTTGATCAAGTTTTAAAGATTCCGATTTTTCCATCATTTGTAGGAAATAACTTTATTTAAAAATAACAAATTCCTCCAGTGGAACTCTTACTTTTTTCATATTGGAAAGCCAATCTCTTTCTTCGTCGCGGTAGCCAAGATAAAGCAAGGTTACACTTTTTAAGCCCATTTCGCGCAGACCTAAAATTTCATCCACCACTTCATTGCTGAAACCTTCGGCAGGGGTGCTGTCAATTTTCAGTTCAGCAGCTTGTGCCATTGCCAATGCAAGAGCAATGTAGGTTTGGCGCGCTGTATGTGCAAAATGCTGATCTGCTGTTTGCGCTCCGTACATTTTTTTCAACTGATCGGTATAGCTCCCGAATCTGCCTCTTGGCAATTCTCTCACATCGGTGTGATAATCATAAACTTTGTCAATTTTTACTTCGGAATAGCTGTCCCAGGCTGCAAAAACTAATACATGAGAACAATCTCTCATTACTTCCGGATTTAAAGCACCTACCACCATTTTTTGCTTTAGTTCCTGGTTCTCTACAGAAATAATTCTGAAGGGTTGAAGTCCGGATGAAGTTGGAGCCAGCCTGGCCGCTTCTAAAATGCGGTTTAAATCTTCCTTTGCAACTTTTTTGGTTGGGTCATACGCCTTTACTGCGTGTCTCCATTGTAGATTTTCTAATAGTGACATTGATATTGTATTATAAATTAGTTAAACATTATTTTAAACTCTTGCAGTGTAAAAATTCTTCTGCAAATGTACCACGAATTTAAATTGCGCACAATATAATTTTGAAAAATTTAAATTAGATAAAATCTATCAGGTAATGGCATTGCTGAATAGTTCTTAACAATTTATATATATATTTGTCAGGTCACAAAATAAATGAGCGTCAATCAAAACCAGTTTCGCAATCGGCTCTGCTTTGGGATACTGGTCAACTCACTCGCGATTTCGTTTGAAACTTTGAGTAGGATTAGAAGTGAGGTTTAAAGTTATAATTAATGATATCAGAAATAAAATTCAGAAAGGCAACGCAGGAGGACGCCGATAGAATCTGGGAAATTCTCCAACAGGCGATCGAAAGACGCAGGCTGGACAACTCCCAACAGTGGCAGAACGGATATCCAAATCCGGAAACCGTACATTCAGATATCGAAAAGCAAGTCGGCTATGTTCTTGTGGAAAATGATAATGTTGTCGCCTACAGTGCCGTGATTTTGAACGATGAACCGGCTTATGAAAATATTGAGGGTAAGTGGCTTTCGGACGGGGATTTCAATGTGGTGCACCGATTAGCAGTCTCTGATGAAGTTGCCGGAAAAGGGTACGCCACGGAGATGTTCCGACGGATTGAAGATCTCTCCCGCCAAAACGGAATTTTCAGCGTAAAAGTGGACACGAATTTTGATAACGCAGCCATGCTTCACCTACTCAAAAAACTAGGCTATACTTATTGCGGCGAGGTTTACCTGGCAGGCGGTGAAAGAAAAGCTTTCGAAAAACTTCTTTAATCATAAAATCTAAAAACTAAATGCTTGAGAATCTCACATTTTACCTGATCCTGGTGATCATCACCGTTTTGCTGGTGATGCTTGCCAAAAAAATAAAAGTTGCCTATCCGGTGTTGCTGGTCTTGGCCGGTCTGGGCATCAGTTTCATTCCCGGCACGCCTACAATTCATCTAGAACCTGAACTGATATTTTTTATATTCCTGCCGCCACTTTTGTATGAAGCTGCCTGGGCGACTTCGTGGAAAGAATTGTGGCGCTGGCGCAGGATTGTGGTCAGTTTTGCTTTCGTGGTGGTGTTTATTACCTCTCTGGTTGTAGCTTTTGTCGCCAATCATTTTATTCCTGGATTTTCGCTGGCCCTGGGTTTTCTTTTGGGTGGAATAGTTTCGCCGCCGGATACCGTAAGTGCTGGGGCGATTTTGAAATTTGTAAAAATTCCGAAACGATATTCTTCGATTCTTGAAGGTGAAAGTTTGCTGAACGATGCTTCATCTTTGATTATTTTCCGCTTTGCAATGATTGCTGTTGCGACAGGACAATTCATCTGGCAGGAAGCTGCCCTTAGTTTCGTGTGGATGTGTATCGGTGGTGCTGGAATCGGAATCCTTATAGGGATTTTCTTTATGAAGATGCACCGTCTGTTGCCAACTGATGCCAATGTCGATATCGTGCTCACGCTCATGGCGCCGTTCTTCATGTATCTGGTAGCGGAAGAGCTGCATGCGTCCGGTGTTCTGGCTGTAGTTTCTGGTGGTTTGTTGCTTTCCAACAGAAGTCATACGTTTCTGGCTACTTCATCGCGTTTAGGGACACTGAATGTCTGGAGCAGTTTGTTTTTTTTGCTGAATGGTATCGTTTTTGTGATGATCGGACTTGACCTTCCACAGATTGTTTCAGGGCTTGAAACAGACTTGTTCACAGCTTTCGGTTATGGCGTTTTGATTACAGTTATTCTGATAATAACAAGAATCGTTGCGGCTTATGGCGCCGTATTCACTACCATGATTATGCGTAATTTCATCACTGTTGCCGACCGACAAAATCCAGGCTGGAAAGGACCTGCTTTAATCGGTTGGACGGGAATGCGCGGCGTGGTTTCACTGGCTGCCGCACTTTCAATTCCGCTGACTTTGCAGGATGGAACACCTTTTCCGCACCGGAACTTGATTTTATTTATCACTTTCGTGGTCATTCTGCTCACTTTGGTGGTTCAGGGTTTGACGCTGCCTTTTCTCATCAGAAAATTCAAAATTCAGGATCCTGATTTTACCCGCTCTGAAAAGGAAATCGATTATGAAATCCGGAACGAACTTGCAAAAATAGGAGTGAAGAGAATTCGGGATACCCATTTTGAAAAACTTGAAAAATTCCCGGCTTTACAGGATCAGTTGCAAGCCTGGGAAAACCGTGTGAACAGTTCGGAAGTTATTCTGAATTTTCCGGAATACCGTGAAATTTACCTGGATATCATCAACCAGCAGCGCGAATGGCTGATATCCAAAAACCGTGAGGAAATTCTGCTGGATGAAGAAATTATACGCAAACATTTAAAAATGCTCGATTTACAGGAAGAAAAACTGGGAATGCATTTTTAAAACAATGCACTTTGTTGACGAGGAGAGTTATTCTTTTGTGCTAAAGGATATTACACTTGAATTTTTTTAAAGGCGGTTTTGTCAATCGATTATTAGGCATGTCACTAAAAATATCCGAAATACTCATCCATTTATAATTTTTGACTTCATGTAAGTTTGGTTTTGGTTTTTCATCAGAATATCCTTTAAAAATGCGATCAAACCTGTGTTCAATTAAATTGTTTTCCACTTTTTCTTTATAAATGAAAGAATAAACCCATTCCAAATTACAATCTATTCCCATTTCCAGTTGCAGTCTTTTCTTTGCACTCTCCAAAACCTTTTCCTTCATTGTGGATGCGAACATCAGGTATTTGTCCATAATCCTGCTCCGTCATGTTCTTAAGCAACCAACTTTTCCATTTCTCCGATAGGTTGATCTTATTCATTGACAAGCAGAACATTGTTTGTTTCAATCATATTTTTTTTACGGTTTTGCATATTTTAACCGGTTAATCAATTGTGTGGTGTGATAGCCATCTAGCGAAGACCCCACTACAGTTCCGGCCTTTTCTATATCAAGCACACCATCTTCTTGCAACACATCATCTGGAAAATACACATCTAAGATTTCGCCTATAATTAAAAGCGTGTCGTTAGTTTTTATCGGTAATAGCTCTTTTAGTTCCAAACCCATTTGTATAGACGACTCTTCAACGAAAGGTGCACTAAAATTATTCTTATAAATTGGAGTAAGACCAGTTTCGTCAAATTCAGATTGGTGGCGAGCGTAGCGTGCGGACGTTTGATGGGCTTTCTTGAAAATATTTTGATTAACATGATTAATACTGTAATAATTCGTTTCCAGAATATTTTCCAGCGTATGTCTTTCTACCGAATTAGGGCGAGATATAAATCCCATTAATGGCGGATTTGCACCAATATGAGAAACCGAGTTAAAAATTGATAAATTGGTTTGCCCTGAATTGCTTTTCGTTCCAATCAAATTAAGGCTTTTAAATCCACTTAATGAATTGACAAAAGCAGTTCTTATTAATTTTTCCATTTGAGCTATTTGCCCATTAGTATAATGCATCATAATTATAATCTATTTTCATTTTACTGCTTCAGCATAAATTTTTAAAGCTCTATCTCTGGCAAAACGATGTTCTACGATCGGTTTTGGATATTTTTCAGTTCCAAATTCGGGTAACCATTTTTTGATGTATTCAAAATTTTTGTCGAATTTTTCGGTTTGCAATGCAGGATTAAACACCCTGAAATAAGGTGCAGCATCGCAACCACAACCTGCTGCCCATTGCCAGTTTCCATTGTTGGCAGACAAATCGTAATCATTCAACTTTTCAGCGAAATACGCTTCGCCCCAACGCCAATCTATCAGCAAATGTTTACACAAAAAACTGGCAACAATCATCCGAACCCGATTATGCATATAACCTGTTTGGTTGAGTTGTCTCATTCCGGCATCTACAATCGGATAACCTGTTTTTCCATTACACCACAACTTAAATTCCTGCTCGTCATTTCGCCATTCAATAAAATCGTATTTTGCTTTAAATGAATGATGAACCACCTTTGGGAAATGATACAAAATCTGCATAAAAAACTCCCTCCAAATTAATTCGCCTAACCAAGTTTGATTGTGCTGCAAAGCAAAATCCACACATTTACGAATGCTGATCGTTCCAAATCTTAACGCAATCCCTAGTTGAGTTGTTTTTTGAAGTGCCGGAAAATCTCTGTATTTATCATATTCATCAATGATTTTCGCTTCTAAAGTTGGTGTTTCAAAATGAAATTCTGTTTTCTTAAATCCAATTTCAGTTAAAGAATGAATTTCGGTGAAATCTTGTTTCAAAAAGTGATTAAAATTTGCTTTGTGAATGTGATAATCTTTTTCGGTTAAAATCTCTTTCCATTTTTTAGCATAAGGCGTATAAACCGTATAAGGAGTTCCGTCATTTTTTACAATCTCATTTTTATCAAAAATTACTTGGTCTTTGAATGCTTTAAAAGGAATGTTTTGGAGTTTGAAAAAGTTGTAAATTTCAGTGTCTCTTTCGATGGCTTGTGGTTCATAATCTCGGTTGCAAAACACCGCTTGAATGTCATACTCTTGGGAAAGTTGTTGAAATGTTTCTAAAGGATTTCCATAAAAAGAACTCAGTTTTGAACGATGATTTTTTAATGCTAAATTGATTGCTGAAAGTGCCTGATGAATATAATCTACTCGTTTATCGCTTTTATTTTCTAACGCATTTAAAATAGCTGTATCAAAAATAAAGATCGGCAATAGCGGAAATCCCGAAGCCAAAGCCTGACACAATCCAGCATTATCTTCCAATCGCAAATCCCTGCGAAACCAGAATATGGAAACTTTAGTTTTCATTACTTAAATTGAACTGGTTAATAAATTTCGATAAGGTTTTAACTTGTTTTTCTTCTGATTTTTGTGTCTTAATTTCTTCAATTATTCTTTTTTTTTCGTCCTCACTCAAACTTTCAAAAACCTCTAGAACACCTGAATGGGAAAAAGTTTCTAAAATTTCATCCTCAGTAAATTGTTGATTTGAAGTCAACAAATAGAGTGTTATTTTTACTTTGTCGCCACCGGTTTTATTTATTGCTTTTCTGATTTTTTCGTTGATGGAAATCAACTTATCTTGTCCTGAAATGGTAAATAGATTGATTTTTTCAATAGGATAATTGTCAATAGTGCCAGAAGCTTTCAACGAACCCCATTTTCCTACAATGTGCTTTGTATTAGGTATTTGAACATGGTATGTCCACGCACCTTTTCCAGGTTCATACTTCAATTCAAGCTGTTCATCTTTTACTAAATAGTTCATTTTTTACTGTTGATTTTTAAAACAGATTATTTTATTTTGAAATACAGAACAACGTATTATCTATGTTTATTTTGCTTTTGATAATTTTTTGAAAAAATAAAGCACTAATAAAAATTGAGAGTATCCATAAACTGCATCTTCAATAGGAATGGTAAACATTCGTATTCCCAAAAAATCTTTTGGATTATAATTAACAATCGGATTTTCAATAAAACTACCAGTTAATACGCCATTAACCGGAAAAAAACCAAGCATAAGAAGCGTAAAAACTAAAGATGCTTTAGTAAGCCAATCTACTTTAGCAATAAAATGCAAATAGATTAATGTAAGTATCGTAACTATTGTTGTAATGAGGGTGTAAATTTTGTCTGTATGCAATAAGCCGACAACCGATAAAATAATAATGCTTACAAAAACCAATAAATTATTAAAAGCACTTAAGGCTTCCCATTTGTAGTATTTATCAATGGTGTAATAGGTAAAAATGCACGAGAAAGGAATACAAATAAAGAATAAAATTTCTTCCAAAGGCAAACCAAAAAAAGAAATTCCAAGGGTGTAAGCTGTATTAAACCACCATACTCCATGAGCCGTAAACCATATATCCCAAGCGATAAAAGGAATAGCTACTAAAATGGCAGCTTTTAGGAATGAACCAAATTGAAGATTGAATTGAATTCTTTTGTCAAAAGATGCGATAAAGCAAATGATGATCGTGAAAAACAATATGAGTGCGTAAGTATAAGCCATCATGATTTAACCGATTTAAAATACATTCTAAAATACTTCAACGGCACATATAAAAACCCAAAACATTCGCCTTCTTCTTTTCCTAAATGTTTGTGATGTTGCTTGTGTGCTCTGCGAAGTGCTAAAAAATAAGCGTTTTTAGTGTGTGTGAAAAACTTTATCCGTTGATGAATAAAAATATCATGTACAAAAAAATAAGCCATGCCGTAGAGCATGATTCCCAAGCCGATAAAAAACAAATAATTGAAATTTTCTAATGACCCGAAATACATCAACGCAATAGTGGGGATTGCGAAAATCACAAAAAACCAATCGTTTTTTTCTAGTTCACCTTTATTACTATGGTCGTGGTGATCTCGGTGTAAAACCCATAAAAATCCGTGCATAATATACTTGTGAATAAGCCAAGTAGCCCCTTCCATCAGTATAAAAACAAGTATAACAATTACTATTTTCATTTTAATTTTTGTTGAAGAGGTTTTCTAAAACATGAACTTCATGACCCGCTTTTGCCGCATAAGCAGCAGCTGACAATCCGGAAAACACTGACCCTATTATGGCAATCTTGTTTTTCATTTTTTGAAATTTTTAAATGCTTCTTCCAATAAATTCTCCGTATCAATATTTCTATCATAAATCTGTTGATGAAAATCATCGAGTTTATTGAGTAAGCGTATTAATTCCATTTTTTCATTTTGTTATAAATTTCCGGTAACGATGGAAGTAGCTTGTCGTATTTTTTAACTCATTTTAGAATACAAATATAATATGTATTTTTAAACAAAGTAAACAATTAGACTATTATTTAACGAATTAGTTTAATTTTATACCATTCAATTGGTTTGTCGTGCGAAGAATATACTTTTAGGATTGTGGAATAATCTTAATGTTATTCTCAATTATTTTAAAGAGCATTAAGAAAAATTCTTAAAAAAAATAAGATTAGTAGGCGGATTTTTAGCTGGTCGGATGAATTATTTTGTGATGAACAAATTCTAATGGGAGAAAACATTATAAAATTGGTTGATTTTCGATAATTAACATTAACGTTATTTAACATCTCTTGTATTTTTAGTTTGATAAAGAAAACTTATTTTTGTTATAAAGAGTTGAAGAACACTCTTAATAACATAAAAATTTTAAATCATGGAAAAGTTTGCAATATTAGCTCGAGTAGAAGCAAAACCGGGTAAAGAAAATGACGTATTGGAATTCCTAAAGTCAGCTCTACCGCTTGCGGAAGGTGAGCCAGGAACCGTAAGATGGTATGCTTTACAAATCGGCCCTTCTACTTTTGGTATATTCGATACGTTCGGGACTACAGATGCAAGAGATGCTCACTTGAATGGTGAGATTGCAAAGGCATTAATGGCCAATGCTTCTGAATTACTTGCTAAAGAACCTGTACTTGAAATGGTAGATCTACTTGCAGTAAAGTAAGCAACCGAACACAAATTTTTAATACAGTTAAATGGAGCCAGAAATTTCCCCAGCTCCATTTTTTTTATATCATTTTGTGAAAGGTTAAACCTTTGAAATGTAAACAGAATCTATCTTATTTGTTCAAAGAAAATTTCAATTTAGCGCAAAAAAAAGAGACTAAAAACAGTCTCTTTTGTATTCTTAATTATTGAAGTTTTTTAAGTTCTTCTAAAACAGCTTCGCCAACTGCATGAGCAGATTGAGGATTTTGTCCTGTAACAACTCTTTCATCTACGGTAACGTGAGTTTGCCATAAACCAGATTTTTCAAACTTGGCTCCGCGTTCTATTAATTTAGATTCTAATCTAAATGGAACCACGTCATCTAATTTCACAGCAGCTTCTTCTTCGTTGGTGAAAGCATTGATTTTTTTGCCATCTACCAAGTATTTTCCATTGCTGAGTTTAATATTCACCAATCCGGCAGGACCGTGACAAACCGCACTTACGATTCCATTTTTTTCGTAGATTTTTTGTGCGATTACTGCCAATTCTTCATTATCTGCAAAATCCCACATCGTACCGTGACCTCCAGCATAAAGAATGCCCACATATTCATCAGGATTTACTTCTGAAGGCGTCATGGTGTTCTGAATTTTATTTTGATAATATTCATCTGCCAAAAATCTTTCATTAACCTTATCATCTGGAGTATTTCCATAATAAGGCGGGTTTCCACCTTTTGGACTCACGAAATCTATTTCGTAACCAGCATCTACTAATACAGCCCAAGGATGCGTCACTTCACCTAAATAATAACCGGTAGATTCACCAGTGTTTCCTAATTTGTCGTGGCTCGTAACCACGAATAATACTTTTTTGCTCATTTTGTTAGATTTTATTGTTTGTGCATTGATCATATTAATCCCTAAAAAAAGAATACAACCCGTTAAGAAAATAATTTTGGATAAAAACTTGTTGTGATTCATTTTACTATTGATTTTTTAATGATTTGATAGTGCAAAGGTAAGTGCAGCTCCCCACAAACAACAGGACCTACCTCACAACTTTTTTGTGACCTACATCACATTACACCGAAAGCCGACTTAAGGTTTCTCTGGAAACACCTAAATATGAAGCGATTAATGTTTTGGGCAATCGTTGTAAAAGTGTGGGATATTGAGAAATAAATTGTTCGTAGCGTTCTTTGGCATTGCTATTCAGCAGAGACAAAATCCTTCTTTGGAGCGCGATATAACCATTATTAGACTTTTTCCTGAAAAAATGTTCTATTTTATGCATATCTGCACAGAGTTTCTCTCGGTTATAGAGAGACAAAGTAAGTACTTCGGTAGATTCTAATGCATCAATGGTAAAAGTAGCTTCCGTTTGATTAAAATACGCTTGATAATCGGTAATCCACCAATCTTCCATTGCAAATTGCATAATGTGCTCTTTCCCTTCTTTATTCAGGTAAGAAGCTTTTAACAAACCTTTGATCACAAAATAATCATTTTTTACGGTATCTCCTTCTTGAATTAAAATCTGATGCTTTTTAAATTTTTTCAAGGTAAAATGAGACAGGATGTACTCGAACTCCTGGTCAGTTAATGGCGTAATTTTCTCAATTTGACGTCTTAAAATCTCACTCATATTTTTATCATTCTAAATTGCAAACAAAAGAATTGTTGACTCCAAATGTAATCTATTGAAACCAAAAAATCCATCGCTCTTGATGGATTTTTTAAATATGGTAGATGGAATTCTTATGGATTGGTGGAGAAAACAAAAGCTATAGAAAGATATCTTGGTCGGACCTATTTTTGTGTTTGTGGATTGTAAAAATCAATTGATAAAAGAAATCCGAAAAAACAGTTTGTTATTGTAATGAAACAACAAATCAATATCGCAAAAAAGTTTTCAGGATCTGAAGGATTTCTATGACACATGCAAATTAAAATTATACACGGATTCGTTTTTTATTAAAGCATATATTCTGTGTATAATTTTGTTTCTAATTGCGTTGAGTATAGACATTTTATTTTTTACTTCCGCAACTTTTCTTTGAAAGTAAATTGCAAGGAAGTATTTTAATCTTATCGAGCTGAGCGCCGCCAAATGCAATACTTTTTTCAGCACTTTATCCACAATTGTAGAAACCCTCGGTTTTCGATAAATAGAACTACCTGAACTGTATTCAAATGGTGCAACTCCTGCGTAAAAAGCCATTTTTCGGGCAGATTGTATATCTGAAAATCCTTTGGTTTTTATAATCATTAATGTTGCTAAAACCTTTCCTACGCCTGGAATACTTTGTATGCGCTCGTACTGTGATTTCAATTGTTCATTGGAATTTATGAGTTCTAAAATTTTGTTTTCAATACCCTTAATTTGCTTGTCTAAAGTCACAATCAATTGCTTGTTTAGCTTTGTAACGTCTTTATAGGCAATGTTTTTTAATTTTTCTGCATCTTTATGCTGATTTCGCAAGCCTGCGCATATTTTCACTTGATGTCTGCGTTCGGCATTTAACAGGCTTAGCTTCTGGATTTCGATTGAACTGGCATTCCAAAGTTCAAGATCCATGAAGTTTCTTTCAATAAAAGTGCAAATCCTCTGGCTATCTATACTATCATTTTTGCCTCTAACCAAGCCAAAACTTCTTTTCAAGTGTAGTGCATTCATCACATAAACAGACACTTTTGTTGATTCTAAAACTTCATACAAAGCAAAGTTATAACGCCCCGTATTTTCCATCGCAATAACCGTGCTGCCCTCATCCTGAAACGATTTAAGAAACTTTTTAATCTCTTTAACATTGTTTTTAACTTGATAATGCTTTTCCGTTTTGTTAAATTTTACAAATAAATCCAATGTAAATTTGCTAACATCTACTCCAATAAAAACTTTTTCCATAACTTTGATTTTAAGATTTTAAAGAGAAACTTATTAAGAGCTCAACTCCTTTATAATGGGTTTTAAACCCGAATTTCTATCTGAGTTTATGATAAGAAGTGTTTAAGTCTAAATCGAATTATGAGCCAAAACTCTGAGTAAATATTAGTTTACTTAAACACTTTTCTCTTTATCTTAAAGTTATCTCTTTTCTTGTCACAAATCTAAAGGAGTTCAATAAACACATTTATAAATGTTATGAAAAAAATCTGCATGATGTTGTTGTTGAAAAAACCGGTAATAAAATGTGGGAAAATCGACTGGAAAAAGCGAATGAAATTTTCCCAAATTTTATTCCGACATTAAAAACAAAAATTCCTATTTTTAAATCGTAAAACAAATCCTAAATATTAACCACAAACAGTCAACCTATTTTAGGACATGACACAAACACTCTGTTAAAACAATTTATCCCACGAAAATGAGTTCTAATTTATACATGCTAAACATGCAAAAAATTTTATTTATTGCGAAAAATTTGCATGCAAAAGGCTATCAAAATCTAAAAGTAATACCTTCTTTATCATCTTCAGGAGTTTACTGGAGATGTAGTTTTACTTCTTCAGAAAAAAATCAAGATTTTGATATTATCGTATCAAATTGGTTACAAAACAAATTTGATGTATCTATTGAAAAAATACAATTAGATCTTAGTGAATTAACAGAGGTTTTCATAAAGGAAAATAAAGAATTTTTAACAACATGTCTAGGAAAAAATGAAGAATATGTACAATGGTTTAAAAATATGCTAGAAATTTTACAAGATGAAGAATTACCATATGCTTTTGCTGATTATTTTGGACCAACAATATATTGGAAAACTTCTTTGGGAAAAAAACTGTATTTAAGTCAACAAGAAGCAGTCAGATAATCAAGTAATTCCAATGAAAATTTTGAAAATTACGAAATTGAAAAAATAATAAAATCATTTTATCAAGATAACGGATATGATGAATATTTCAAAAATGACCTTATTTACCTTCAAACCTCATTCGATGAAATAAAAAATATTTGGTTAGAAAATCTTGAAAAAATAGAAAAAATAAATTACATAATGATTGCGGAAGCTCCACTTTGGGGCAAAAATAAAAAGTACATCTACAATCCAAAAACTAACCTATCTCAATTCTTCTATAAAAGTGACTTGGAGGAAGTTTTAAGAATATCAATAAAAGATAAAGAAGATTTTATAAAAACTTGTAATTCGATTGGTTTATTAATAATTGACATTTCACCTTATGCACTAAATGAAAAAGACACAAAATTAAATTATAGAACTTTAGGTAAAAAGAACTACAAAAAAATTGTAGAATCCACCTTACCATTTTATTTTAATAAAAAAATTCAGTTAATTAAATCTAAGTTATCTGATGATACGGAAGTCTTTTTTAGATATAAACGTGTAAAACAAAATTTTGAAGACTTAATAGGTAAGACACTATTAGAAAATAAAATAATAGATTCTTTGGAAAAAATTGGAGATATTTCACAAACTGGAGGTGGTATAAATAAATCTAAATTAAAGGAAATTATCTCAAAAAAGTACTACAGCTAACATTATATTGACAAAATGCGGGGTTAAATATAAAATAGAAAAAGCAGAAATATTTATCCGCCGCTGCTTTTCATATTGTTTTTTTTCATAATTTAGACAATCTGAAAAAGCATCGGCTCCATTTGGTCTGAACTTGAACATTCGTTCAAATTAAGCCCGCACTTCGCCAATACTTTTTCCGTTATGCGACATTTTACCGCCGTTTCAGAAATCTAGTGCAACAAATGTTAAA
>NZ_JBYFBZ010000005.1:190258-230908 GCF_057652215.1 Soonwooa sp. T0.1_25 | reverse complement strand
CAACAGAATGAAATATTTTATAGTTTTACAATACAAAATGAGGGTATAATTCTGTCCAACGTTTGGGGAGACTTACAATTAAGCAAATTATTTAAACAAATCTTTAACTTAATAGCATGTATCACAAATCAAATTACTTAAAATAACTATAAAGCATTAATTCTGTTAGTCATATTAGAGTTAGTTTTAGAAACCAAAATAATTCAAAAATTAAAATCATAATATAATTCAACAAAAAAATCCGACTTCGAAAGAAGTCGGATTGTAGTATTTAAGAACCAATTAAATTAGTCTTTAATTACCTTATTAGAAGTTGTTGTACCGTCATTCATTTTGATAGTTACAACATAAACACCTTTTTTAAGATCTCCTAACTGTAATTCTTCTGCTGCAGCTAATGTTTTAACAGTTCTACCTGAAAGATCTGTAACAGTAACAGAATTTACATTCTTAACATCAGAAATTTTCAATACATCTTTGAATGGATTAGGATAAACAGATACTTTAGACTTGTTAACATCATTAACAGCTAATTCCCCGAAAGCAATCATATAATCCTCAGCTTGTCCATTACCCATCTCACTACAAGCACTAACTAATGCTGGATGCATAGAAGTAGAAGATCCAGACATAAAGTTATACTTTACTCTCATTGTTTTATAACCTGCTGAAGTTCCTGGAGGTACTGTAATATTACCTGTTAAAATCATTGGATTATCTGCAACGTTAAACTTATGTACTTTCGTAGCTATTGTATTGAAGTAAGACTCACCTGCATCAGTGAAGTCACCATCGTTATTCCAGTCAATAAACACAGTTGTAGCCCAGCCATTACCAGGATTACCATTTGTTGCTCCTTGTACTGTAATTGGTAATGAAGTTGTACCAGCAGGAACTGGAATAATCGTACTTCTAAAGTCTTCATAAGGCGTTACCGCTCCAGCAGTTGGTGATGAAGTTTTCGTAACCCCAGCAAATGTAACGGAAGAAATCGGGAATACATTAGTAGGCTGATTAGTTGTAAGTGGTCCACATACATTAACTCCAGAGTTTGTAGTAAATGTAATCTCTTGACATCCTGTAGCCTCTCCAATAGGATTAACAGGTACTACTTTCGCATAATAAGTTTTGTTTGCTAACAATGATACGTTAACCGTATTACCAGCAGCCGATACATTTTGATTATAAACATCCACTCCTCCAGGCGTAGTACCAACTGTAACCTTATAAGAAGCAGTGTTGGCTGTCGGTGTCCATTTTAATGTATTTGTTCCAGAAGGAATTACTGCTCCAGATGTAGGAGAAACAAAAGTAGTACAGCTTGGAACTGTTGTCGCAACCTCTTGTACAATTTTAATATCATCCACAAAAAAATTACCAGCACCTGATGTTCTTTGTACCCATACTCCCACTGCATTAATACCATCTGGTGCTAAAACACCTGATGGAATAGTAGCAGTAACAGTTGTACATGATGTCATAGCATCTGTTGCTAAGGCAATAGGATCACCAATATACGAGATATTCCATAAACCACTATCAACATCTTGAACAAAATATGCTAAACGAGCTGTACCAACTAGGCCTGCAGACTTTTTATAGCTAAAGCTTAAAGTGCCGCCCATTCCATTACTTATTTGGCCAGTCTCATCCAACTGTACCATCCATCCAGTACTAGTTCGAGCAGCAGACAATGCCAACTGACCTCCAAAATCGCCATTACAAGCTGCAGCAGCCGTAACAGTACCATCACCGAATTGGCCATAATAACCATCAGCTGCATCTTCGAACGTTCCTGTGAAGTTGTATTGAGCATTTGCGCCAATACCTAATGCCAAAAGGCAAGGAAATAGAATTTTTTTCATATTAATATAATATTTATCAGTTCAACAAAACTATATATTTAATTTCAATCAAGCAAACAATATTTTATTTTATTCTTAAATAATAGGCATATATATAATTATATTTAATAAAAAAGTATTTGATACACACCCTTATAAAACAATAAAAAGCCGACTTCTTTCGAAATCGGCTCATAATATTTAAGTCTTACAAAATTATTCTTTAATAACTTTAGTTGCTTTCACTTCACCATTAGAATACTTAATGTTAACAATATAAACACCTTTATTCAAATGTGATAAGTTAAGCTCTGTTGCTGGCTTAAGCTCTGCAACCGTTCTTCCTGAGATATCGGAAACGATTACAGAAGTCGCATCTTTAACATCAGAAATTTTCAACACATCTTTGAATGGATTAGGATACACTGAAACATTTAACTTGTTGATATCATTAACTGCCATTGTAGGAGACTTGTAGTTGATAGTATAATCTTCAACTTGACCATTTGACATATCAGCACAAGCAGTAGTTAAAGGACTATTTATAGTTATTCCAGAAAAATTATACTTGACTCTCATTCTCTTAGTACCCAACGAAGTACCACTTGGAATCGCAATATTTCCTGTCAACGTAACTATTCCATTAGCATCAGGTGTGGTCGATCTTATCATGGTAGACGTTGTATTAAAGTAAGATTCTCCAGCATCTCCAAAATCACCATCATTGTTCCAATCTATAAACACAGACATCGCCCAACCATTTGTAGTACCTCCATTTGTCATACCACGAACTGTTATTGGCAATGCTGTAACAGTATTTTCCACAGGAATAATAACACTGGTAAAATCTTCATTCACCGCAAAAGATCCAATGTTAGTTGCTGATGCATCAGAAGCATTATTTACAGTACTTAGAGCAACAGATTTAATAGGTGCTATTGCAGTTGGTGAATTAGAAAAAAATGGTCCACAATAAGGAGCATAAGGATTTGCCCCAGTTGTAAACATAGTCTCTGTACAACCTGTCGCAGACCCAACATCATTTAGAGGCACAATTTTAAGATAATAAGGCGTATTAGCATTTAATGGTGGATTGTTCCCTAACGAAGCGCCAGAGTTAGCCGTAACACCGTTCAATATGTCATATGATCCACTAGATGTACCTAAATATACCTTATAACCAGACGCACCAGCGGCATCAGGCCATGTAAAAGTAGGTCGCACAGAATATCCTGTTGCACCATCTGCTGGTGTTGTTGCTGTAACACAATTTGGAACGGTAGTTGGTGCAGTATCATTAACAATCGTATCGAACATCAAGTACCATTGATTAGTATCCGTAGCTCTAAACCCAACATATATCGTCTGTCCAACGTAAGGTGTTAAGTCCAAAGTCACTTTTGTCCATGCACTAGTCGCCTTGGATGTCGCTTTCAAAGTTGTGGTAAATGCTGCTGCTGTTGCGGTAGTATTAGACAGCATTACGCTGTAATCTTCTGTAAAAGCAGACGAAAAACTTGCAACATAATAACTAATCCTATCATTAACACCTGCCTGTACCGTAATAGCTGGTGTAACCAAATAATCATCGTGCGCAGTAGAACCATATGTTATTCGTGCAACATTGCTTCCAGATTGTGCAGCAGTAACATTTCCACCTGCAGGAACTGCTCCTATAACAAAACCATTAGCATCACCACCATTAATAACAGTCCATCCTGAAGGTAAAGTAGCGCTATTATCAAAATTCTGAATCCATTGTGCATTTGCCCCAAGTCCTAAAACAAGTAAGCTAGAAAGTAAAATTTTTTTCATAATTATTTAATTTAAATTGTCATTTCAAAAATATTACTTTACACAACAAAAACAATATTTAACTAATAAAAAAACATATTAAATATTAAAAAATTCAACACAAACCAATGATACTCGCATTTTAACACTTATTAAAAAAAAATTAAATAATATAAAATCTACAACAAAAATATATAACAGATAAATAATTCTTAAAAAATACAATATTATACAAAAAATATCTCACTCATTTTCAGAACTTAATATCCAAAAACACCTTTAAGAAGATTTCGTGATTCAAAAAAAACACCATCCAACCCGAATTTACCCTTCTATGATCTATTTTTTCAACAAATACACACAACAAAGCAATTATAAAATGTGATACAAGACATTACAAATCGACAACACATTTTCCCCAAAAATAAAGCCAATACATGTAACAATTAAGAGACGGTCAAACCCACATCAAAGACTTTAAAAATGAAGAAAATCCTAACAAATACACCGCCAATACGATCAAAATAAAGAAAACAAATCTCGATTCTAAAACCTAGAAGACAAATATCATCAACAAAAAAAGCCGACTTCCAAGGAAGTCAGCTCATAACATTTAAGTCTTATAAAATTATTCTTTAATAACTTTAGTAGATTTTACTTCACCATGAGAATACTTAACGTTTACAATATAAACACCTTTATTCAAATGTGATAAGTTAAGCTCTGCAGCTGGCTTAAGCTCTGCAACCATTCTTCCTGAAAGATCAGAAACAATTACAGATACTGCATCTTTAACATCAGAAATCTTTAAAACATCTTTGAAAGGATTAGGATATACTGACAGATTAGCTTTGTTAATGTCGTTAACAGCCAAAGTACCTGGCTGTACAACTTTAATAGTATAATCTTCCGCTTGTCCATAAGTCACACCTGTATTACCACAAGCATTTGACATGTTAGCTAAAGCCGAAGCTGATGGCGCCGAAGCAGAACCATATACCGCCTTTATTCTCATACGCGTATTACCTAAAGCAGCGTTAGCAGGCACAACAAAATTTGTCGTGACAATCTTAGATGCATCTATTCCGTTACTACCTGGATTAGCAAAGTAAGGAGCTGCTGTAAAATATTTTTCTCCAGCATCATCAAAATCTCCATCTTGATTCCAATCTACAAATACAGTATAATAATGCTTAAGACCCGTAGAATTTGAGTTTACACTAATAGTAGATGTAGCACCTTGTTCTACTAAGAATACTTTCGATACAAAATTCTCATGTCCTTGTGCTGTTGTTGCAGCTGTTGAGCTGTTTTCTGTATTATATTTAAAGTTCACATATGTAATAGGCTCCACTGTGTAACCTCCAACAGCACCACAATATGGATTAAGAGATGCCATAGTTTTAAATGATCTCACTTCACAATTAGCAGCAGAACCATCAGTATTCTTTGGTACAATCTTCCAATAATAAGTTGTGTCAGCAGTAGTGCCAGTAATATTAATACTTGTTGCAGTTGCCGTAGCAGTACCTAAAAGTTGTAAACTACTTGCACTAGCTCCTAAATATACATCATAACCAGTTACGGTACCAGCTGGCTTAGTCCACTTAATCGGTGTCGTGCCGTAAATGATATCTGTAGCTTCATTAATTGGACTAACCAAAGGTGCACAATCTAGCATTACTGGTGCTTTCGTGGTAAACGAAAACTCTGTACAAGCTGTAGCCTCTCCAATTGCATTCTTAGAAACAACTCTCCAATAATAAGTCGTTAATGGCGTTAAACCAGTAAGAGCTACCGAGGTTGACGTAACATTCTTATATAAAGTAGTCGGATTAGGCGTAGTACCCATATAAACATCATAACTATCAGCAGAAGCACCAACTCCAGCCGTCCAAGATAATGTAGGATTAACTGCAACACCAGTACTAGCATTAGCAGGCGCTGTAAGTGTCGGACAATTAGGTGCCACAGTATCAGGTGATTTAACAACAACATCATCAATCAAGATAAAATCCATGTCTGTTGAATTATGGTGTCTAAACGCAACATAAACAACCTGACCAGCTAAACTACTAAGATCCAATGTTCGAGTATATTGAGTTCCTAGATTGGCAGGATCATCATAGGTCTCAGAAAACGTAACTGGTGATGCACTTAATGCGGCAATCGTTTTATCGGTCGCAGCATATACTGAGTAATGCTCTTTATCCCAACTTTCTGCAGCTGCTCTAACAGTCCACTTTAAGGTTACTGTACCTGTTACATTAGTTAAGTCAATCGCCGGTGTAACAGCCCAGTTATCTGGTGTTAAAGGATTTGTTTGCCAAGATCTAGAAATTAACCCATAAGGTGTCGCAGGATTACCAGAACTATCATTAATCACAAATGTATCACCCCAATTTTTGCCGTCGCCGTCAGCATCATAACGCGTCCAGTCAGTAATATTTGAGTTGTTAAAATCGGCAGAGAAGTACGTTTGCGCGTTCGCTCCCAGTCCTAGCGCTAGAAAACTCGAAAGTAAAATTTTCTTCATAAAATATAAATTAAGTTATCGCCCCTAAAATATCATTTTAATAACAAAAACCAAATATTTATTAATTGAAAAACCTCCACACAACACAAAAAACAATCTTACAACAACTTAAAATAAAGATATTAACAATTTTATAAAAATAAAGCAATAATATTAAATCTATATAATTAAAACATTATTAGTGAAAATATCTCAAAAACAGGACATACAAAGTGAAACAATCTGCTGATTTTATGGCTTAATTTTTAAATTTTACCAAAAATTCAAGGCAAAAGCTATACTTTTAAAAATTTCGAAAGTTTTTATTCAGAATTTGGATAAAAAACACCCATCCTAAAATTTGGATTAGTAATTGACTTTCTGCGCGGAATCTCGCGTGAGGGATCGACGTGGAAATCCTTTGGCTTGGAGTGAGGCGGCGGAGCGTAGCGGAGCCGTCCGAGCGACAAGCTCAAAGATTGCAACAAAGAGCCCGACCCGAGGATTTTGAGAAAAGAAAAAGCCTCATAGGTTTCTAAGAACCTATGAGGCTTTAGTCAAGGCAAAATACGAGGGGCACGCCCAAATATTTTTAACCGAGATTTATGCTTTAGTTTAGGAAAACTTCGTAATTGTTGACATCGTGGATAATGCTGAGCAATTCGTCGTTAATCTTGATGCGATGCTGCATAGACACCAATTCTATAACGCTATTATCTTCGGGATTTTTGACACAGAAGCTTAACTTTTGGTCACCATAATCGTGTCCCAAAAACGAATTTTTGAAAAAGTCTATATCAGTCTGACGAAGACTGTCGAGACTCACAACCACAGACATACTTTTTGCAAACTTGTCGAAAGCTTCCTTCAATTCGATAACATCATTAACATTGACGAAAACTCGACCGTCTTTAACTTGCGCAAATTTTATCTTTAAAATGACAAAACGTTGAACTTCTAACTTCTCTTTTAACTTCATATAATCGCGGTCGCCCAAACGGAAAGAATACGATCCGGTGTAATCTTCCAACGTGACAAACGCAACCTTCTCACCACTTCTAAAACCTTCCTGCACACGATATTCGGTGATTAATCCAGCAACTGAATATTCTTTACCAGTATCTTTATCACGGTTGCGCCAATCTTTTTTGTCTTGTTCTGGCTTTGCTAGTTTTGGAAAAACATTGTCTTTAAAATAATCCAACTCATCCAGATTAAAGAAGTTAAAACTTCCTTTTGGTTCGGCATTTTTAGTTGAAGCTTCAACCAATTCGGATTCGCCATCGTGATCTTCAACATCGATTTCAAAATCGATTTCTTCAACCTCATCTTTGTCATCTTCTGCAGCCAACAAAGCTGGATTCTCTTGCGGAACATCGTCATTTTGACTTTCCAACACTGCTTTTTTCGACAACACACCTTTGATAAACTGAAACTGATATTTGAATTCGTCCAAAGGATGCGCCGACAGATAGAATCCAATACTTTCTTTTTCCTTATTCAGCGTGTGCATATTTGGCCACTCCGCACAAGGAAGAAGCTTTGGTTGTTCTATTTTAACCTCATCTGCAAAATCCGCAAATAAGGAATTTTCCATTTCGTTTTGACTTTCTTGGAAGCTTTGTCCATAACGCAATAACTTTTCAAGATTTGTTTTTCCTGCTTGGTCAATATCAAAATATTGTCCACGATGATAATTGTCAACACCATCAAAAGCACCTGCAATTACCAAACTTTCTGCCACTCTTTTGTTAATTTGTGACGCTGGTACACGCTCGAAAAAGTCATATATATTTTTGAATTTTCCTTCTTGTCGCGTTGCACAAATAGCTTCACTTGGCCCTTCTCCAATTCCTTTAATAGCACCTAGACCAAAACGAATTTGCCCCTTTTCGTTTACCGCAAATTTGTATTGCGATTCGTTAACATCTGGTCCCAAAACATCAACACCCATCGCCTTACAATCTTCCATGAACATCGTGATTTGCTCGGTATTGTTAATGTTATTACTCATTACACTCGCCATATATTCAGCGGGATAATTAGCTTTAAGATAAGCCGTTTGATAAGCGATAAAGGCATAACAAGTTGAGTGCGATTTGTTAAAAGCATACTCAGCAAAGGCTTTCCAGTCATTCCATATTTTCTCCAAACGTCCTTCATCAAGATTATTCTTGCGTCCACCTTCGATAAATTTTGGATACATCTTATTAAGAACATCGATTTGTTTTTTACCCATCGCCTTTCTCAAAGTATCAGCTTCACCTTTAGTAAAATTCGCCAACTTCTGTGACAGCAACATTACCTGTTCTTGGTAAACAGTAATTCCGTAGGTTTCCTTTAAGTATTCTTCGGTTTCGGGTAAATCATAAACAATCTCCTCAATACCGTGTTTACGGTTTATAAAGTTTGGGATGTATTTAATAGGACCTGGACGATACAAGGCGTTCATTGCGATAAGATCGGCAAAAACTGTAGGTTTCAGCTCGCGCATATATTTTTGCATCCCTGGACTTTCGTATTGGAAAATCCCAATCGTTCGACCTTCCTTAAATAGTTGATAAGTTTTGGCATCATCCAACGGAATCAAATCTGGATCGATATCGATATCATAACGTTGTTTCACCAACTTAAGGGCATCTTTAATAATCGTCAAGGTTCGAAGTCCTAAGAAGTCCATCTTCAAAAGTCCTGCACTTTCCGCAACGGAGTTGTCAAACTGAGATACCAAAATATCAGCGTCTTTCGCGGCAATGGTCACTGGCACAAGGTTACTAACATCTTCTGGCGTAATAATTACCCCACAAGCGTGAATTCCCGTGTTACGAACGCAACCTTCCATCTTTTTGGCACTCGCTAAAACTTGGTAACGATCATCATTAGGATCATCCAAAACCATTTTCATCTCGTCCACCAAAAGTTGTTCTTCTGGTTTCAGTTTATCATATTTTGAAAGGGCTTTTGCAATGTTCATCCCTGGTATTGACGGAATTAATTTTGCAATATTATTGGTATCTGGAATTGGTAAATCCAAAACTCTTCCAGCATCTTTAATCGCAGACTTCCCTCCCAAAATGGAATACGTGATAATCTGTGCAACCTGCGTTTTACCATATTTTTCAACAACCCATTTGATAATTTTATCTCGACCTTCATCATCAAAGTCAATATCAATATCGGGCATCGAAACCCTTTCTGGATTTAGGAAACGCTCAAAAAGCAAATCATATTTAATCGGGTCAACATTGGTGATTCCAATACAATAAGCTACTGCTGAACCTGCTGCTGAACCACGACCAGGACCAACCCAAACGCCCATATTTCGAGCTTCGTTACAGAAATCTTGTACAATCAAAAAGTAACCTGGATAACCCGTATTTGCAATAACATCCAATTCAAAATCGAGACGTTCTTTAATCTCGTCGGTAATGCCTGTTTCGACATAACGTTTTTTAGCCCCTTCATAAGTTAAATGCGTCAAATACGCCATCTCACCACGTTTGCCGCCATCTACATCATCTTCAGCATGGATAAACTGCTCAGGAATATCAAACTTCGGAAGCAAAACATCACGCTTCAATCGATAAGGTTTGAACTTAGCTAAAAACTCTTCATAAGCTTCAAAAGCATCAGGATAGGCCATAAATGCCTTCTTAACATCATCGCTATTTTTGATGTAATATTCTTGTGTACTAAGACCTTTTCTTTTTCCAAAACCCTTACCAACAGGCGTTGACAACTTTTCGCCATCTTTGATACACATCAAAATATCTTGAATATTTGCATCTTCTTTGTTAGTGTAATAGGTTTCGTTTTGAGCTAAAATTTTAACCTCATATTTTTCTGCTAATTGTAAAAGGACTTCGTTAAGATGCTCTTCTTCTGGCAATTCGTGGTTCTGGAGCTGAACATAAAAATCATCTCCAAATTCTTCTTTCCACCATTTGAAAAGCTCCTCCCCTTTCTGCTCACCGATGTTAAGAATCGCATCAGGAATATCACCATTAATGCCCGAAGTTAATGCGATAACACCTTCTTTGTATTGCGAAATCAACTCGCGGCTAATTCTAGGAACACCAAAATAAAAACCTTTAATAAAACCAATACTCGATAGTTTTGCTAAATTTTTATAACCTTCAAAATCCTTTGCTAGAAGCACAACTTGTGTTCTTTTATCAGGATCATCTTTAGTAAATTGTTTTTGCTCGTAACGGTCAGAGATAAAAAACTCACAACCCAAAACTGGTATCAACGGTTCTTTCGGAGGCTCAGCTTCATTAAATTCCTCACCTTTTTCTTCCGCCTCTTGTTTCTTTTCAAGATAAGATTTATAAGCTTTTTCGCGAGCGCTGTTAACATCTTCCATTGCCGAAACAAATTTGAAAGCGCCCATCATGTTCCCGATATCTACCATCCCAACGGCCGGAAAATCGTTATCCACCGCTTTTTTAATCAAATCATTAATACTTGACGACGCTTGCAATATCGAGTAAACACTGTGGTTATTAAAATGGAAATACTTGCCAAGGTCGATCTCGTCAAGACTTCCAAAATCTTTTTTCTTGTTTTTATTATTAAATCCAGCAACCTGACGACGGATAACAATGTCGAAAGGTGCAATTGGATTAGGATGTAATTCTTGATAAAGTCGAAGTTGGTCTTCAGAAATTTTAAGTAAATCCGCAGGAATAATGCCGATTCTCATCATTTCGAAAAAGACTTGCGCCGTCGCATTAACGTCCGCCGCCGCATTATGCGCTTCATCGAAACTTGTACCGTATAATTTCTCATACAGTTCACCAAGTTTTGGTGATTTGTAACGACCATTTCGTCCACCGCCTAACTTACAAAAATCGGTTCCCAAATGCATTGTATCAGCCTTTGGAAGCGCCTGCAATTTGTCCTCGATTTCTTTACGATAAAACTCCGCGCCAACAATATTGTAATCGAACTCCACATTATGTCCAGCACCCACTTTCGACCTTTCTAAAACCGCTTTGAATTCTTCTAAAACTTCCTTCAAATCCCGACCTTCTTCTTGCGCCATTTTGGTAGAAATCCCGTGAATTCTTGTTGCATTAAACGGAATATCATAACCTTCTGGCTTTATAATATAGTCTTGATTTTCAATAAGATTACCTTCTTCATCATGCAACTGCCAAGCAATCTGCACCATACGCGGCCAGTTGTCCGAGTCTGATAAAGGGGCATTAAAGTTCTTTGGTAAACCAGTGGTTTCGGTATCGAAAACTAAGTACATTAATTTGAAATTTTTGCGCTAATTGAGTGTAAAGTTAAGACATAATTCGTCAGAAAAAAAGTAGCAAAAATTTGATTTTATAAAAAAAATATAAAAGTGTTAATGTCGGTTAAATATCACTTAAGTTTTAGTTTTAAATTTAATTTTAACAAAAAATATTGCGTGAAAAAAATTCTACTTTTTTGTTTATTACTAAGTTTTATAATTCACAAAGCACAAAACATTTTCGGAACTATTAAGCTCAATAATTATCCAGTTGCTGGTGCTTTAATCATTAATCTGTCGGACGAGCGACGCACAACATCGACTGCAGTTGGTTTTTACAGTATAAATGCTAAAATTGGTGATAAAATAAGAATTGTTCGCGAAGGTTATGAGAATATAAATTTCTCTGTGCAGGAGCTTAATTCATCTTATGATTTTAATCTAATCCCAGTACCAAAAGAAATTGAAGAAGTCGTGGTTACCGCTACGCCAACTGGTGATTTAACCAAAGACAGCGAAGCTTTTGGACGTAGTTTAAAAGATAGACGTGTGAATGACGGTATCCGAAAAACTGTGAAACTTAGATCCGAATTCTATGTTGAAAGCCTAAGAAAACCTGGCGATTTTGTACAACCAGTTGGTCCTGGATTTAGTATGGGAAGTATTAATAATAAATGGACTAAAGTCGAAAGCATTGAATGGCTCCATAATGAACTAACCGACGAATACTTTGCAGAATTCGGTCTCGAAAGTCAAGACGTTAATCGTTTTATCTCATTTTCATTAATGACTATGGACAAAAAAACTTATGCTGAAATCCTAAAATATGGTTATATAAGTCCTTTTAACATGGGACAAATAAAGCAAATTTTCGAAAAAACAATTTTAACTTTTAAGAAAAATCCAACACAAAAAAAGCCTTAGACCCCGCCAATACTCAGAGAATCTTGTCTCTTCTTTTCAGCTTTTTCTATTAAAACCTGAGCCGCAACCTTATCGCGATTATCTTGTTCTTTAAGAATTTTGTCAAGTTCTGGCTGGATAACTTTAGTAATATCATCTACCGACATATCGTTAGCCTTTGGGTCGTCCATCAAGTTATACCAAGGCTTTCTACCGCCCCATTTGTAATCGCCGTAGACATAGACTGGCGTCCCATTAGCACGAACTGTCGCACCTCCTTTGTTGAGAATCCATGTATCCGCAAAGCTGTACATCCACTTGGCATCTTCCTCTAACATCCTAAGACAAGAGTGCGACGCTGGATAACCTGGCATTTCGTATTGATGCCAACCAATACCTTTGAAGTTGCTGATATTAAAATTCCATCTTAGTTTCCACTCATCGCTAACTGTTGAAATCGAAACTTCCTTTTTCCAATTAGCAAAATGTAAACCTCTATCCGTTTGAGAGGCTTTTTTCCCCATCGATGTTGGTCCCCATTTAACAAGGTTTCCGTATTCGTAAACACCAAAAGCTTGGATAGGATATGAGAAAAACACGAACTTTTTAACATCCTGTAAAACAGGAACATTTCCTGGAAAAGGCGAATATTTTAGAAAATCTTTTTCAATAACACTAGGCACAACTAAGGTATCGGGACGCGTCATATTTTTACGATCCAGTCTATTAATTGCCAAAATCGTATAAAGTTCGTCCGCCGAATATTTCTTTTTAAACTCTTTAACCAAAGAATCGTTTTTCTTCATGGCTAAAGCTGTATAATGAAAATCTTTGTTCGGAATAACAGTTTTAGGAATTTCTTTTTTAACCTCAACTGGCTTTCCATCGATAACAGTATCGACTTTTACGACCTGTTTGTTAGGATCGGTTGTAGTTGCTGTGTGTTTATTCGAATAATTATCTGTCGGGACTTGGTCTTTTTTACATTGGATCAATACAAAAATTGGTACTAAAAGCCATAATTTTCCATTAAAACTGAATTTCATAACGTATTTTTTAACGCTTTTTTAACTTTCAAAAACTAGACCAAATTTTCTAAAAACTACTTTGTATTAAGGATTTGTAATATGTTCTAGAATTTTTCTAGCATGAATTCTCGAATTCTCTATAAACCACAAATGTGTATTGCGACCACCACAAACAACCCCCGCTAAATAAAGACCTTTTACATTGGTTTCCATCGTTTCGGGATTATGAAGTGGAATTTCGGCGTCGCCTTCTAAAATAATTCCTGTATTTTTTAAAAATTGAAAATCTGGCAGATAGCCTGTTAATGCCAAAACAAAATCATTTTCGATTTGATGGATTTCATTTTTAGTTTTAAACAAAACATCAGAAGTTGTGATTTCTGTAATTTCAGCATTAAAATAAGCTTTGATACTACCTTCGGCAATTCTGTTTTCGATGTCAGGTTTCACCCAATATTTAACACGATTTCCTATTTCGGAACCGCGGATAATCATTGTAACATCGCCACCTTTTCTATAAATTTCTAAAGCCGCATCCACCGACGAATTGCTCGCGCCGACCACGACAACTTTTTGTTGCGCATAGGGATAAGGCTCGGTGTAATAATGATGGACTTTCGGGAGATTTTCGCCTTTAACATTCATCAAATTCGGAATATCATAAAATCCGGTAGCTATAATCACTTGTTTGGCCATATAACCCGCTTTCGAAGTGGTCACCGAAAATTCATTTTTATTTTTCTGAATCATCAAAACTTCCTCATACAAGCGAATATTGACTTGCCGTTGGCGCGTGATGCCTTGATAATATTCCAAAGCATCTTGACGACCCGGTTTGGGAGCGGTCGTTATAAACGGAATTTCGTCAATCTCCAAACGTTCTGCCGTGGAGAAAAACCGCATGTACAAAGGATAATTGTAAAGACTATTTGCAATCGTTCCTTTTTCTAAAATAACATAAGAAAGTTGGTGTTTTTCCGCTTCTATCGCACACGCAATACCAATCGGACCTCCACCAACTATGATTAAATCAAACATTTTTAGACTTTAGTTTAAAAAATTTAAAGAATCTCGTCACTTTCTTCCCAATCGAAACGTTTCACTTGGAGACGTTGCATTAGGTTTCTGTTTTGTGTTTGTAAATGTCGAACTTTTCGCAGCATATCATTGATAATTTCTATGCCTTGCAAGTTGACTTCCAAGTCGTAATGCCAATTCATAAATTTTTCAAAATCCGACAACTCGTCATGGATAATGTATCGAACGCTGTTCTCGGTCTGCGGATGCAACAACTCAGAGTCGATAAGCGCATTCACAAAACTTAAATCAACTTTATATATTCTAATGATTTCTTCTATGGATATTCTTTCGTTCATCTTAGCTGTTTTTTAATTGTTCTACCAATTCTTTTTGTTTGTCATTAAGCTCTTTCGGGAATTCCACTTTATAAGTCACAAATAAATCGCCGAATCGTCCTTCTTTTTTGTAAACAGGAAATCCTTTTCCTTTCAAACGAACTCTCGTATTGGGTTGTGTCACAGATTTCACCTTAAGTTTAACCTGACTATTAAGTGTTGGGATCATAACTTCTCCTCCCAAAAGTGCTGTATACAAATCGATAGTAACTTCTGTTTCGAGATCGTCGCCATTTCTTTTGAAAATAGCATCTTCTGCAATATTAAAGGTGATAAACAAATCACCATTTGGACCTCCATTCATTCCGGCATTTCCGTGACCTTTAAGCTTGATTTGTTGGCCATCGTAAACCCCAGCAGGAATTGTTATTCTTACTTTTCTGCCATTAATTTCAAAAATTTGTTGATGCGTTTCAGAAGCTTGTTTTAAAGTCAAACTAAGTTCTGCCGAGACATCTTGTCCCTTGAACTTACCAGAAGAACTTCCTCGACTGCTGCGACCAAATCCGCCAGCAGAACCGCCAAACATCGACTGAAAGAAATCTGAAAAATCTTCACCTTCCCCAAAATCAGCGCCCGAGAATCCCCCACCGCCGCCGTAATTTTGAGAATATGATCTTTGTTGCTGTTGAGCTTTCTCGTACTCTTCGCCATGCTTCCAATTTTCTCCATATTTATCGTATTTAGCACGATTTTCCGTGTTGGATAAGACTTCGTTGGCTTCATTCAATTCTTTGAATTTCTTTTCCGCTTCCTTGTCGTTAGGATTAAGGTCTGGATGGAGTTTTCGAGCGAGTTTTCGGTAAGCTTTTTTAATATCATCTTGGCTAGCATTTTTGTCGACACCAAGTATTTTATAGTAATCTATATAGGCCATATTGTTCTATAATTTTCTTAGATTTTAATAGCTATTGACGTGCAATAATTGTTCCTTACAAATCTTTTTCGATTATAAATTTAGTTAACATAGCTCAATTTTCAAAAACATATTTAACTTTACTTTTACAAAAAATTTGACTATGCCATTTTTTCAATCCACTTTTTGGAATAGCTATTCTAACATTATCCTTTTGTTAATCGGCATTAGCGTCGGTAGTTGTATTGGTATTTTCTTTCCGCAGACGATACATTTTCTAAAGCCTGTTGGCGATATTTTTCTCAACTTATTATTTGTGACGGTTATACCGTTGGTGTTTTTTGCCATTGTGACTGCCGTATCATCCATCGAACAAGAAAGTAAACTTGGGAAAATCTTATTCGCCATGATGTTTACTTTTTTAACATTTGTGCTAATTGCAGCGGTTTTTAGCTTGGTTGCAGTTTATCTTTTCCCGACCGAAAGACCAACCGGAACTACGGCTACAAAAGCGGTTGAAAATATTACAAACACCGAATCTTGGGGCGACAGAATTGTCCGCTTCTTCACCGTTGGCGAGTTTTATATGTTGTTATCACGTCAAAATATGTTGGCACTTTTAATATTTTCATTTTTATTAGGAATATCGATTCGAAAAAGTGATCCAAGCAAGGTTAAAACTTTTAAAAGCTTTGTTGAAGGTGGCAACGACATCATGAAAAACCTTCTACTTCTGGTTATGAAAGCCGCACCAATCGGACTTGGCGCTTATATTGCTTACCAAGTTGGGACTTTAGGTCCACAATTGGTTGGCTTTTACGCTAAACCTTTGGCTGTCTATTACGGTGCTGGCATCGTATATTTCTTTGTATTTTTTAGTCTTTTTGCTTTTATTGGTCGCGGTCCGCAAGGCGTTAAACTTTTTTGGAAAAACAACATTCTCCCAAGTTTTATTGCAATAAGTACTTGTAGCAGTCTTGCAACGATGCCTGTTAATTTAGAAGCAGCAAGAAAAATCGGAATACCAGCTTCGGTGGCGAACGTAGTAATCCCGATTGGGACAACGATTCATAAAAATGGTTCGTCTATCTCCTCGATTGTGAAAATATATGTTGCGTTTTTACTTTTAGGTTGGGACTTTTTTACGTTTAATAATATTATCATTGCGCTCGGCATCACAGTTTTCGTAAGTGTTGTTGCAGGTGGAATCCCCAATGGCGGTTATATTGGCGAAATGTTAATGATTTCGGCTTATCAATTACCACAAGAAGCCATCCCAGCGGTCATGATTATTGGGACTTTGGTAGATCCGCTGGCGACAGTTCTTAACTCCACTGGCGACACAGTTGCAGCAATGGTAACTGCTAGACTTATTGGCGAAAAGTATAATCTACCTCCCGAAGAATAGCGTTTATTTTTAAATTTAAATAAAAAAAATCCTTAAGATTAAAGTAAGCTGGTTAAGATTTTAATTCAAAAATTAAGTTGTCCTCGTTATTATCGTCTTTTCTGGCTTCGTGCAATCCAAAATTAAATCCCCATAGCAAAGCCATAGATGGCTTGTTTTTAAAACTTGTGAAAGCTTCAATTTGATTTATTTTTAAAACATTAAAAACATAATCCATCTCCGTTTTCATTGCTTCGGACATCAAACCTTTGCCATGCAATTCGTGTCTAAGATCATAGCCAACTTCTGCCGTTTTTCGATCTTCAGAAAACTGCCAAAGACAAATAGAACCCAACAATTCGCCAACGTCTTCATAAGGCAAAGCCCAAGTTATCGATTGATCATTTTGGAATTGTTCAAAGTTCATATTAATAAAGTCAACAGCTTGTGAAACATCGCTATAAGGCGCTCTTTAGATATATTGCATCACTTCATGGCTCGAACGCTGCAAAAAAACAATGGGCGCGTCGTCTAAAGTGTAGGGCGACATTATTAATCAATCAGTTTTTAAAACAGGAAAAATTTTCATATCCAAGAAAAATATTCGTTAAAAATACAAATTCATTTAAAATAAAAAGCAATCGTTACAAACTTTGTAAGCTCACTTTATATCCTTAACTTGAAAGCTTAAATGTATAAAAGAAAAGTGTATGAAACTTAACATGAAAATGACACTTGCGGCTCTGCTTCTTTCTTCACAAGTTGTAGTAGCACAGCAAAGTAATGCAACGGAAAAACTTGATCCAATTGTCCAAAGTATCGTTAACGAAACCAACAACAATTCGCAATTAGAAAACCTTGCTTTTGAGTTACTTGACGTTATTGGACCACGATTGGTCGGTACGCCAGAAATGGAACAAGCTAATGATTGGACGATCGACAAATTCAAATCTTGGGGCATCGATGCTAAAAAACAACAATTCGGAGAATGGGCATCTTGGCAACGTGGCATCACGCAAGTGGAAATGACTTCTCCTCGTGTAAAAAGCCTAGAATCTATGCAACTGGCTTGGTCACCCGCAACTAAAAAAGCCATAGAGGCAGAAGTAGTCGTTCTTCCAAACGTTAATAATCCTGCCGAATTCACCAATTGGTTAAAAAGCATTAAAGGAAAAATCGTACTGATGTCGCAATACCAACGTACAGGTCGACCAGATTATCAGGTTAAAGAATTTGCACTTCCCGAAAATTACGAAGCTTATAAAAAACAAAAAGAAGAAGATACTGAAGCTTTCAAAACGTTAGTAAAAAATACAGGTTATGATAACACAACGCTTCCCGAAGCTTTAGAAAAGGCTGGCGCAGCTGGTATTGCTATTTCTAACTGGACTGGCATTATGGGTGCTAACAGAATTTTTGGAGCTAAAACCAAAAACATCCCGATGATCGACATCGCTTTAGAAGATTATGGCATGCTTTACAGATTGGCTAAAAATGGGAAAGCCCCAAAAGTGAAAATCAACACACAATCTAAATCTCTAGGGACAGCGAAATCATTTAACACCATTGCAACAATTCCTGGAAAAGAAAAACCAAATGAGTATGTGATTCTTTCGGCACATCTAGATTCTTGGGACGGCGCACAAGGTGCAACAGATAACGGAACAGGGACTATTACAATGATGGAAGCTGCTCGTATCCTCAAAAAATACTATCCAAACAATAAAAGAACAATCATTATTGGACTTTGGGGAAGTGAAGAACAAGGTCTTAATGGTTCGCGCAGTTTCGTATATGACAATCCCGAAATCATCAAAAATACACAAGCTGCTTTCAACCAAGATAACGGAACTGGTCGTGTTGTAAGCATCCAAGGTCAAGGTTTTGTAGATTCTTACGATTACTTGACAAGATGGATGGCAGCACTTCCGAAAAAGGTTTCAAAAAATATTGAAACGTCCTTCCCTGGAATGCCTGGCGGTGGTGGATCCGATCATGCTTCTTTTGTAGCTGCAGGAATACCGGGTATTTCTTTAAGTTCAAACAGCTGGGGTTATGGTGGTTACACTTGGCACACCAACAGAGATACTTATGACAAAATTATGTTTGACGAAGTTAGAAACAATGTTATCGCAGCAGCTGTAATGGCGTACATGGCTTCGGAAGATCCCGAATTGGTAAGTCGTAAAAAACGTGTTCTTCCTGATGGACAAAATTGGCCAGAGGTGAAAGAACCAAAACGTAAAGGAACTAACTAAACAATACGCAATGCAAATCTTCGGGTTTGCATTGTTTGTTTCTAAATATTTTTAAAATTAAATTAGCTTAATAAAACCCCAAAAAGTGAAAAAGGAAATCCTAATTGACGGATCAAAAATTGTGGACAAAACCAGCTTGTATACAGAATTAAACAACAAACTAATGCCAAACGAAAACTGGAAACTAGGAGAAAGTCTTGATGCTTTGAATGACCTATTATATGGTGGTTTTGGAGAAATAAATGGCAATGAGCCCATTCGGTTAATTTGGAAAGATTTCCTTAGAATGAAAGAACTTTTCGGACATGACTTTACATTAAATTTTTATCACGAAAAACTAAAATACCCTAATAGTTACAATAAAAATCTTATTAAAAATTCAATTAAAGAGTTAAATGCAGGAACAGGAAAAACTTACTTTGAAATTATTTTAGAAATCATCGCAGACCATCCTAATATTGAATTGGTTGAAGAGTAAATTAAACTTTTAGAAATTCAAAATGTACGAGTGGATAAGGTTTTCCCATACCATCAAGTTGACTACGTCCAACTTTCTTATATCCCACTTTCTCATAAAAACCTATGGCTTGAGGATTTTGCTCGTTAACATCTACTTTCAAAATTATCAAAATATAGACAACATAAGTCACAGCTTGCTTGCCTAGGCCTTTTCCACGCACTTTATCATGAACAAAAAGCATTTCTAAATTATCATCAGAAACACTAAAAAAAGCATCGATTTGTCTATTTTGCTCCAAAACAAAAACTTGTAAATGTGGTAAAAACTCCGATGGAATTAATTGTTTAAACAACTCAAAATCTTGCTTTTTCAAAAAATCATGTGTTGCCAAAACCGCACTTTCCCAAATTTCCATAATTCGTGGATAGTCATGCAGAGTTGCTCGTTTTATATTATACATTTTTTATTGGTATAACTTGCTATTTTACTAACTTCCTTGCAATAAAAAATAAAACGGAACGCCAGAAAAATCGGGATGATCCTCCTTCCATAATTCTAAACCTTCAAAAAAAATATGATCATCATTAACAAGACTTTCACAAACTTCGTTATGAATTTTGAAAAGCAACTCGCCTGTCGTAAAATTAGACGCATTATTCGCTTCCACAAGAAAATCAGGCTCGATATCATCATCTTCCTCCTCATCCCAATAAGAATATTGAACCACAATTTTAGGACAATTAAGCATAATTTCCGACAAATCTATATTCTCTTTTTCTTTTGAAATCAATTCGTTATAATTGACCAATTCGTTCTCAAAATCCTGTTGAGATGAAAATTTATCTTGATTAAAATTCCAAAAAAGATTTTTTAAAAGTTGTTGCGGTGGATTCATTTTTTTAATTTCTAATTTGGCTTAAATATAAAAATTATTTCATAAAACTGTCCGTGAAGGATGTTGTTTTCAATTAACTTTAAAAAGGAAATATGATTTCTAAAAAGCTTAATTTTGCAACTTAAAATAGTCGTTAAATAATAATGAAATCAAAGTTTGATCATCTTAATCAAATAAAAACTGTATCGTCTTTTCCAGAGTTGGTGGACACAAAATTTTCTGGTAAAAATAATGCACTTTGTTGGCAAAGACCTATGGATGGTGATTTTGAGGAAATTGTCGATCTATTGGAATTAAAAGAAAATATAACAGTGGTTTCGGAAGCTGATTTATTAAACTTAAACCTATCAAAGCAAGGTCTTCTTGCTCGAGAAATTATCTTAAACGACATTAAATTATTAAAAGAATTCGGCGCTTCGCCGACGCTCAACCTTCTGAAATGTTATGAGCGAGATGATGAATTTGTTTACATCTCAACCGACGTTTATTCGTTTCATGTAGACCGCTCTCCTATTGCAACAGACACGTTTTTGTGTACTTATTTTGGAGCCTCTAGCGATATTGTTGCTAATGAAGAGGTCACTCAAAAAATCCAAATTCCTGAAGTTAGAGAAAAGTTAAAAGCGCTGCACGATCCTCGAGACGGTAATTTTGAAAGCTTTCTGGAAGATAATTTTTTTGATCTTCATTATCAACCCAACGCGGATGCAAAACCCATCAATCTAGAAAATGGATACCTTTGGCGATTAGCCGTTGACCATCCCAAGCAGCAAGTCCTGCCCTGTGTTCATCGTGCTCCAGAAGAAAATGGACAATTACGCCTTTTATTAATTTGTTGATTTTTTAAAATTAAATATTGAGAGTTTTAACCGCACCTGTAAACAAAAATTTTTCACGTGCGGCTTTATCATATTTTTTCTTCAAAAATAATGTTTTTAAAATATATTAATCTTACCCGTTGTGCATTTTGAAACATTTTAATATTTGATTCGTCAATTCGAGTGTTTTTTCGTAACAGAGTGGAGAAAAAATGTATCGAGAATAGATTTATCTTCAAAATTACAAACTTCTCGATACGATTTTTTTAAAAAAATCTACTCGAAGTGACGAAAACACCTCAAAATGCACAACGGGTATTAATCTTATTTAAAACAAAAACTGTATGCAAACTTTCTAGGCTAGTATATTGATTTTTTCAAAAAATTATTTCATTTGATAAGTATACACATTATACGGAAGTAGCTTCCCAGCAAAATACCTTGAAATAAAACTCGCCATTAAAAGTGGAAAAAAAAGAACATAGGCATTCGGTGCTAAATTACAAACCAAAAAAAAAGCTGTTAATGGAGCGTAAATAGAGGCTGATAAAGTTGCCACAGCGCCAACCAACATAAAGTTATGGTAGATTAAAGAAGTTCCTAAATAATTATTGCAAACATAAGCAAACAAAAAGCCCAAAAAGCCACCTACCACAATACTTGGAGCGAAAACACCACCATCTCCTCCTGCTCCCAAAGTTAGTGCGGATGCTAAAGGTTTTAGAACCACCAATGACAATAAAAACAACATCGAATATCGTGTAGGATGCTGCAACAATGGTGCTAAGGCGTGGTAACTATCGCCATACAAAAACGGAAACTCCAATATCATCAAGCCTACAGTAATTGCACCAAGGTTAACACGGAAAAAATTGTTATTAATACCCGAAAAAAAGTTTTTTAGTCGTGTCACCAACAAGGTGAAGTAGACCGACAAAGTACCACCTAACAAACTTAATACAATAAAAAATGGAAAGGACGACCATTTCCAATCTGTAATTCGATAGTCAAGAAAAATATCTGGCTTCATTACTAATAAAAATCCCCACGCCACCATCGCCGACATCGTGCAACTCACAAAAATACTTTTGTTAAGCTTTTTTGCAATGACTTCAACCGCAAATAACCAACCGACAATAGGACTTCCAAAAAGAATTGAAACGCCCGCCACAACGCCTGCACAAACCAATTCCACTTTATAAAGATTTGGTGAAAATCGATTTTGATAAATATCGTTCCCGATTGTTGCGCTCGCCACCACAGTAGAAACTTCGATACCCGTGGAACCACCAAAAATTACAGTCAAAAAACCATTAATAAAATGCGATGGAATTTTAAACAAAGGTAAATGATCTTTTCTTTGATCGACAGTTTTGTAGATTTCGGTGATACCTTTATTTTTTCTATTTTTAAAAAAGTACTTTCTTAAAAAGTAAATACCCGTTATCCCAATCGTTGGAAAAATGACAAACAGAAAATTCTTTTCAAGCGCTTTTTCGTATAAAAAGTCTTGACAAAATATGGTAATCGTTTTTAATAACAAAGCCAGTATTGACGCTAATCCACCAACAAACGCACTTGCGATTATTAATCTAATATAGAAATGTCGTTTTACTTTTTGTCTATTCATTATTCATTTTCCTACAACAAATTTAGTTGATTGCCAGTACTTTTCATAATTTTTATTTTAAAAAATGAAAACACCAAAATCTGTACACGATATTTTTTTTAAGATACAACACAACTTAATTCTTAGAAAAGCCACGCAGAACAGAGTTGTGAATTGCTTTCAAACTTTACTATCTTTGGGATACAACACAACATTAATGTAGTAGGGTCAATACTAAAACCAGTTGTGAATTGCTTTCAAACTTTAGTATCTTTGGGATACAACACAACCCAACCGTAGCGCCAGCGAATGCATCAATCGTTGTGAATTGCTTTCAAACTTTAGTATCTTTGGGATACAACACAACACTAACATCCAATATATTTTCGGCAGTTACGTTGTGAATTGCTTTCAAACTTTAGTATCTTTGGGATACAACACAACTTTGGAGAGTAATAAACGGGGGAAATACCTGTTGTGAATTGCTTTCAAACTTTAGTATCTTTGGGATACAACACAACTAACAATGCTGCATTAATCCATTCGACTCAGTTGTGAATTGCTTTCAAACTTTAGTATCTTTGGGATACAACACAACAAAAAGCATTTTTGGGACGCATAATATCTAGTTGTGAATTGCTTTCAAACTTTAGTATCTTTGGGATACAACACAACTACAACGGCGTAGATGTAGATAATTTGTATGTTGTGAATTGCTTTCAAACTTTAGTATCTTTGGGATACAACACAACCCACCCTAAAGATGAGCTTTATCTTTCGGTGTTGTGAATTGCTTTCAAACTTTAGTATCTTTGGGATACAACACAACATTGCAAATCCAAACTTACAACTAGCTTTCGTTGTGAATTGCTTTCAAACTTTAGTATCTTTGGGATACAACACAACGAAGTGATTGAATTTACTGATGAAAAAGTGGTTGTGAATTGCTTTCAAACTTTAGTATCTTTGGGATACAACACAACAATGCTTGAGGATATTTTCTCCTATCTACCGTTGTGAATTGCTTTCAAACTTTAGTATCTTTGGGATACAACACAACGAACGACAAAAAGAAGAAGTAAAGGTAATTGTTGTGAATTGCTTTCAAACTTTAGTATCTTTGGGATACAACACAACAGTGAACACCAACGCCAACAGAAGTTTGTTGTTGTGAATTGCTTTCAAACTTTAGTATCTTTGGGATACAACACAACGATTCGCATTGATTTTAGATTAGGATTCCGGTTGTGAATTGCTTTCAAACTTTAGTATCTTTGGGATACAACACAACCCTTCAGCAAAACTGGTGCTGATGATTTCTGTTGTGAATTGCTTTCAAACTTTAGTATCTTTGGGATACAACACAACGTCACCGCTGCCAGCCAGGCTGATTGCGCCGTTGTGAATTGCTTTCAAACTTTAGTATCTTTGGGATACAACACAACTTATCCTTTTCGCCCCTTTCCTTTTCGTATGTTGTGAATTGCTTTCAAACTTTAGTATCTTTGGGATACAACACAACTGGTCAAATGTATCTTTGCTAATTTTATAAGTTGTGAATTGCTTTCAAACTTTAGTATCTTTGGGATACAACACAACAAATAGCACTTCTAATTATCGGATTCTTTGGTTGTGAATTGCTTTCAAACTTTAGTATCTTTGGGATACAACACAACAAGATGGAGTTTATTCCAGTTTTTGTTGATGTTGTGAATTGCTTTCAAACTTTAGTATCTTTGGGATACAACACAACCAAGCGATAAGAAAATAACCAAGTGCCAATGTTGTGAATTGCTTTCAAACTTTAGTATCTTTGGGATACAACACAACCCACAGCGCATGACATTGCGGAAAGTGGCGGTTGTGAATTGCTTTCAAACTTTAGTATCTTTGGGATACAACACAACTATGATCCAAAACAGACTGTGATGCAGATTGTTGTGAATTGCTTTCAAACTTTAGTATCTTTGGGATACAACACAACTGGGTTAGGTAATGGTTATAGTTTATTATCGTTGTGAATTGCTTTCAAACTTTAGTATCTTTGGGATACAACACAACCCAGTATAATAATAATGCTGCGCTTCAGCTGTTGTGAATTGCTTTCAAACTTTAGTATCTTTGGGATACAACACAACGCGCCAGCTTCAAAGCCTGCCACTTTTAGCGTTGTGAATTGCTTTCAAACTTTAGTATCTTTGGGATACAACACAACTCAGGGCATTGCAGCGCAGCGCTGCGTCCTGTTGTGAATTGCTTTCAAACTTTAGTATCTTTGGGATACAACACAACCGCCCAGTTTCCCATCTTATAATCTGGTCTGTTGTGAATTGCTTTCAAACTTTAGTATCTTTGGGATACAACACAACCGCCGCGGTCCTCATGTGCTATGAAAAAGAGTTGTGAATTGCTTTCAAACTTTAGTATCTTTGGGATACAACACAACCTTTCTTGTCGTTTTTAATTCCAATATGCTGTTGTGAATTGCTTTCAAACTTTAGTATCTTTGGGATACAACACAACGATGGCACAAGAAGTCCAAAACAAGGTTATGTTGTGAATTGCTTTCAAACTTTAGTATCTTTGGGATACAACACAACAATGCAGATTTCTTAAATGCTTCTTGTGCTGTTGTGAATTGCTTTCAAACTTTAGTATCTTTGGGATACAACACAACCCTGTATTTAACTTTTCGTTATCTCTTTTAGTTGTGAATTGCTTTCAAACTTTAGTATCTTTGGGATACAACACAACCAACCTTCTTAATGGAAGCATTAGCCCATTGTTGTGAATTGCTTTCAAACTTTAGTATCTTTGGGATACAACACAACGCGAAAAGACGTTGAAATGTTTACCGCATAGTTGTGAATTGCTTTCAAACTTTAGTATCTTTGGGATACAACACAACTTTCATAATTAAGAGTTTTGAAGTTGGTTTGTTGTGAATTGCTTTCAAACTTTAGTATCTTTGGGATACAACACAACCTTAACGGTTATGAGACTATTGATTATATTGTTGTGAATTGCTTTCAAACTTTAGTATCTTTGGGATACAACACAACGAAATTACATTTGTTTGTTTATATTCTTTGGTTGTGAATTGCTTTCAAACTTTAGTATCTTTGGGATACAACACAACATGCAATACATGGATATTGACGTAGCTATGGTTGTGAATTGCTTTCAAACTTTAGTATCTTTGGGATACAACACAACCATAAAAAAAGTATTTCTCCGTCGCCACCTGTTGTGAATTGCTTTCAAACTTTAGTATCTTTGGGATACAACACAACTTAATAATTCTTGTAGCTCGTTTAATTCCTGTTGTGAATTGCTTTCAAACTTTAGTATCTTTGGGATACAACACAACGTGTGTCTTACTGTTTGAGTTGCTGTTTCAGTTGTGAATTGCTTTCAAACTTTAGTATCTTTGGGATACAACACAACCATCGTAAAAGAATATAGGAAATGTTAAAAGTTGTGAATTGCTTTCAAACTTTAGTATCTTTGGGATACAACACAACAAAATATGATTAACACTTCTAAAAAATACGGTTGTGAATTGCTTTCAAACTTTAGTATCTTTGGGATACAACACAACTATGCTTAATTTAGGATTTGACGATATGCTGTTGTGAATTGCTTTCAAACTTTAGTATCTTTGGGATACAACACAACAACTAAAGCAATTTATATAAAAGACGCAGTGTTGTGAATTGCTTTCAAACTTTAGTATCTTTGGGATACAACACAACTCTTCAAGTTCATTGTTAATATCGTTCCCCGTTGTGAATTGCTTTCAAACTTTAGTATCTTTGGGATACAACACAACTATGCTTAATTTAGGATTTGACGATATGCTGTTGTGAATTGCTTTCAAACTTTAGTATCTTTGGGATACAACACAACAACTAAAGCAATTTATATAAAAGACGCAGTGTTGTGAATTGCTTTCAAACTTTAGTATCTTTGGGATACAACACAACTCTTCAAGTTCATTGTTAATATCGTTCCCCGTTGTGAATTGCTTTCAAACTTTAGTATCTTTGGGATACAACACAACGGTAAGTTAAACGCAAAGTAGGTGCGCTCAGTTGTGAATTGCTTTCAAACTTTAGTATCTTTGGGATACAACACAACCTCAAATTAAAAATCCCCTATTTTACAGGGGATTTTTGTGGTTTTTAGGATTGGAAAAATTAAAATAATTCGAGTTGTTGAAAGGTCGGTGGTGGTTCTTCTTTGTTTCTGGCAAAAAAGATTTCGATATCGCCAAATTGCTTGTCTGTGATACACATAATGGCAACTTTTCCTGCTTTTGGAAGCATGAGTTTTACGCGTTTGATATGTACTTCGGCGTTTTCGCGACTGGGGCAATGCCTAACGTACATTGAAAATTGAAACAAGGTGAATCCATCGTCTATTAATCCTTTTCGGAATTGGTTGGCCGCTCGCATATTGGCTTTGGTCTCGGTTGGCAAATCATACAATACTAAAACCCACATAATTCTATAGGCATTAAAACGGTCTTGTTTCATACGCGAATGTGGATTGGGAGCGGTAAACTTTCGCGTGAGGGCGTAGTGCATTGTTGGAGCTCTTTCTTGTAGCGGCTGAGCGAAGCCGAAGCCCCATAAGAAAAGCGACTGCACAAAGACCGCCCCTTGATGGCGGCTGGAAAGAAAACCCATTAGGTTTGGAAGCGAAGGAAATTAAGGGGCACGCCCAAATTAGTTTTGTTTTCATGGTATTCTGGGATATGCTATCAATCTTTTTTCGCCCGTGTAGCATTTATACAAAGAGCTTGCACTGGTTTTGACCGCTACCATTAGCGGACGGATTTTGTCCTCAATTCTCACATCCATTGTGGCAATTTTGAGGATATGTGCCTTGAATTCTTTGTTTAAATCCTCTGTATCGGGATGCAAAGTGAGCCATTGCATGACGAGCAAATCCACAAACGGTCGATAAGGCTCCATGAGGTCGTCAGCAAGGCAATATGGATTGTATTTATTCTTGTGGAAAATCCCTAAAACTGGTAGTAAACCCGTTTCCACAATGGATCTGGCGACCATGGAACGCAACACAGAATAACCAAAATTGAAAAACTGATTGGGAGAATCTCCGAAACGTTGTCTCAAAAAATCGTGACTGATAAGGTATTTCCAATAGTGCTGCGCCGCAATGCCTTCCATATTGGTGATATCGCCACTTTTTACTTGTTGCTGATAATCTAGCATGGGTTCGAAATAGTTGCCCAAGCGATGCAGAACTTCTTTTTGATTTTCGATTTTGCATTCTACAGTTTGCTTCCACAATTGCTTTTTGAGCGGTTCGCTGGCTTCGAGTTGGTCTTTTATTCGGTCCGAATGTTCGGTGTGTCCATGCAAAGGCAACATCATCCCATGCGGTAAATGATGTGCATCGCAACTGATGACCACAACATTATTCCCCATCATTTTCTGAACCAATTGATGCGAAATGGTTATCTGAAAATGATCCAACATCAACAATCCCAAATCCTCAACGGGGACTTTACCTTTGGTTTCTTTGGTTTCGGGACAAAGAATGTGCATTTGCTCGTCTTTTAGCTTGAGATAGGCGGGATTGCCAATGTAAATGGAGCGGGTGATCATAGTTATTAGTTTTTAGTATTCGCCGATGTGAACTATTTTCCCTAAATGGTTTAATCTTACTTTGAGGATATTTTTAATTCCATTAATTCCTTCTCTTCTCCATGTTATCCCTTTAGTTTTAGAGTTATCTTCAACCGTAGTTTCTAAATGATGTCTAAATGAGTAATCTTTTGTTGCAATCTTCTGCACCCTAAACATATTTTTAGAAATCAAAATCAAGTTCTTTTCATCAAATAAATCTATTTCCTTTGGATTAAAATCTTCTGATGGAAACAAAAACATTTCATTTTGTTTCATTGAAAAAAGGAACTTCCAACCCAAACCTTGATTATACTCTTTATCGATAACGGATAAATTTTGATTTACTCGTTCAACAGCTTCATAAAAACTTACTACTTTTTCTTGGAGGCTTCCGTTTTCATCTTCATATATCGCTACATGATGATTATTACCGGTACTCACAAAATCGACGGCAATTCTTTTTCCGTTTTCATCCAAAATCTCTTTTCCTAAATGGTCTTTTTTGTAATGTAGCGCTTCAGCATTGCTTATTCCAGTTATCGTAACTGTTTTAATAGCAATTCCTTTTGATTTATTAAGCCAAATTGGATTCTTTTCTAAATCAGAAAAAGCTTCTTTAGCATTTCCATTAAACTCCTTCAATCGTTGTGTAAGTTTCTCTCTAATTCCTTTATCCACTATTTTTTCTAACATTTTTCCTTCAGGAATAATTTGTTTAGAAGTAGGATTAGAACCAACGATTTCTTTTCTAATTGTATACCCTACTTCGTACCAAGCCAATGCTACGCTTTCTGGAATTTGCTCGGTCTTTTCAGAGTTAAGATAAACTGGCGTTTTTGTAATCACATTTTTCCCTGAAAATGCTTTTTTAGAATCTCCATCATTTTCCTGTAATCGCTCTAACAACGCAGTCCTATATTTTTCATTTTGTACCTTATTGATGGTTTCAACATCAAACTTTGCGGAGATTTTTTCTTCTTTTGTTTTCAGAAATTTTGCGCTTCCATAGATGGTTTCTTTATGCAACTGTCCTCTCGGCGTCAATTCTGTTTTTGCGATAACACCTCCTTTTTTCTTTATTTTATTGATGTTCTTAGTGACAACCTTATTCTTTGCTTTGTGAGAAATCAACACTTCTTCAAGATGTTTTTTGGCTTCTTTTCTGAAGTTTTTCAGAGGTTCAACAAAAATTCGTTCTTTTTTACCGTTGCTTTTTTCTATAACTTTTGTTATCGAATTTTCAATGCCAAAAATATTTTTGTGTTCTTTATGTTTTTCATCATTCCTAGCATTCAAATAATTCAAATACTGAATATGATTGTGTGTTGTAAAAGCAACCGTAAGTGCATCCATTGCGTGATGACGATGGTCGTTTCTTTTTGTCCAATTAACAATTCGTTCCTTCTCCTCTCCTTTTGAATTTTTGATGATTTCTGTTAAACCTAATTTTTTGTATTTATCTAGGTTTAATTCTTTCATAGTATTTACAAGGTTCCATTCTTCTCGCAATTTATCGGTTATTCTACCTGAAGTTGAAACTACAGAATTGGTAATTCCAAAAAGAATTTCTTTAGCTTTTTTTGCAATATATTGTGTATCTCGCAAATCTCTTTCAATAAAACCCTCTCCAATATCAGCCGCTTTTTTCTGTAATTTTTCAAATTTGGCTTTAGAAATTTCTTTTTTATCATAAAGTTCATTAATGACATTCAGAAATTTTTCTAATTGATTTTTTCCTTCATTTTCCAAATAATCGTAAGCTGTTGAATTTCCTTTTTTCAAATTGGCACCTCGCGGAACAACAACTTTATTAGAAAAACTATCATCAAAAAAACGAGATTGTGGTATAATATGGTCTATATCGTACTTATCAGTGAATAATTCTTCTTTTTTAATCTGTGTATCCGTATATAAATCTTTGAAAAGGTTCTTCTCTAATTCCAAATACAATTTGTAACGGATAATATCATTTCTGGATGGTGATTTTATTCCAAATTTATTTTGTAAAACCGATGCATATTTTTGATGAAGAAGCGTTGCTTTATTAATTTCGGAAGTCATATCTGCACGTTCCGCAGCATTCTTTTTCAGTTCGCGAGCCAATTCTATTCGGATTTCGTCAGGTTTTCCGTATTCTTTACTCACTTCATTTACAAGGTTTATCATTTGATTGAGAATCTTTTCTACCACAGGATTCCGAAGTGAATTTTTAGGAAGAATATCCAACTGCTCTTTCAAAACTCTATTTGCTAAATCTTCTTTAGTTAAAGAATTTTTAGAATGATTGTATCCTGCATAAGCACAAGCATCACTGTATTTATGCTCTTTAATGTAAGGATAAATTTTTCGCATGGCTTTGGAACTCAAACTTACATAATCTGGAACAAAACCAATTTCTGCCAACAATTGTGAATGCTCTTTTTTGAAACCGTATTTTTCATGTAAAAGTCTATACAAAGTCTCGTTTCCAGATGGAGAATCGTCGCCTTCATAAGAATACAATAAATGCCAAAGTTGGTAAGAATCTTGTTTTTCGAAATTTTTTCCATCGAGTTGAGCGTCAAAATCTAATATTGTAGTTTTAATTCCAAGTTCTTCAAACCCTTTATTTACAAACTCTTTAATCGCAAAAGCAGAGGAAGAAATTTTGGAAACTTAGATATCATCTTCTGCGCTTAATTTAAACTCTTTTGGAAAGTCAATACCTTCATTAGCTAAAATCTTTAAATAGACATCATACAAACTTTCGTTGGTTTTGTTCCCTTCAATATTTTTGAATTTTGATTTCCATTCTTTTCCAGAATATCCAATTAAATCTAAAATCTCTTTTGGAGAAAGATTTCCTTTGATATTGACTTCGTTGAAAAGTGCTTCTTTCATTTCTAAATCCAATGGAAGTTCTTCCTTGGTTTCAATATTTTGGAAGCTGATATTATTGAGAACTTGCCAAATTTTGAATTCTTGAAATAATGGCGAAGAGCGTGGCGCAACCTTAGAACCTACAGTTTTCTTTTTGATTTTTCCATTTTCGGTAACTTCTCTTTCTCGATTTTCGAATTCGCAAATGGTAATTAATCCTTTCTGTGATTTTAATTTTCTTTGATAAAAAATAATAATATCACGAATTTCTTCCTTTAAATCTTTCGTTAATATTGGATGAAACTTAGCTTGAGTTTCCCAAACTTTCTCAAACTCATCCAAATAATCTTGTCGGTAAAATACCTGATTTTTAAGCTTGGTGTGGGGATTTGCTTTTAATTGATTGTATAAATATTCCCCAACAGTCTGATTATTAAAATATAACTCTTTGCTTCTATCACTGATTGCGCCAAGATAACCGCTTGAATTATTGAGATTACTATTGATTTCTTGAAAAACAACAGCAAGCTCTTCTCCATCCAATTGGTTTTTAACTGCTTTTGCTCTCCATTGGTATTTCTCAATTTTCTTCTCTTGTTGTGTACCAATTTGCTTTACTCCAACCAATGAAAAGGGAATCTCTAAAATTTTCCAAGTTGCATTTTTATTCTTTCCTTGTAGTTCTTTATAAAGTTCAGTGGTTAAAATTTCTGAATAAAACTGTTGTTGAAACTTCCAAATACTGTCAAACTCTGCTTGTAAATCTGAACGATAAAAATCGGGTAATTGCTTTTTACCTTCTTGCAATAGTTGAAAAGAATATTCACCGGGTGTTAACTTTTCGTCATAGAGTTTTTTAGCAACAGACATTCCATCAATAATTTGTCCTTCATCTTCATTTTTCGCTTTTCTACTGCTTCTATAACCACGTTTTTTGTTGAGCAAGAGCAAAACTCGAGCAAACTCGGAAAGCTCTATTTTGTCATTTGCTGATTTCGCACGCATCTTCTGAGTTTGAAAAGTAGAGTTTTTTCCTATTTCTGTAAGTAAATCCCCTTCTTTCAAGATAGAATTCTTTTTCAATACATCAATGAGATTTTCTCTACGCTGCTTGTATCTTTGCAAATTTCTGCGTGCATTTCTTGCAAGAGTTCTTCCTGCATTTGTTGTGATAGGCTTTCCTTTTTCGAAATTAATTTGCTCATCCACTGTCAATGGATTTACACGTACTCCTAATTTGATAATTTTATTATTTTCAGAATTTTTGGAATCTTCCTGTATAACAGCCCATCCAATAGATGAAACTCCCAAATCCAATCCAAGTATATTTTTAGTCATAGTTTAGTTTTTTCGTTAAAAAATAAAACTAAGCATTTTTTTATTTAAAAGAAAAAAATTATTGTATTTCGTTTTTTTTACTATATTTAAGACTTGAAAGCAATTCATAATAAGGATTATTCCGTTGTGAAAACATTTGGGTTACCTCTTGTCCATAATCAGGAGGTTTTTTTATCCTCAAAAAATTGAGCATTAATTTTAAAAAAAATCTAACGTATAACCTATTATCTAAAATTTAAATACACCCAATAGTCACAACAGCCGACGGCTAAGAAACGGTCAAAAGAAGTTAAACTATAACTCTAAAATAGCGCCATTAATAAAACAAATAGCTAAGTGGCATTAAACCAATGATCGCCAATCCTGGTAAAGTCCATATTAATACTAATTGTTTTGTATCGCTAAGATTTCGGAACCAAGCCATATACTAAAAGTTATTCATTTCTTTTGACAGGTTCTAGATCTGCGAGTTCGTCGGTTGAGAAAAGTCGATAATGTACTTTAAAAGTCTTTCCCAAAGGTGTTTCCAGCGAAAAGCCACCAGGACCAAAACCGTCGAGCACATCTAAGGTAAAATGCGAATACTGCCAATATTCGAAGAGATCGCGGTCTATCCAAAACTCGTAATGTTTGATATGCCCAAGAAGAACATCATTCATGCGCGGAAAAAATCCGCCTTTCTCAAAACATTGTGGTTGAGTGCCTTCGCAACAGCCTCCTGCTTGATAAAACATCAACGGTCCGTGTTGTGCTTCCAAAGTACTAATGACTTCCAAAGCTTTATTTGTAACATCTAATCGAGATATCATCTTCTTTAATTTACTTAAAGTTAAACATTATTTCTGGGAACAAAAAAACCTGGCTCTATTAAAGTCAGGCTAAAAACACAAATTATAAAAACTACATATACAATTAATAAAAATTAGTTTTGTCCTGCTATATCAAGAACAATTCTTCCGTCAATTTGACCCGCCTTCATTTTATCAAATACCTCATTAATATCTTCTAGTTTCGCGGAAGTAACTGTTGCTTTTACTAAGCCTTCATTTGCAAAATCCAATGCTTCTTGCATATCTTTTCTTGTACCAACAATAGAACCTCTAACGGTGATTCTCTTAAGAACGGTTTCAAAAATCGGTAACTCAAAAGAACCTGGAGGAAGACCATTAAGAGCAATTGTTCCTTTTCTTCTAAGAACATCAATTCCTTGTTTAAAAGCAATAGGCGAAACCGCCGTGATCAACGCTCCATGCATACCGCCAACCTCTTTATGTAAGTAAGCTCCAGGATCTGTTTCTTTAGCATTAACAACCAAGTCTGCACCCAGTTTTTTTGCTAATTCTAATTTATCATCGGCAACATCAATAGCGGCAACGTGCATTCCCATTGCTTTTGCATACTGAACAGCAACGTGACCTAATCCTCCAACTCCAGAAATAGCAACCCATTCTCCAGGTTTTGTTTCCGTCTCCTTCAGTCCTTTATACACTGTAACCCCTGCACACAAAATAGGTGCAATCTCCAAGAAATTAACGTTACTCTTAAGATGCCCTACGTATCTAGAATCTGCAATAACATATTCTGCAAAACCTCCATCTACACTATATCCTCCATTTTGTTGAGCTTCACAAAGAGTTTCCCATCCAGTGATACAATAATCACAACCTCCACAAGCGGAATACAACCACGGAACTCCAACTGCATCACCTTCTTTTACTTGAGCTTCTGGTCCGCAAGCCACCACAATTCCTACACCTTCATGTCCTGGAATAAGTGGCATTTTTGGTTTTGCAGGCCAATCTCCATCTACGGCATGCAAGTCTGTATGACAAACACCACAAGCAATAACTTTTACCAATACCTCATATCGTCCTGGTTCTCTTACCGGAACCTCCATAATTTTTAATGGTTGTCCATACCCTTGCACTACCGCAGCTTTCATTGTTTTAGGAATCATAACTCTCTATTTTATTAGTTTTTAATTTAAAATTTTGCATGGTGAATTTTATGGATTAAGCGAAACTCAACCCTAAAAGCCTGTCCGTTGTCCGGGGCTACCCTAAGACAACGGGCACGCTAAAAAGTGTTTTATTATTCTAGAAGAAACCTAACTTATTTTTATTATATGAGATTAACATATTTTTTGTCTGACGATAATGATCGAGCATCATCTTGTGGTTTTCGCGACCGATACCCGATTGCTTGTAACCTCCAAACGGCGCGCCAGCTGGATAAGAGTGGTATTGATTAACCCAAACTCTTCCCGCCTGAATTGCTCTTGGAACCGTGTACAATTGATGTGCATCTCTTGTCCAAACTCCTGCCCCTAAACCATAAATCGTATCATTTGCAATTGCGATAGCTTCTGCTTCGTCTTTGAAAGTTGTCACCGCTAACACTGGTCCAAAAATTTCTTCTTGGAAAATTCTCATTTTGTTATGTCCTTTGAACAAAGTCGGCTGAATGTAGTATCCGTCCTCGATATCGCCACCCAAATGGTTAGCGTCGCCACCAGTTAATACTTCTGCACCTTCTTCTTTTCCTAATTTGATGTAAGACAAAATTTTATCTTTCTGGATTTGAGAAGCTTGTGCACCCATCATCACCGTTGGATCTAACGGATGACCAACTTTAATTGCGTTAACTCTTTCTACAACTCTTGCGATAAATGCATCGTAAATATCTTCTTGAATCAACAATCTTGAAGGACAAGTACAAATTTCACCTTGATTTAAAGCAAATAAAACCGCTCCTTCAATCGCTTTGTCCAAAAACTCATCATCTTCGTCCATCACCGAACTAAAGAATACATTCGGAGATTTTCCTCCTAATTCTAGTGTTACTGGGATGATATTTTCGGTTGCATATTGCATGACCAAACGTCCTGTTGCTGTAGATCCTGTGAAAGCCGCTTTTGCCACTTTTGGATTAGTTACTAAAGCTCTTCCTAACTCAGCACCGAAACCATTAACGATATTAATAACTCCCGCTGGAATTAAATCTCCAATAAGTTCCATAAGAACTATGATAGAAATCGGTGTGCTTTCTGCTGGTTTTAGAACCACACAGTTACCTGCAGCCAAAGCTGGCGCTAGCTTCCAAACCGCCATAAGGATTGGGAAATTCCAAGGGATAATTTGCGCCACAACACCCAAAGGTTCGTTAACGATTAAAGAAACCGTTTCTTTATCCAGCTCATTAAGTGATCCTTCTTCTGCACGGATAACGCTTGCAAAATATCTGAAATGGTCAATCGCTAACGGAATATCTGCCGCCAAAGTCTCACGAACTGCTTTACCGTTATCCATCGTCTCTACAGACGCAATGTATTGTAAATTTTCCTCGATACGGTCTGCGATTTTATTAAGCATAATGCTACGTTCTGTAGCAGACGTATTTTTCCAAGTTTCGAAAGCTTTAGCAGCTGCATCAACAGCCAACTCCAAATCTTCTTTAGTCGAATGTGCAGCTTGTGTGAAAACTTTACCATCTACTGGTGAAACGACATCAAAATATTTTCCTAAAACTGGTGCAACGAATTTGCCACCGATGTAATTATCATATTTAGACTTAAAGTCAGGTCTTTGTATAACATTTGTACTCATAATATATATGGTTTTAAAATTTATTTTAATTAAACTTATAATCAATAACATTAAAACTTGTTTAGTTTTTTTTGTTATTGATAATTCGAAATTAATTTTATAAAATCCAAACTAATAGCACAATCCTACACATTTATAGTAAAATCCTCTTTATGTTGCAAACTTTAGAATTTCCTTAACAAAATATTAGAAGTTTATTAAAAGATTATTCCTTATTTTTAACAAAATCCATTTTAAAAGAAGGTTAATATGTCGCTAGAAAAATCATACATACATCAACCTGCATTACTAAACGAAAAGCAACTTGGTAGCATGGTAGAAAATAAAACCTCTTACACACTAAAAAACTGTGAATTTAATATCTATGAAACCCATCGCAGTGCTTTTGATGTTAAATTACATTTTAACGATGTGGCTTTTACAGCAATGTTACGCGGCAAAAAAAAATTAAAACTAGATGGTAAAACGGATTACTTCGACTATCTACCTGGCGAAAGCGTATTGGTAGCACCTGGCGAAACGATGGTCATCGACTTTCCAGAAGCTGACGAAGCGCCTTCGCAATGTTTGTCATTAAGTCTAAATTCGGACTTTATTGAGAATACACTCAATTATCTTAATCTCCATGAAACAAAAGTTGACGACACAAGCTGTTGGCAACTTCAAAATCCAGAATATTATCTTTTCAATACAGAATCGTTGACCTCGGCAACCAACAATATTATGCGGATTGCGATGGATAATAACACGCACAAAGATCTGATGGCAGATTTTGCGCTTAAAGAGTTATTGATAAGATTAATGCAAACCCAAGCGAGCACCATGATACAATTGCAACTTTCTAAAAACCAATCGCGACTCGGTTACATTATAGATTTTATTAAAAAAAATCTCCATCAAAAACTGAATATCGATCAAATGGCGAAAATGGCTTATGTCAGTAAGTCTAATTTTTTCAAAATGTTTAAAGAAGAACTTGGCATTTCGCCCAACGATTTTATTTTAAAAGAACGTATTAACCTTGCTAAAGATTTATTAAAAAAACGAGAAAGCATCAAAGAAGTCGCCTACCGAACGGGTTTCACAGACACCAATTATTTCACAAGGGTTTTTAAACAACATGAAGGGACAACGCCTAAGTCATTCCAAAATGATAGTTTGATAATACAATAAGATTGCGATAATTCAATAACAAAATCCTCGTTAATGAGGCTTTTTATAGGTCAATTTCTGTAACAAATTCTTTCAAAAAAATTATAAAAAACTTCCTACATCATTTTATAAAGCCTAGCACCTTTCAAAACTGGATTTTCTTGTTCAATATGTTTTAAAGCAAAATAACCAATTCTTGGGCTAATAGAATCTTCAAGCTGCTTGCGATGTAGTTTTTCATAAGTTTTGAAGTCGATGGCTTTGCGCTGCTCTAGAGTTTCGAAAAGTTTCCACTTTGCCACGACAGACTTCCAAACTTGTCCAATAGTTGCTTCAAATACTTTAGATTTCGAACTACTTCCGTAAGCAAAAAATCCAATTTTAGAACCCGCTAATTCTTCTTTTTCATTAAATGAAACTTGAAGTGCTGACATCAAAGCCATAAAAACCGAAGCGGTGTACATATAAGCCAATCCGTTTTATATTGCAAATAATTCGGTAAAAACACGCTTTCCATGAAATGCGTATGGCAAATGAAATATCAAATAACGCCAATCTTTTGTAAGATCTTCGTGACTATTTTTTTCTAGTTTAAAATGTTCATAAGCCTCTCTAATTCGCGCTTTGAAACACTCATTAGAATATTGTACATCGAAAACTGGCTCGTCAGAGAAGACTTCAATCTTGTTTGGATAAGAGTCTGGAGCATTCTTCAAATCAGATTTATCAAAAGACCTTCTAGGTTTAAAAAAATCAAAAACACTATCCGTAGCAACACCCCATACATTTTCAATCTTAAGAAGATTTGGTTTAGAAGAAATTAATAATGCAATTGCGCCGGCACCTTGCGTATACTCGCCAGATGCCAACTCATATTTAGCATAATCAGCAGCGATAACGATTACTTTTTTGGTAGGATTAACTCGTACAAAATCTAACGCATTATGAAGTGCGTCTGTAAGCTCCCCCGAAAACAGTACGGTTTAAAAGTATAAAATAATTAACTTTAAATCGTAATTAAGACAATGAAAAAGAGCACAAGAAGCTAGTGAACTCAAACGGGTGAAAGAGCTGGAAGAAGAAAATGCCCGGCTCAAGCGGATGTACGCAAACCTCGCATGGAACTTGACGTTACAAAATACATTATCGAACTTAGCGAAGCTAAATCATGAAGTCATTTAGAAAGCATTAATTATTTCTGAATAAAAAAAGCTCTAAAGCCTTGTCGGAAACGGGAGATTGTCATGGAGATCCATGAGCTCCGTCCGAAGGATTCAGGCAAGGCTTTACGTGTACGTAAATTAAGCAGAAGCAGTTTTCATTACCGCTCACTGAAAGATGATTCTACGGTGATGATGGAGCTTGAACAACTTACACAGAGCCATCCGAGAGAAGGTTTCTGGAAGTACTATTACCGGCTGCGCAACCGTGGCAAAAAAATCAATCATAAGTGGCTACACAGGATTTATAAGGAAATGAAACTTCCTTTGCGGCGCAAGGTAAAGAAACGGCTCCCTGCCAGAGTAAAATCGCCCGTGGAGGTTCCGGAAACATTTACTCACACGTGGAGTATAGATTTTATGAGTGACGTACTTACCAGTGGCAGAAAGTTCCGCAGTTTTAATGGGATTAATGATTACAACAGGGAAATTCTTCACATTGAGGCAGATTACAGTTTGAAAAGTTCGCGGGTAATCTGGATACTGAACCATCTGGTGAACCGCTACGGCAAGCCTGAGAAAATCCGCATATAAAATGGATCGGAATTTATAGCAAATATTGCTGAAGTTTGGAGCAGGGTAAATGAGATCAACTTTGATTATATCCAACCGGGGAAACCTACACAGAATGCCTACATTGAACGCTTTAACAAAACCTACAGGAATCAGATCCTGGATGCATATATTTTTGAAAGTTTAGATGAAGTAAGAAGTGTTACTCAGGAATGTGTAAGAGATTACAAACACGAACGCCTCCATGACTCATTGGGTGGTTTATCGCCGGTGATGTGGAAATATGGACAGCAAGCCCAGGCTAAGGCCAGCACTTTTCCTGCCCACTTTTCTAAATCCGACAACAACAGCAGTAAAAAATCAAGAAAAAATTCTACTTTTGAAGTGTACTGAAAATGGGGAGCTTACAAAAAGGGAAAGTGGTAGAAATCGATTTGGGTAATGTGAAGCTACAAGCCAAACCTACTAAAGCAATAACGGATGAAACTGAATTCCTTCCTTTAGCAAATATTGAAAGAGAATCTATTCAAAAAGCTTTAAAAACTAATTACCTTACAGTTCCCATAAAATTAAATGAAGCTGAAGATTTTATTTTATACATATCTGTCCCATATGGTTACAATAATAAAAATACGAATATGGGCTTTGAACATGTTAAATTAATTGGGGATAAAAAAGAAACTGTTGCAATTGATGATATATTTACTGAAAACGATTATTTTGATATCGGAAGCTCTAATAGTTCCGAAAACTTACGAGCAGTCCGATTTTCTCCAAAAACTATGAAACCGACCAAAATTATAGGAGACATAGATTTCGGAATCACAAATTATTATGATAAAGAATATCCAATTAATCGATTACCAAAAGGCCTGAGTATTGCTCCAGATGACGTGACATTAACCATTCTTAAAAACGAACCAAGTCAAGATGATGTTTCTGCGATCTATGCATTTACCAAAGAAGACAAAAAACACGCATTATCAATCGTAAGAATAGAGAATTACGACTATGAGAGTGAAAATTCACCTTTACAATATATGAAGAAACCTGCTTATATTATAGTTCGATACAAAAAAGATAAAGACAAACGAGTAGAAGAAAAAGTTTCGTTTAAGCTAAATATTCCCAAATCTAAAAAAAAATAGTAAGAGAACTATTTTTAATATAAAACGAAAAAAGCTTTCAGAAATCTGAAAGCTTTTTTGCGATCCGGACGGGACTCGAACCCGCGACCTCCGCCGTGACAGGGCGGCATTCTAACCAGCTGAACTACCGG
>NZ_JBYFBZ010000005.1:0-190158 GCF_057652215.1 Soonwooa sp. T0.1_25 | reverse complement strand
TTGCGATCCGGACGGGACTCGAACCCGCGACCTCCGCCGTGACAGGGCGGCATTCTAACCAGCTGAACTACCGGATCTCAACCAACCTCAGCATAATTGCCTTGATTATTGTGGTTGCAAAAATACGACAATATTTTAATCCTACAAATTTTTTACAAAAAAAACGCTCTCCTATTAGGAAAGCGTTCATTTTCAGTATTATTTTTTTTACATGTGAGCTGAAAGTTTCTCAGCAATTAGCTCTTTCGGGCTAACACCAACTAACTTATCAACCACTTCTCCGTTCTTGAAAATTAATAGTGTTGGAATATTTCTGATGCCATATTCCATTGATATATTTTGATTATTATCAACATCCACTTTCCCAACAACAGCTTTTCCATCAAAATCGTTTGCTAATTCTTCTACGATTGGACCTAGCATTCTACATGGACCACACCATGCTGCCCAAAAATCTACTAATACAGGCTTATCCGAAGCTAATACTACTTCTTGAAAGGACTGATCTGTAATCTCTACTGCCATAATTTTATTCTTTGTTTAATACTCAACAAAATTACAAAAAATATACCTAATCGGATAAATTATTATCTATGCTCGGTATTTTGTTTTTCTATAATGAAACCTTTTGAAACTTCTTTTAATGCCGAAATAAATTTATCAATATCAACTTTAGTTGTATAATGACTGAAAGATACACGAAGTGGTGTACAATTCTCCAACTCTTCTTCGTCCAAAATAGACATCAAAACCATTGACGGTTTCGCAGCGCCAGAACTACAAGCACTTCCTTGCGAAATCGCAACGCCTTGCATATCCAATTGCAATCCGATTAACGGATTTTTGAATGGCAACAAAATATTCAATACTGTATAAAGACTATTTTCTGTCGCTGATTCTCCATTAAATTTAGCTTCAGGGAATTTTTTTTCAATCTCAGATTTACAATAGTTTTTAATATCCTTAATATGAGAACTGTACTCCGACATATTGTCAATCGACAATTCCCAAGCTTTACCAAGTCCAACGATACCACAAACATTTTCTGTACCTGCGCGAAGACTTCTTTCTTGTGGACCTCCAGTAATAATACCTTTAAGACCAGACGCTTTTCTCACAAATGCAAAACCACTTCCTTTTGGACCATGGAATTTGTGCGCGCTGCAAGATGCAAAATCAAGTGGGATTTTAGAAAAATCTAAATCCAAGTGCGCCATCGTTTGCACCGTATCCGAATGGAATAAAGCGTCATATTTTTTACAAAGCTCTGCAACTTTTTTTAAATCTAGAAGATTACCAACTTCGTTGTTAGCGTGCATTAAAGTCACTAAAGTCTTTTTTTCAGAATTCTGAAGAAGCTCTTCAAGTTTTTCTAAACTTAAATTTGCTTTGTTATCAGGACGCAAATAAACAAGCTCAACACCATTAAGCTTTTTCATCTCTAGGCAAGTTTCTGCAACGCATTTGTGCTCTAACGGCGATGTAATAATACGCTGAACGCCTAAATAATTAACACAAGATTTAATAATCATGTTGTTGGATTCGGTACCGCAAGACGTGAAAACAATCTCACCCGGGGTAACACGCAGCGCTTCTGCAATTTTTCGCCTAACTTCTTCCAAAAGTGTTTTTGCCTCTTGACCAAAACTGTGCGTAGAAGACGGGTTACCATAATTCCCACGAAGAACAGACACCATTGCGTCAATAACTTCTTCGTTAAGCGGCGTAGTTGCTGCGTTGTCTAAATATACCTTTTCCATTTTTACTAAAAAATTTTAAAAAAAAATGAAGCGATGTGCCTCATTTATGTTGATACGAAATTAGTGAAAAAATTGATAAAAACTTTCATTTGCCCATTTTAACATCGGTTTATCTCCCGAAGTGTCGCCAAAAGCTATGGTTTTATCGAATTTTCGCCCACTAATCGCTTCTTTTATTCTAACTACTTTTTCTTCGCCATTGCAATTTTTAGTAGCAAACTTACCTGTAAAAACGCCATTTTGATAATCGGCTTTGGTTGCTAACAATTGCATCCCAAATTTTTCTGCAAACGGTCGCACCCAAATATCTAAAGACGCTGTGACAATGTAAGAATCCGTTTGTTCTTTTTTAATCTTATCAATAAAATCTAAAGCATTATCACGAATAAGCTTTGGATAGTGCTGTTCAAAAAATTGATCGGCAACTTGGTTAAGTTTGGTTTCCGTTTGACCTTTAAGAATTGATGCGATAAAGCTTTTCTTCACAGTTTCTGCATCAGCAAGTTTTAATTTAACCAAAGCAAAAAGCGGTGCATGTTTCAAAAATTGAAATCTATACTTCGATGGATTAAAATATTTAAGATACAAAAACATCGTGTCCTTGTAAGTTAAAGTCCCATCAAAATCGAATACATACAATTTTTTCATTTTTTAAAACAATTAAAGTTTCAATTTCTTAAAAATAAATTCTGGAATATTTCTGATAATCATCATTATCAAACTCCAAATTGGCAGTACATAAGCTGTATTTTTTTTGCTTTTGTAAGCTTTAAAAATAGCTAAAGCTGCTTGATCTGGCGTTGCTGTTAAAGCTGGATTAAGCGGTAAACCTTCTGTCATTTTGGTTGCCATAAAGCCTGGCTTAACCGTCATAACATGAACTTTTTTATCAAATAAATAATTTCTAAGTCCGCTAAGATAAGCCGTAAGACCAGCCTTTGCGCTTCCGTAGATAAAGTTACTTTGACGACCTCTATCGCCCGCAACAGACGACAATACAATCATGTTACCTTGTCTTTTAGATTCCATTTTTTTTGCGAAATGGTTAAGAACAGGAACCAATTTAGAGAAATTAATATCTAAAATTCGTTCTGTATTTTTATTATCGTAAAGACCTTCTTCTGTCCCTAAACCAAGATATCCGCTTGCACAAAACAACAAATCGGACTCGATATGGTCAAAATTTTTGTAGTCAATTTCTTTTAGAACGTCTAATTCTAAAACTTCTGTATGTTGAAGATATTTAACATTAATATGATTCGCAAACTTCTCCGAAGTCGCAGTATTCGAACTTAATAAATATAAGGTTTTGAACTTTTCACCTTTTTTTAAGCAGCATTCCACAAAAGCTTGCGCCACTTCCGAATTAGCACCTATTACTATCATTTTGTAGAATTAAGAGGGATTATGGATACGTTGATGTTGTAGCGAAACAAATTTGGAATTCTCAACATTTTTGAGATAATCGGTCAAGCTACTTTTGCTCATGCTGTCTTTGGTAAGATAAATTCTTCCGTCAAATTCTTCAACTATTTCGTCCAATTGTGCAATCAATTTTTTAAGTTTAGAATTAACTTTAAAATCTAGAGCCAACGTGTAACCTTCTTGTGGGAATGAGTTATAAGCTTGTGGATTATCTTTCCCAAAGAGCTTAAGAACTGCCAAAAACGAACCATTTCCACTTTTAGCAATACATTCCAAAATACGTTTCATACCTTCTTTACCCTTCTCTTTTGGGATGACCATTTGGTATTGAATAAAGCCTTTTTTGCCGTAGATTCTGTTCCAATTTTTAATGACATCCAAAGGATAGAAAAATGTCTCGTAGTCAACAAAACCATTAACTTGCTTCGCTCTTTGTTTATTAAAATACAACCAATTAAAAATCTTAATTGACAACGTATTTAATACAAATCCTGGAAAATAAAAAGGAACATTCGGGCTAAATTTTGGTTTTAATCGTAAAGGATTTTGACCTTTAGATTTACTAACCTCAGCCTTCAAAGCATGTTCGCCACGCATAAGAATAGAACGTCCAATATTTTTCCCCTTTTGTAAACAATCGATCCAAGCGACATTGTATGTCCAATCTTCGCTTTCGTCAAAGAGTTGGAAGATCTCATCAAGATTATCAGCTTTTATACTTTCTTGTCGAATGTAAGCGGTTTCAATATTTTTTAGTTTGATTTTAGCAGAAAGGATAATGCCTGTAAGTCCCATTCCGCCAATAGTTGCCCAAAATAAATCAGAATTTTCTTCTCGCGAACAAGTGATAACCTGGGAGTTTTCATTTAAGATTTTAAACTCAATAACATATTCTGAAAAACAACCTTCGACATGATGATTTTTACCATGGACATCAGAAGCTATGGCACCTCCAACACTGACAAACTTTGTACCTGGCGTCACGTAAAGGAAATAACCTTGTAATACAACAACGTCAAGAATCTCTGATAAAAGTACGCCAGATTCACATTCGATAACGCCATTAAGACGATCGAATGATAAAAATTTATTTAATCTTTTTGTTGAAAAAACATGTTGCCCAAGCGAGGCATCGCCATAACAACGACCGTTACCACGTGCGATAACTTCGTTACGTTCTGCGACAAAAGATTTAATTTGTGAAAGCGAATCTTCAGATTTCATTTCAACTTCCACAATTGGATAATTTCCCCAATTGGAAACTTTTTGAATAAAGTTCGGCTTCATTATTTAAAATATATCTGTAATAAAAATGTAAGAACCCACATTAACAATGTCACTTGTATATATCGATCTTTGTACACTATTTTGGTAGGAGATTCTGTTTTATTATAAACTAAAGTCTGTTGTAAATATCTTAAAAATGCAAAAATTACAAAAAATACAGTGTAAAATACTCTTTGGTGAAACTTGTGCTGTACTTCTGGCGACAATGTAAACATCAAATAACAAACGATGGCTAATGTTACACATATACATAATGCAATGTCCGCAAATTGAATATTATAACCATCTAAAGCTTTTCTTGTTCTACCAGAAACCTGTGCATTGATCAGCTCTCCACGTCTTTTACCAACAGCCAAAACCAATGCTAACACAAAAGTCAACAAAATTGCCCATTGAGAAATTGCTAATCCTGTTGCATAACCACCCGCCAAAACTCTTAATACAAAACCTACAGCTATTATAGAAACATCAATAATAGCAACATGTTTCAGTTTGAAAGTATAGAGAAGATTCATCACGAAGTAACCGCCGATAATAATCGCAAATTTTGTAAAATCATAATTAAAATACGAAGTTCCAAAAATGACTATTAAAATTACCGAAACCAAAAGTCCAAAGAACATTGCAATTGCTGTAGGCTTTGAAATTGCACCACTTGCCAGAGGTCGATTTTTTTTCTCTGGATGTTTTTTGTCTGACTCAATGTCCATGTAATCATTAATGATATAGATGGAACTTGCTGTAAACGAAAACACTATAAAAGCAAATATACTTTTGATGAATAAATCAACGTTGGTAATATTGCCCGAGAAAAATAGCGGAAGAAAAACAAAGAGGTTCTTGACCCATTGTTCTACCCGAATAAGTTTTAGATATTTTCTCATTTGTATTATTAGATGCCAAAATTAAGAATTATCTGATAATAAAAAAAACCGCAAGTTGCGGTTTTTGTATGTTTTATGTATTAATTCTTATTTACCTTGTTGGGCATCTTGAATCATTTTTTCGTTCGCAGTAATTGCAAATTCTACTCTTCTGTTTTGCGCTCTACCAGCATCTGTATCGTTAGATGCGATTGGACTTCCTTTTCCTAATCCTTCTGTAAACATTCTCGAACCAGCTATACCATTAGCTACAAAATAATTTTTAACCGCAGCAGCTCTCTGTTGAGAAATTCTCAAATTAACAGCTTCTGTACCAATACTATCTGTATGACCATAAATATTAATATTAGTATCAGGATTATTTTTAAGAACTGTAACCAATTTATCAAGATTAGTTCTAGCAGCAGAGGTTAGGTTAGAAGAGTTAAAGTCGAAGTTAACCGTATTTTCGTGCAATGTTACTTTAATACCTTCACCAACTCTTTCAACTTCCGCACCTGGAAGTACTTCTTTAATTTCTTTAGCTTGCTTATCCATTTTGTTACCGATAACACCACCAGCAACACCTCCTACAACACCACCAAGAACAGCTCCTAGAGGCGCATTACCACCTTTACCAATGTTATTACCAAGAATACCTCCTACGATAGCACCAGCTGCAGTACCAATTGCTGCACCTTTTTGTGTGTTATTAGCGTTTTTCACACTTTCGCAACTTGTCAACATTAAAGTTGAACTAATAAATAAAGCTGCGATATTTGTTTTATTTAGATATTTCATAATTTATTTTTTTGATTATTGAACTTTTTGGAAATTGTAATATACTTTAATTGTCTTACCTTCAAAATTAACATTCTGCACTAAAGTAAAATTACTTTGCGATAAGTTTTGAAGTTCCATAACATAACCAGCAGTTACGTTTTTAGCTTTTTCACCAGTCATAACTTTTTTGAATTTAAATTCATTAAACTTAGTTACTTCAAAAGATATTGGCTGCGTTACAGTAGGACAATCTCCCCCACCGTTAATCGTATAAGTACCTGTGTAATTGTTTGGAATTAAATTCCATTGACTTCCTACGAAACATTGGGCGTCTGCACCTTCATCAAAAGGTTTAATCTTAAAAGACTTGTCATAGTCCACACTTGTTATTTCCCAAGTACCTTTCATTTTCAAAGCTTCTGCTCTTCTAGTTTGTGCTTCCTTAGCCGAAACTGTGTTAGAATCTCCAGTGTTAGCTGTCTTACATGAAGTTAAGAACAAACTCGTTCCTAAAACTCCTAATAAAAGTAAATTTTTCATAGTCAAAACAATTATATGTTCTATAAGTATTAAAAATTATGCCAAAAGAGAATTACAAAAAAAAATGTCAAAATTATTTTGACATTTTCTTAATTAAACACTTATCTATCAAAAAGTTTTACTTTTTAACAGTTTTTTTTATTATTTTCTTAGTTGTTTTTTTAACAGGTGCTTTCTGACTTGACGTTTCATTTTTTCCATTGTAAAAATGAGTATAAGCATATTCTGCTGCTTTTTTAACATCAATAACACCTCCTGCTACAGATTGTTTAGCAAAATCATTTGCCGAACTTTTGTTAACAGATTTTGTTAAAGATTCTATAACCTGAGCGGGCGTTAAGTTTGGCATATAAGCCAACAAGACCGCCGAAGCACCAGCTACAACTGGTGAAGCCATAGATGTTCCTTGCTCATATTTATAAGTCGACGTTGGAATCGAAGAATAAATCTTATCACCTGGCGCAAATACATCAACCATATATTGATTATAGTTAGAAAAATCCGCACGCAAAGCTGCATTATCATTAGTACTAGCACCAACAACAATCATATTATTTACAAACGGTTTAACATCTTGTTGTGTTGCAAAGTTGGTTGGATAATAAGCATGCTCTCCCAAGTTTTCGTTATCGTTACCAGCAGCTTTCACCATCAAAACACCTTTGCTCTCTGCATACTTCATAGCATCCCAAACATGTGTTTTACCAGGAGAAACTGGTTTTCCGAAACTCATATTCATAATTTTTGCGCCATTATCAACAGCATAACGAATTGCATTTGCAACATCTTTGTCACGCTCATCACCATTTGGCACCGTACGAACAGTCATAATTTTAGCAACTTTACTGGCTACACCGTATTGGATTTCTTTACCTTGTGGCACACCAGCGATAATCCCGGCAACGTGTGTTCCATGTACAGCATCAGGACCTTGATAATGGTTGTTGCCATAATATTTTTCGGAATAGTCGTCATAATTATCACCAACCATTTCTGCACGCGGATCAAAATCTAAATTATATTGCTTCTCTGCTTGATTTTTAAAATAATCTAAAGCTTCTTTAATATCTTTTCTTAAAAAATCACCAACTTCCTTCGATGTTTTTCCTCGCATGTCTGGATTTTGAGCTACTTGAGCTAAAACTTGCAAGGCCATAGCATCTTGTTGTGTACTTGGCGTTATGCTAGCTAAAGTCGCTCCAGATAAAGTTTTACCTTCAAGAAGTTTTTCAGCGTTCGGAATAACTTGCTCGATCATCGAATAAGTTTGGTAACCTTGTTTTGCTTCTGTTCCTTTTTTTGAAAACTCCGCTTTTGCCTTCATATACATTGCGAAATCTTCTGGCATTTTCGCTTGATTGGCTTTGTTCTGTGTAGAATCTGCACCTTCAAAAAGCGGTTTATATTTCTTAACAACTCTAGTCACTTCTAGATTGTCAACATCAACGTCTTTAGTTTTATTTCCTAAAAAATTCCAACCATAGACATCATCAACATAACCATTTTTATCATCATCGATACCGTTATTAGGAATTTCGTTTGGGTTTTTCCACATATTTGGAGCCAAACCTGGATGATCAACTTGTACACCACTATCCAATACAGCAACGACAACACTTTTAGGTTTAAGACCTTTAGATTCCAAATATTTGTACGCATTTTGCGTGTTAACACCATATACTTTTGTACTTGCAAAATCCTTATGATACCAAGTCATAAGATCTTTATCTTGATCTGCTATTGGCGTCGATTGAGCAAACGCCCATCCAAATCCTGCTAAATAACAGATTGCGACTGCAATTTTTTTCATGTTAAATAAGATTTATAAATTATTAATATAAGCTCTACTTTCAGGCCCGATATTACATATCAAATCTAAGACCGAAAGATTTTTAATAAAACCATCTTTGTCCGAAAAGGTTTGATAATATTCTGGAAAAACCTCTTCAGACTCAACCTTTGCAGAAAATTTACTTCTAAAATCCTCTTCCGCTGGCAAGCTTTCGTAATCACTTGAAAAAGAAAATTCTTTTTCAGTCTTCAAAATATCCAGAACAATTTCTAAACATTTCAAATTTAATTCAAATAAAGTTTTGGGTTGACTGTTAAATATTTTCGCCAATTTTAATTCATAATATTCAAAATACGGCGAGGCTTGATATGCTGACTTTATCGATTTCCAATGTTGTGTTTGCCAATCTTCAGCATAAGAAATTTCGACATCTTTCATTGCTTGCTTACCTTTATGCTGCGTTGGTATTATTAATGATAATTTACCATTGGCTGCATAGATATTGGCGCGATTACGATAAGTTTGCTTCGGAAAATGTTCAAACTGTTCCAAAACAATTTCATTATCAGAATTTAGAAATTCTTTAAACCAAGAAATCGGTGGAAAGTAAAACAGAGGTAATACAACTTTCATCTTCTTCATATTAAAACAAAGGTTCAAAATATCAGTTATTACACTTTAATATTGAACCTTTATTACATTTTATTCGTCTTCTTTTTTCTTTCTTAAAAATTTTATGATGTAATCCCAGCCAAAGAACACTACAAGAATGAGCGCTGCAATCCACCAATAGGATGTTTTGTTCGCTTCTCCCGTATTGGTCGCTTTAAACATTCTGTCCCAACGTATTTTTTTGTCCGCTTGGTAGCTCGAGTTAGCATCTGGGAAAAGTCCTTGTACGCTCATCCATGTGAACATCGGTTTACCAACGATATTTTCTTCAGGAACGAAGCCAAAGAAACGCGCATCCAACGACGCATCACGGTTGTCACCAATCATAAAATAATAATCTTGTTGAACAGTGTATTGGTTAGTTTCCTTACCATTGATAAAAAATTTTCCGTTTTTGTTTTCTAGTTTATTATGTTCATAAACGCCTATTAATCTTTGATATTCTGGATAATTGTCTTGCGTTAAATGGATAACATCTCCTTTTTTAGGAATTGTCAAAGGTCCGTACCAATCTTGATTCCAAGCTTTATTAACTGGGAAAATACTGTTAGTTGAGTCAATTCTTGAAGCAGGAACTGGATAACCATTGGCATCACGCATATAATTTCCAGTTGCATCAGTCGCATATTTGTAATAAGCTAATGACGCTAAACCTTGTTTCATAACATCTTCGTCAACACTTTCAACACCAGGAATTTGCTTGATTTCATCTCTGATTTTGTCCGTCAAACCTTGGAATTGATACACAAAGCCTTTATCATCTTGACCTTCAACAACTGGTAAAAATCCGAAAGTCTTATAAAGACCCGGAATATCCAACTGCGAAGCACTTCTTACAATATATTTATGCTGAACTTCTTGATCGCCTTTTACAAATTCTGGTTTTCCATTAATGAATAATCTTCCCGCACGGAATTCTACAACATCTCCACCAACCGCTACAAGACGCTTTACATAAGGATCTTTTCTATCAGTCGCAATGTGCACAGAATCATCGGGATAGTTGAAAACTACAATATCATTTTTCTCAGGTTTTTCCCAACCTGGCAATCTCAAATAGGGCAACTTAACGGCTTCAACATAAGATTTAGGATCATCTTTTGGGTTTCCTTTTTGTCCAGTGTCAAAAATAGTTCCTTGTAAAAATGGTAAAGCAACAGGACGCATCGGCATTCTGTAACCATAATTAAGTTTATTTACAAATAAGAAATCTCCAACCAGTAAAGTTCTTTCCATCGATCCAGTTGGAATCCCAAAAGGCTGCGTGATGAAAACGTGAATAATCGTCGCAAATACCACAGCAAAAGTCACCGAACCAATAAAAGTTTCTTTCTTTTTGCCTTCTTCATCAATATCTTCTTCTTCGATTTCTGGATTTTTGGAATAGTTAACCGTCGCCATAAAAATAAATGGCAAAATAACTGTCAACAAAGCATTAACTGGTCCTGTTTTTCCAAATTTTTTCATTAAAAAAACATGAAAAACCGACATCATAATTGGTCCAACAATCGGAAAATAAGCAATAGCAACCCACCACTTCGGATGTTTTGTTTCTTTTTGAATAATGAGATAGTTATAAAACGGAACAAATGCAAATAGCGGATTGTAACCCATGATCTTGAAAAGCTTCCAAGTCGAAAGCCCCATCAATACGCTAACAATCAAGACATAAATGCTATATTGTAATATATAATCCATAGAAATTTATTTTATGATTTAATATTTTTAAATGATTAGTAAGCAAATTTAAAAAATGTTACAATTTTAGGACAAACCTAAAACATCGTTCATTCCGAAAATGCCTTTTTTGCCCACAATCCATTCAGAAGCGATTACTGCTCCAAGTGCAAAACCTTTTCTGTTGAAAGCAGTGTGTTTTAATTCGATTTCGTCAACGTTGGATCGGTAGAAAACACTGTGCGTCCCAGGAACTTCGTCTTCGCGAATTGCAAAAATGCCCAATTCTGAACCTTGTGTCTCTTCCAACTTCCAAGAATTAAAACTGGAATGTTTTATAATACCTTCCGCAATTGAAATCGCTGTACCACTCGGCGCATCTTTTTTATGAACATGATGAATCTCCTCTAGCTGACAATTATATTCATTTTTGAAAGCTTGCATCAATTGCGCAAGTTTTTCATTCATGGCAAAAAATAGATTAACACCTAAACTAAAATTGGATCCGTAGATAAAAGCCGTTTCGTTGTCGATTGCGATTTTCTCAATTTCAGGTTTTTTCTCTAGCCAGCCCGTTGTCCCACAAACGACAGGAATCTGTTGCTCTAGACAGAATTTAATATTGTTAAAAGCCGCTTCTGGATTAGAAAATTCGATGACCACATCAGCATTATTTAAAGAATCAAGCGTAGGCGTTTCTTTAAGCCTTGCAACAACGTCATGTCCTCTTTGTTGAGCAGTTTCGTCGATAATTTGCCCCATTTTCCCATATCCAACTAATGCTATCTTCATGTTAATTTTTTAAAATCTATAGTTAAAACTAAGTCCAGCTTTCGTCGGCTGAACACTATATTGATCAGGAATTACCGTCGGCGAAATTGCCAAATCGGGATCCTTGCGACCTTCGTACAAATGCGCATCGACAACAGCATCTACAATATTTAAAATATAAATAAGCCCTGCAATACCAATTGCATAATCGCGTTGTCTTTTGTACTGATCTTGCGCATTACCAAGAACGGTTTTGTCAACTCCAGGAATATTCGAAAACTCATGTGGTTGTCCGTTAAGTTCGGCTACAAAGGCATTTCGATAACGATTGTAATTTTTTTGATTCCAAAGTGCGATACCAACGCCCGTCCCCACAGCACCCCAAACGATTGGGATTTTCCAATATTTTTTATTGTAATATTGACCAAGCCCAGGCAAAACAGCAGAATACAGTCCTGCTTTCATAGGACTGTATTTGACAACGCCTTGTGGAGCGTTTTTTTTGTTAATTTCATCAAGAACCTGAACCTCCGATTTGTCGATTTTTGTGATTCCTGAATTGACTTTTAGAGTATCAGTTTTGATGGTGTCCGTCGTAATTTGCGCAAAGCTAAAACCCGAAAGCATCAACATCAAAACCCAAACAATTTTATACTTCATCTACTTTTAATCTAGAAAGAATGAATTCTAATTCGTTTTCATTTTTAAAATCTAGAACGATTTTACCTTTTTTACCATTACCCGAAGATTTGATCTCTACCTCGGTTTCAAAAATATCGGATAAGGTTTTCTGAGCTTTTTTAATATGATTCGGAAGATTAACAACTTTCTCAACTTTTTCCTTTTTTTCAGGATTTTTAAGAAGCGTTGCTAATTTCTCAGCTTGACGAACGTTAAGTCCTTCTGCTAAAACTTTATCAAATAAATTCTTGCGATCAACTTCAGACTCAAGACTGATAATGGCACGACCATGACCAGCAGAAATTTGACCACTCCTAATCGCATTCTGAATATCAGGTGCTAAATTTAAAAGTCGAATCGCATTAGTAATCGTACTACGCTCTTTACCAACACGTTGACTTAATTTTTCTTGTGTTAAACCAATTTCTTCTAACAATCTTTGGTAAGTCAAAGCCACCTCGATTGCGTCTAGATTTTCACGTTGGATATTCTCCACAAGCGCCATCTCTAGCAACTCTTGGTCATTAACCAAACGAATATAAGCCGGAATACTTTTTAGTCCAGCTAATTTTGAAGCACGATAACGACGTTCACCAGAAATAATCTCGAACTTTTCGCCATCTTTACGCAAGGTAATTGGCTGAATAACACCAAGATTCGTAATCGATTGTGCCAACTCATTCAATGCTTTTTCGTCAAAATAAGTTCTTGGTTGGTTGGCATTTGGGTAAATATCTTCGATAGCAACCTCAACAATATTCCCCACCAAATCTTCTGCGCCAGCATCCTGAGCAGTGTTGATAAGACTTTTGCTTTCAGCGTTTAGGATAGCTCCCAAACCTCTACCCATTGCTCTTTTTTTATCTTTCATATTTTAAATTGATTTAGTAAAAACTTTCAATAATTAAGATTTTACTAATTTTTCATTTTTCAATAAAACTTCTTCCGCTAATTGAATATATTGGATAGCGCCTTTACTTTCAGCATCATATTTAAGAATACTTTCTCCAAAACTTGGCGCTTCGCTCAACCTAACATTTCGGCTGATAATTGTTTCGAAAACCATTTCTGGAAAATGCGAATTAACCTCTTCCACAACTTGATTCGACAATCTCAAACGGCTGTCATACATTGTTAAAAGAAGACCTTCGATATCTAAATTTGAGTTATGAATTTTTTGAACATTCTTAATCGTATTCAATAATTTGCCCAAACCTTCCAATGCAAAATACTCACATTGAATCGGAATAATCACAGAATCCGAAGCCGTTAAAGCATTTATCGTTATTAAACCTAAACTTGGCGCACAATCGATAATAATATAATCGTAATCTTTTTTAACCGATTCTAAAGCTTTGCGCATCATGTATTCGCGGTTTTCACGATCCACTAATTCGATTTCGGCAGCAACCAAATCGATATGCGATGGGATAATATCCACATTAGGAGAACTGGTTGGCAAGATGCATTTTCTAGCTTCTGCACTGTGCTCTAACAAATCATAAGTTGACGCGTTAACCTCTTCGATGCCTAAACCCGAAGTTGCATTCGCCTGTGGATCGGCGTCGATAAGAAGAATTCTTTTTTCTAAAACCCCTAATGCCGATGCTAAGTTAACGGCAGTTGTCGTTTTGCCCACACCACCTTTTTGATTCGCTACACCTATAATCTTTGCCATAAAATTCAATTAATTCTCAAAAATACAATTTTTTAAAATGCTATATCCACAGGGATGTTTAGAGATTATATAAAACATTATTATTCAACGGAATAGATGTAAAAAAAATTATCCACATTTTCAAATTAATGTGGATAAAATTTTAAATATTTAAAAAAGAAGGTTTTACTCAATTTTCATAGAAATCGGAATTCTAAAGTAAGATCTTACAGATTCGCCATCTAGTTTAGCAGGCGTCCATTTTGTTCTGATATCTTTAATAGTACGCTCCGCTTCACGGTTAAAATCCGCATCAGTACCTTTTGCTTTGACATTAGAAATACTTCCGTCTTTCTCTACAACAAAAGTCACAACTGTACTAATTACCCCACTTTGATCAACCTCTGAAGTGTCAAAATTCTCACCAATTACGCGTCGAAAAGCCTCTACTCCACCTCTAAAACTTGCTTCAACATCCACATGTGTCGGGATTGCATTAGGATCTTTTGGAGGAACCGTACTTGTTGTTGGTACAGTTGGTACATTACCTGTCCCAATCACCGGCGGCGTAATAGGAGCATATGTACTGGGAGCTATTGGCGCAACTATAGTCTGTGGACCAATTGCAGCATCATTAATCTCGGTTGTTGAAGCAATTGGTTTCTCCTTATCAACTTGACGACTTGGTGTGGGAACAATATATTCAACAGTATTAACAACTTGCTGCTGTTGTGGCGGTGTAGTAGCCTGTGGCGGCGTTGGCTCCTCGATATCTTTTTGGATATGAACCATCGTTGGAGGACCTGTTATAACATCCTCAATAATAGCATCAGACTTAAAAGAGTTAATAATAAAAGGAAGAGCAGCAACACTAATAAATAAACCAATACCGATAAACATCGCTTTTGACAGATTGCTTCCGTAATCATGTCTCAATTGATAAGCGCCATAAGCTTTGTTACGATGTTCGAAAACAACTTCATCTAATCCTAAACCTCTTTTTTGAAGTTCCTTTAATAAATTTTCCATTTCATAAAAATTAATAGTTAGTAATCATTAAAAATAAATCCGCTCTTCAATAATATTTTATATTAATTACCACTTCACCAAAAAGAATACCATTTGATAGTTAAAATTATAAATATCTAAAACTTTAACTATATACTTCATAATATTTTTTCACAATCAGAATTTAACAATAATGTATTATTTTAAAAACTTAACTAAAATAAAAACCACTTTTAATGAAAATAATTAGTATTTTCAAAACATGAAATCCACGCTAATTTTAGTTTTCACAATATTTCACTTTTTGTTAAATGCGCAAGATGGATTTCAGTTTGTCGATAAAAAATTAGATAAAATTGAAATCAAATTCGTTAATGTCAACAACCTTATCATTATTCCGATTAATGTAAATGGCGTTGATCTTAATTTTCTTCTGGACACCGGCGTATCAGAAACTGTATTATTTAGTTTAGAAAACAAAGAAGTGAATTTTAAAAATGTTGAGAAATTAAAATTCACTGGACTTGGCGAAAACATTGACATCGAAGCTTTAAGATCGATCAACAATAGACTTAGCATTAACAACCAGTTTATAGATTCTTCGCATAAACTCAATATCATTCTTGATGAGAGTTTTAACATCTCAACAAGCCTTGGCTATCCTGTTAATGGGATAATTGGTTACTCTTTTTTTAAAAATTACCCAATCGAAGTTGATTATGTTAGCGAAAAATTAAGAATCTATCAGAGCGAAAATAAATTATCAAAACGTGTAAAAAAACATGAAGTTTTTAATATAAGTCTAGAACTTAACAAGCCTTACATGTTTGCTGATATTGAAATGACACGCGAAAAGAAAAGCTCAAAACTCCTTTTGGATTCTGGAAACACGGATTCTATTTGGCTTTTCCCAACTTTAATTCCAGGTTTTAATTATAACCGTCCAAATATTGACGATTATCTAGGCGCTGGTTTTAGTGGTGACATTTATGGAAAACGCAGTAGAATTCACGGCTTGTATTTCGGAAAATTCGAATTTATTAAACCTCTCGTTGCAATGCCAGATCCCGCTTCTATTGCTCACCTTAAGTTAGTCCCCGACAGAAAAGGATCAATCGGCTCGGAGATTTTCAGAAGATTCAATATGGTTTTTGATTATCCAAATGAGAAAGTATACTTCAAGAAAAATAAATATTATAACAATCCATTTTTGTTTGACCTTAGTGGACTCGAAGTAAGACAAGATGGACTTTCATGGGAAAAAGACCTTGTAGAAGTCGAAACAAAACCCAAAAATACCGGTGGCACTAATGAGGAAAATATCTATTCTAGCACAGAAAATTTTCAATATAAATTTACATTAAAACCGAGATTTGTGATAGCAGGAACACGGAAAGATTCTCCAGCTCAACTTGCTGGATTACAAAAAGGCGATGCTTTAGTAAAAATTGATGGTAAAAAAACGTCAGACATGACCTTATCAAAAATTAATAAAATCCTAAAATCACAAGAAGGTAAAACCATTAAAATTGAAGCAGAAAGAAACGGCACGACAGTCATATATAACATCATCTTAAAAGACCCAATCCCTTACGAAGAACATTAATATGGAAGATACACTTACGAGCATCCGGACAAGGGTAAGATTCAAACTAAAAACAAGCTTGACGCCCGATGAGTATTCGGAAAACATAAAAAACTATTTAAAAGAAAACAACAAAGAATTCACTGGAAATATCAACCGTGAAGTCGCCACTATTTTTGTAAAAAACGAGAATAACAACTACTGGAAACCCAACCTCGCATTACGAACCGAAATCGAAGATGGACAAACCTACATTCGTGGTATTTTTGGACCAAGCTCAGCTGTGTGGACATTTTTTATGTTTTTGTATTTTATATTTTCGATACTTTGGATGACATTTTTCACCATGTATTATGTCGAAAAACAAATCAACTCCAACGATTTTCCTTGGGCATTAAGCGCATCATTTGTGGCTTTAGCATTGGTTATAGGAACTTACATTGCCGCACAAATTGGTCAACGACTTTCTAAAGAAGAAATGAAAAAATTAAGAAAATTCGCGGAAGAATCGACACTTCCACACGAAATGAAATCTAACGAGGAAGTTTAGATTTAGCATAAAAATGTCTCAATTTTAAACCTAAATTCAAAATAAAATACTGAAACGGCTTTTGCTTTTTGTAATATTTTTCAATAAAAATCTGCATCGCACCATAAAATCTTTGAAGATATACTTCATCTTTCATCGTGCTTTCCCCTTTGTAATGCAGGATTGAATACTTTCCGTAGTAGTAATTTTGATAGCCATGTTGCGCAATCGTATAACACAAATCGATGTCTTCGCCATACATAAAGTAAGCTTCATCAAAACCTCCAACCTCTTGATAAACAACTTTTTTAACAATTAAAAAAGCACCTGTAAAAACCTCACATTCAGCGATTTCAAATTCTCCGATGTCGTTACGGTAATATGTTTTAGCATCCGATTTTTTAGAAAAAGGCGTAAATAATTTTTCAAAAGAATTGCGCATATCTGGCACAGACCTTTTACTTTCTGGTAAAAAAACACCTTGTTTATCATGCATTCTTACACCAAGACAACCAAATTTTGATTTAGAATCTGCAAAATCCAAAAGTTCTTTAATATAAAAACCTTCAATTTCCGTATCTGGATTTAGGATTAAAACATATTCGCCTTTCGCATGTTCGACACCGATATTATTCGCGATCGAAAAACCATGATTTTTTTGAGAAGCAATAAAATTAACTTTCGGAAACTCTTGAATTAAATTCTTCCAATCATCATTGGGAGACAAATTATCCACAACAAGGATTTCGAAATTAACATCAGTAAAATATTTATTAATCGACAAAATACAATTGCGAAGCAAATCCGCAACATTATAATGAACAATAACAACACTTATTTTTACCATCAAGTCCTTCTTCTATAGTTTTTCGTTATAAGGCAAACGATTGACGATCGATCTTCCTAACGATATTTCGTCAGCATATTCGAGCTCATCACCAACGGAAATTCCGCGTGCAATACTCGAAAAATGAACATTAAATTGCTTAAACTTTTTATAAATATAATAAGCCGTCGTGTCGCCTTCCATCGTAGCACTTAGCGCAAAAATCAATTCTTTAACTTCGCCAGTTTCCAGCTTTTTTTCGATACTATCAATATGCAATTGCGCAGGACCAACACCTTCCATTGGCGATATTTTACCACCAAGCACCAAATATTTCCCTTTGAATTTTGACGTATTCTCAATCGCCATAACATCGCGAACATCTTCGACAATACAAAGTACTTCCGCATTTCTTTTGTCATCCGCACAGATCTCGCAAATATCATTATCCGAAAAATTATGACAATCTTTACAGTATTTAATATCCGTCACTAAATTCTGAATCGCATTTCCTAAAGCCACACCTTGCGACGCTGGTTGTCTAAGAAGATGCAACGCCAAGCGCAATGCAGACTTTTTCCCTATGCCAGGAAGTCCAGAAATCTCATCAACCGCTTTAGCCAAAACTTTACTTGGATAATCCATTTACTTCTTAAGACTTTCCTTTCTTTCGTAGGTTACAAAACAATAATTGAATGCATTTTTTTCGTCTTTGCTATGACAATCTCTTTTGGTTTCTGCCCAAATTTTAGAATCAATTTTAGGAAAGAAAACATCAGCATCCATTTCTCCCTCAACAATTGTCACTTCCAATCGATCCACCAAGTTTATCGTTTGCGAGTAGATATTTCCACCACCGATTACAAAAACTTCGCTATCAATTTTTTTGGCATGCTTTAAAGCTTCTTTCAAACTTGGTACAATCAAAATCCCTTCTTCAAACCAATTATCCTTTCTACTAACCACAATATTGGTACGGTTAGGAAGTGGACGACCAATACTTTCGTAGGTTTTGCGCCCCATAATAATAGGATGACCAGATGTTAGATTTTTAAAATGTTTTAGATCTTCGGGAAGATGCCACAAAAGTTGATTATCTTTTCCAATGGCATTATTTTTCCCCATTGCTACAACAATACTTACCATGTTGAAAAAATTGCTTATTTTACAAAACTACATCTTCTACAGTTTTAAAAAAAATTTATACAACTTAGATTTTTAATTTTTGTAATTTTGATGTTTAAAATTTTAGAAAAATCATTTATGAAAAAATATTTCATCCTTTCCGCAGTTGCTTTTATGATGTTGATGTCATGTAATAAGGATAAGGAAATTCTTAATAATCTCAACGACTACAATATCTCCATGGAAAGCAAAGGTTATCACTTTGGTGACAAGCTTAACATTCCGCAAGAAGTTCTTAATAACGCAGAAAGCATCACGATTAATTTTGGCGATAAAGAAACGAGCAATTTAGTTATCGACCCTAAATTCTTCACACTTGGTGACAATGCGGTAACTTTTAATATCAAAAAGAAAGATGGCCAAGTTTTAACACAAGATGCCACCATTAATGTTTTTGCTAAAAACCCTGAAGCAACAATCGCCTACGACATCATTGCAGAATATCCACATAATCCTCAAAATTTTGTACAAGGTTTCCAAATTGAAGGTAACACCATCTACGAAAGTGATGGTCAAAACGGCGCTTCACAAATCTTAAAATATACACTTGGATCAACAACGCCAATTGTTGCAACTAAAAATCCGGAAGATGTTTTTGCTGAAGGCAGCACAATTATTGGCGATAAAGTCTACCAATTAACTTGGAAGAATAAAAAAGGCTTTATTTATGACAAAGCAAGTTTAAAACTTCTTTCAGAATTTGCTTATCCAGATGAGATTGGCGAAGGTTGGGGTTTAACTTACGATGGACAATATTTGATTTTATCAGACGGAACAAAAAGCATTTATTTCTTAGATCCGAAAAATCCATCAAAAATCGTTCGCGAAATCGCAGTTGCTGGCAATACAGAATCTTACGACCAAATTAATGAACTAGAATATTACAAAGGCTACATCTATGCGAATGTGTGGATGAAACCAATTATCTTGAAAATCGATCCAAAAACTGGTGAAGTTGTTGGCAAAATGGATTTCACAAACATTGCAAAAGAAAACACAACAAGCACAGATAACGTCCTTAACGGCATCGCCTTTAAAGGTGAAAATATGCTAGTTACTGGTAAAAACTGGCCAAAAATCTATGAAGTGAAATTCAAATAATTTCTAAAAATAAGAATTCAAAAAGTCCAAGTTAATGCTTGGACTTTTTTATTTATTTTTGAATTATAAATCGCTAATCTTATTTAATTAAATGAAAAACTTATTGTTTTTGTTCTGTTTGATGCCTTTTTTGTTGTTTAGTCAAACCGAAATAAAATCCGACAGCCTTAACTTAAGAGACAGTCAAGGGATTTATTTTGACGACTATGACAACATCTATTTGTACAATGCAAAAAGTTTTAGTTTCACTAAGTATGATACTTTAGGTCTTAAAGCTGCGCAACAAATGCTGCCAAGACCTTTCCGAGCACAAGCGATTAATAATCCGCTTAACATCGTTTTCTTTTCCGAGAACACACAAGAGATTAAACTAACGGACGCCAATCTTAATGACATCCAAAACATACGCCTTTCGGAGAATTTTAATTTCATAAAAAGAGTCTATGTTGAAGATCAACAAAGCCTTTGGCTACTGGATGATAGCTCGAAAAAGTTAATTCAATATAATTATAGAAATAACAAAATCGTTAACAGCTTCCCTTTTTACCAAAACATGGAAGACATCCTCGACATGTTGGTGTACGAAAACAAAGTTTATTTATTAAAGAAAAATTCTTTTTTAGTTTTAAATTTAAGAGGCGAAATTCTTGATATAATCGAACTAAATCTACCAACAAAACTAAAACGTGAAAACGAGACAATTTTAGTTTTTACAAAACCCGAACTCATCCAATATTCCACCGACAAAAAAGTAAAAAAATTGAGTTATAAACAAGACTCAGAAATTGTGGATAAAAATAAGTCAGGATTTTTGGTTCGCAGCAAAAACAAGCTATATCTTTACAAGCCCGAGTCGTAAAACACTCAAGCTTAATAATCAATAACTTAGAACAAAATAAGATCATGCATATTGCTGTAACTGGAAATATTGGCGCAGGAAAAACGACTTTAACAAGAATGCTTTCTAAACATTACGAGTGGGAAGCGCAGTTCGAAGACGTTGATCACAACCCTTATTTGGACGATTTTTATGGTGATATGTCAAAATGGTCTTTTGCATTGCAGATCTACTTTTTGGGAAGCAGATTCCGTCAAGTTAAAGAGATTCGTGACAGTGGAAAAAACGTTATCCAAGATCGTACGATCTACGAAGACGCACACATTTTTGCAGAAAATCTTGCAGAAATGAACCTGCTTTCGGAGCGCGATTATAAAAATTATTTATCAGTTTTTAACTTGATGAAAGACTTCGTTTCGGCACCAGATTTGCTAATCTATTTAAAAGCCGAAATACCAACTTTGGTACGTCAAATTGCGAAAAGAGGACGCGATTACGAGACAAGCATTAGTATCGATTATTTGTCAAAACTTAATAACAAATACGAGAGTTGGATTTCTAATTACAAAGAAGGAAAACTCCTAGTTATCGAAGTTGACAAATTAGATTTCGTTGAAAAACCTGAAGATTTTGGTTACATTCTGGAAAGAATTGACGGAGAACTGAACGGTTTGTTCTAGACAAAATTTCGGCAATTGAAGGATATGGCTAACTGCCAAAAATGAAGATTGACACTTTATTATTACAAAAATCCTAAAAAAACCTTATCATGTTAGAGGTTATATACAACAGTAATTGCCCGAAATCCCGAGCTATTCTCGAATACTTGGACGAGCACAACATCAAGTTCCAATTAATTGATCTAAAGACGCATCAATTATCTGTTTTAGAACTTAAAAATTTGGTTAAAAAACTAAATATTAAGCCGCAATATTTCTTAGACAGAATTAACAAATGGAAAGAAAAAACTGGAGCTAAAATCAAAGCTTTGACCGACGATAACATCTATGACATCTTACACACAACGCCAGATTTAATAGAAAGTTCAATCTTGATAAAAGGAGAGGTAGCCATGCTCGGAACACCGATTGACAACATCGAATACTTTGTTGAAAACCTATAACAAAAGGGCTTCGCTAAAAACTTCAAAAAAATTAACATAGAATATTCTATTTATTTTCAAAAAGATTTGTCAATGCGAAAAAATATTCGTTATTTTGCAACCTCAAATATCATATAGTAAAAAGAACATCGAGATATGTCAAGAATTTGCCAAATAACAGGTAAGCGTGCAATGGTAGGAAACAACGTTTCTCACGCAAATAACAAAACGAAAAGACGTTTTGAAATTAACTTATTAGAGAAGAAATTTTATCTTCCTGAGCATGATAAGCATGTAACTTTAAGAGTTTCTGCTCACGGATTAAGAGTAATCAACAAGATTGGAATCGAAGAAGCTATTGAAAGAGCTGTAAGAAACGGATTTATTAAATAATTTTAAGCAATGGCAAAAAAAGGTAACAGAGTTCAAGTAATTCTAGAGTGCACAGAGCACAAAGAAACAGGTATGGCTGGTATGTCAAGATACATCACTACCAAAAACAAAAAGAACACTACTGAAAGATTGGAGCTTAAAAAATTTAACCCAGTTCTTAAGAAGTATACTCTACACAAAGAAATCAAGTAATCTAATCCATTAAAGATATTTAAAAATGGCAAAGAAAGTTGTAGCAACCCTTAAAGATGGTTCATCTAAAAAGATGACTAAAGTTGTGAAAATGGTAAAATCTCCAAAATCAGGAGCTTACGTTTTCGAAGAAAAAGTAATGAATGCAGACGACGTAGATTCTTATTTGAAAAAATAATTCTACAAGATTTGTAATTGTATAAATTAACTACTCAATTTTTGGGTAGTTTTTTTATTATCTTTGAGGAAAGATTTTCTGAAACAAATATCAAACATTTTGGTTTCCAAATAATCTACAATCAAAAATTAAAATTCGAAATTCTCTGAAATGAGTTGGTTCAAAAAAATATTTAAAAAAGAAGAAAAAGAAAGTCTTGACAAAGGACTTGAAAAATCTAGAGAAGGTTTCTTTGATAAAATTTCTCGAGCAGTAGTTGGTAAAAGCACTGTAGATGACGAGGTTCTGGATGATCTAGAAGAAGTGCTGATCGCTTCCGATGTTGGTGCAGAAACAACCATTAAAGTCATCAAAAGAATTGAAGAACGTGTTGCAAGAGACAAATACGTTAACGTATCTGAACTTGACAATATACTAAGAGAAGAAATTTCGGGTTTGTTGCTAGACAATCCTCACGCCTCGACCGAGAATATTGATATGAGCAAAAAACCTTATGTCATCATGGTCGTAGGTGTTAACGGCGTCGGAAAAACGACGACTATCGGAAAACTGGCACATCAATTTAAATCCCAAGGTCTTAATGTCGTTCTTGGTGCTGCTGATACTTTCCGTGCTGCTGCGGTGGACCAATTGGTTATCTGGAGCGAGCGTGTTGGTGTACCAATTGTAAAACAAGCCATGGGGTCAGATCCTGCTTCGGTTGCATTTGACACGGTACAATCGGCGGTTGCGCAAAAAGCAGATGTTGTAATTATTGACACCGCTGGTCGACTTCATAATAAAGTTAATTTGATGAACGAGCTTTCTAAAATCAAACGTGTTATGCAAAAAGTTATTCCTGATGCACCACACGAGGTTTTACTAGTTCTTGATGGCTCTACAGGACAGAACGCTTTTGAGCAAGCAAAACAATTTACAGCAGCAACAGAAGTTAATGCTTTAGCGGTTACCAAATTGGACGGAACAGCAAAAGGCGGCGTGGTTATCGGTATTTCGGATCAATTTCAAATTCCTGTAAAATATATTGGAGTGGGAGAAAAGATGGAAGATCTACAACTATTCAATGGTATGGAATTTGTTGACTCATTTTTTAAGAAGAAATAATATTTTTTCCAATAAACACAAAATCACACAAAATATTAACTTAAAAAATTAAATTATGAGTTGGCTAGGATGGATAATTTTTGGATTAATTGCTGGAGCAATTGCAAAAATGTTAAGACCAGGTAATGATCCTGCAGGATGGTTAATCACCATTATTATTGGTATACTAGGGAGTATGTTAGGGGGCTTTATAGCTGACCTTATTGGTTTTGTCAAACCCGATAGTTTTTGGAGCTTTTCGAATTGGGTCTTCTCAATAGCAGGAGCTATTTTATTACTCTTCATCTATAGTAAACTGACTACTAAAAGATAAGCTTTAATATACTTAAAAGATAAAAACGTTTAGAATTTCTAAACGTTTTTTTTTATTTTATTGTAAATTACATAATATTTATTATTTTAGCATCATCAATCCTAAAATAATTTTTATGAAAAAAATCTTTACAAGTGTTTTAGCTTGCGGATTATTTACTACAGCTTTTGCACAATGGAGTCCGACTTCTATGCAAGGTGAAAAACTTCGACCAGAGATTAATGCTACAATACATTATTCTTTAGATTTAGATGCTTTACGTTCTCAACTTAAAAGCGCTAAAGAGATGGGCAAGGGAGCGAAACCAGTTATTGTATCCTTACCCACTCTGGATGGAAAAATAGAAAAATTTGCAGTTTACAGTCTTCCTGTAGTCGTAAAATCATTAGCCGACAAATACCAATTGGGCTCTTATACAGGGGTTGGTGTCGATGATCCTACGAAGTATGTTAGATTTAGTACTGCTCCTAATGACTTCCAGTCGATGCTTTATCAAAATGGAAAGTACGAATTTATTGAGCCTCAAAATGCTGCAAAAACTGTATATGCTGTTTTCCCAAAAACAAATAAAAATTCTACAGAAAAAGCTTTTGAATGTAAGGTAAATGAATCTTTTGCATCGAAACAAGATCTTGAAAAATTGGCTAAAAACTCGGATTTCAGTAATCGTGCTAACGATTTCCAAAAGAATAGCGACAAAAAATACCGTACTTATAGACTAGCATTATCTGTAACTGGTGAATATACGCAATACTTCGGTGGCGTTCCACAAGCGCTTACAGCGATGAATGCTACGATGACCCGGGTAAATGGTGTTTTTGAAAAAGATTTTGCAATCCATCTTAATTTGCAAGATTTCCCTCAATTAATATATACTGACCCTAATACCGACCCTTATTCTCCTGCCTCATCCGGAGCGTCAGGAGCTTGGAATAACGAAATCCAAAAAACTTTAACCAGTGTTATTGGAAATGCTGCCTACGACATAGGACATCTTTTCGGTAGATCTGGAGGTGGTGGTTCTGCAGGAGATATCGGTAATGTTTGTCGTGATGCAGGAGGACCGACTGATAGTACTTCAAAAGGATCTGCTTATACTTCACCTGGATCTGGTGCACCAGCAGGAGATAGTTTTGACATCGATTATGTTGCACATGAGATGGGGCATCAATTTGGTGCTTGGCATACCTTTGCTCACGGAATACACTCAGGCAGTGTAGCACATATGGAACCAGGATCAGGATCTACAATTATGGGATACGCTGGGATCACCAGCTATAATGTACAACAACACTCTGATCCTTATTTCCACGCTATAAGTGTAAAACAAGTTCAGGATTATGTTAACACGCAAGCTTGTGATGTTAACACACCTATTACTAATAACCCGCCTGTAATTGCAGCAATGCCAGACGTAACTATCCCTAAAGGAACTGCTTTCGTACTAACAGCTTCTGCAACTGATGCAGAAAACGATGCTCTTATTTATACTTGGGAGCAATATGATGGTGCTACAGCGGCTGTTACAACGGTTACAGGAAATAACACACAAGGACCAAAGTTCCGCTCAATAATGGGAACTTCAAGTCCAACAAGATACTTCCCTAAATTATCAATGGTATTAGCTGGTACACTAAGCAGCGCTACTGAATGGGAAGCTGTATCTAATGTTGCAAGACCTATGAATTTCCGAGTAACAGTGAGAGACAACAACCCTGATGTTAAGCAACAACAAACGCAATTTGGGGCTCAAAAGGTAACTGTTGGTAACGATGGACCTTTTAAAGTTAACACTACTAAAGTATATACCAACGCACCATCACCAATCCAATGGGATGTTGTGAATACAACAGCAGCACCTTATAATGTTTCTAATGTAAAAATAGACTATACAACAGACAATGGAACAACTTGGACAACATTAATTGCTTCTACACCAAATACAGGAACTGCAAATGCTGATTTAACAAGTTTAACATCAGGAAGCAATATTAAATTAAGAGTTTCTGCAATTGGAAATGTATTCTACGCAGTCTCTAATGTAACGGTATCGTCAATGGTTGGATGCGATGGAACTGCTCCTGCAGGTCTTACAGCCACCGGAATCACCCAAACATCTGCACAAGCAGCTTGGGATCCGATTGCTAATGCGACTTATAATTTCAAATACAAAAAAGCTGGTGATAGCAACTGGATAGAAGCTAATGGTTTAACAACAAACTCATACAACTTAACTTCTTTGAGCATTAATACATCTTATGACATTAGTGTAGCAGCAGTTTGTAACGGTACAGTTGGCGCATTTGCAAACTATAACTTTACAACAAAAGGCATAGAATATTGTACTGCTACAGCAGGAAATGCAACATTCGAAAGTATTAGCAATGTTACTTTTGCAGACATTAACAAAAACTCTACTGCAACAGTTGGTTATGAAGATTTCACAAGCGTTGTAGGTAATGTGACGAAAGGTACTACTTACGATTTCACTGCTAAATTCTCGGGTACAAGTTATTCGTCTGACCAAGTAATTGTTTGGATTGACTACAATAAAGATGGCGACTTCGATGATGCAGGTGAACAAGTATTAGTATCTGCTAAAAAGACTTCACCATGGACTGGTAGCATTACAATCCCAGCAACTGCAGCTACAGGAACTACAAGAATGAGAGTTCGTCTACAAGATACTTCTTTAGGTCCTAACGCAACACCTTGTGGAAGTAGCAATTACGGTCAGGTTGAAGATTACACACTTAATATAGGAACTTTAGCAGTTAATGATGTACAAGCTAACAATAAGTTACAAGTATATCCTAACCCTGCAACAGATATGATTAACATTTCTAATATTACAGCTAAATCTACTTACCAAATCGTAAATATGGCTGGTCAAGTTGTAGCAAATGGTCCGACAGACGGTAAAGTTCAGGTTTCAAAATTGGATAAAGGTGTATACATTATCACTGTTGAATCTAATGGTCAAAAATCTCAAACTAAATTCATCAAGAATTAATACATAAATTCTTAGTAATAAATAAGCCCTTCCAGATTTTGGAAGGGCTTTTATTTTTTTTAAAATTTTAAAAGAAATTAAAGTGAATTTAGCTTTTCAATAAAATCTTTAGTCGCTATTTCTAAGTCTTGAAAACTCGAATTATTATAGACTACGAAATCCGCTTTTTTAATTTTTTCACGCTCTGGCATTTGTTTTTCAATAACTTTCTCAACTTCACGATAAGTTTTCCCATCACGATCCATGACACGTTTTATCCTTGTATTTTCGTCCGCCGTAACTAACAAGCTTTTAAAACATTTTTTATGAAGTCCAAGTTCAAACAACAAAGCAGTCTCTTTAAACAAAAATCTCGCATCATGATTTTTAACCCAATTTTCAAAATCGATAGCCACAGCAGGATGAATTAAATGATTAAGCTGCTCTAGTTTTGATTTATCATTAAAAACAATATCCGACACATACTTTAGATTGTATACACCGTCAGTATAAGCCTTCTCCCCTAGTAATTCTTTTATTTTCTGAATTAAAACTTCATCTTCATTAACTATATCTTTTGCACAATCATCAGAATAATAAACTGCAAAACCTTCGCTCTCAAGAATCTCAGCTACACTTGTCTTTCCCGAGCCAATACCACCAGTTAATCCAATGATATTCCTTGTTCTTTGTTCTTCCATTTTAATAACCAAAAACTTCGTTGAAAGAATAAGTTTGATCCAGTCTTACACCTTTTTCAGTCATTTTTAAACTTGCTAATTCGTTGTGCGCATCATGTTCAAAATAAATAAGATATTCGTTATCCACACATTGTTTTAAGAATTTTTCCTTCTCAGCTACTGTCAACAAAGGTCTTGTATCATAGCCCATCACATACACCAACGGAATATGTCCAGCAGTCGCAATAAGATCTGCCGCAAAAACAATCGTTTTTTCTTGATATTGGATAACAGGCAACATTTGCTTTTCTGTATGACCATCCACAAAGATGACATCCATTTTCAATTCTGGCGCAAATCCATAATTTCCCGTTTTAGGAATCGGCAAAAAGTTAAGTTGACCACTTTCTTGAATTGGCAAAATATTCTCCTTTAGGAAGCTTGCTTTCTCGCGAGGATTTGGATTAACCGCCCAATCCCAATGGTTTTCATTAGACCAAAAATGTGCATTCTTAAATGCAGGACGATAACCCGATCTGTCATCATTCCATTCGATAGCGCCACCACAATGATCAAAATGCAAATGCGTCAAAAATACATCTGTAATATCTTCTCTTACGAAACCATACTTTGACAAGTTTTTGTCCAAACTATCATCGCCCCAAAGCGAATAATGTCCAAAGAATTTATCATCTTGTTTATTACCAAGACCGCAATCGATAAGGATTAATTTTTTACCATCTTCAACTAGCAAAGAGCGCGTACCGAGTTCGATAAGGTTTTTCTCATCAGCAGGGTTGGTTTGTTTCCAAATAGATTTTGGGACGACGCCAAACATCGCACCGCCATCTAACTTGAATTTTCCACATTGTATGGGATATAATTTCATATATATTTTTTATTTGATTTAAATTTAAAATAATTCGCCCGGACTTTTAGGCTTGGTTAAATTAAGATGCCTATAAGCTTTCTCCGTAACTTCCCTACCACGCGGCGTTCTAATAATAAAACCTTCCTGAATTAAATAAGGTTCATAAACTTCTTCCAAAGTTTCAGGATTTTCGCCAATCGAAGTTGCCAAAGCGCTGATACCAACAGGTTTTGCTTTAAAATTCTGAATCATCGTCAACAAAATCTTATTGTCCATTTCGTCCAAACCAAATTCGTCAACATTAAGAGAATCCAGAGCATATTTAGTAATATTAATTTCGATTTCACCGTTACCTTTTATCTCTGCAAAATCGCGTACACGACGAAGCAAAGCATTAGCAATTCTCGGCGTACCACGACTACGTCTTGCAATTTCGATTGCAGCATCTTCGTAGATTTTAATACCTAAAACTCGGGCACTTCTAACGATAATTGTCGACAGCAATTCGATATTATAATATTCTAATCGCGACTGAATCCCAAATCTCGCCAACAAAGGTTTTGTCAACATACCAGATCTTGTCGTTGCGCCAACCAATGTAAAAGGATTTAATCCAATCTGTACGCTTCGAGCATTAGGTCCAGTTTCTAACATAATATCGATCTTGAAATCCTCCATCGCAGAATACAAATATTCTTCAACAATAGGCGAAAGTCGATGGATCTCATCAATGAACAAAACATCGTTTTCTTCAAGGTTGGTCAACAAACCAGCAAGGCTTCCTGGCTTATCAAGTACTGGCCCAGAAGTAATTTTGCAACCAACGCCCAACTCATTTGCGATAATGTGCGACAAAGTGGTTTTCCCAAGACCTGGTGGTCCATGCAAAAGAACATGATCTAAAGCTGCACCACGGTTTTTGGCTGCTGCGACAAAAACTTCTAGATTTTCTAAAGTCTTACGTTGTCCCGCAAAATCCTGAAACGTCTGGGGACGAATTTGCTCCTCACTCATCAACTCTTCAGGCGAATAATTGTCTTTATCGGGATGAAGAAACTCCGGCATTGTGTTAAAATATTAATGTTGATACTCAAAGATAAGATTTTCTCCTCGGAAAAAAAACCTAGCAAGCGACTAATAAAAAATAAATTAAAAATTAGGTTTAATATAATTTTGTAAAGCACTGAATTAAAAGTAAATTTGTAGAAATCTAATAAAAAAAGTAAAAATATATGTCAACTTACGTAGTTGTTGGTCTTCAATATGGAGATGAAGGAAAAGGTAAAATAACCGACGTTCTGTCTGCAAAATCTGACTATGTTGTACGCTTCCAAGGTGGCGATAACGCAGGTCACACCGTATACGTAGGCGAGGAAAAATTCGTACTTCACCTTCTGCCTTCTGGCGTATTACAATGTAAAGGAAAATGCATCATCGCGAATGGCGTGGTTGTTAATCCTAAAGCATTCATCAAAGAAATTGAAACTATCGAATCTAAAGGTCTAAAAACTGACCACGTATTCATCAGCCGTAGAGCGCATGTTATCATGCCTTATCATATCTTGATGGACACTTACCGCGAAGAAGAAAACGGTGGTACACAAATCGGAACTACAAAAAAAGGAATTGGACCTTGCTACGAGGATAAAATTGCTAGAATTGGTATCCGAATGATTGACCTTTTGAACCCTGAAGTTCTTCGTGAAAAAATCGAAAAAAACTTAAAAGTAAAAAATTCAATTTTTGAAAAATATTTCGAAAAACCAACTTTAGATGTTGAAGAAATTTATAATGAATTCCTTGCTTTAGGTGAAAGGTTAAAAGACAGAATCGTTGATACAGAGCTAGAAATTAACGAAGCAATTCGTGACAACAAAAATATCTTGTTCGAAGGTGCACAAGCCTTAATGCTTGACATCGATTTCGGAACTTATCCATACGTAACATCATCTTCGCCATCGACAGGTGGCGTTTGTACAGGAGCTGGTGTGCCGCCGACAGCTTTACAAAACTTAATTGGGGTTGCAAAAGCTTATACAACAAGAGTTGGTAACGGACCTTTCCCGACAGAGTTGGACAACGAACTAGGTGAAAATATTCGTCAAATCGGAGGTGAATTTGGTGCGACAACTGGTCGTCCTCGTAGAACTGGCTGGTTAGATTTGGTATCGCTAAAACACGCTTGTATGATCAATGGTATTAATAATCTTGTGATCACGAAATTGGATGTTTTATCAAATATCGGAAAACTAAAAATTGCTACACATTACAAAACTGAAGACGGAAAAGTTATCGACTACTTCACATCTTCAACAACTAAATTGTACAATTACGAACCTATCTATGAAGAGCTTGAAGGTTGGGAAGAAGATATCACAAAAGCAAGATCTTATGATGAACTTCCTGCTAATGCTAAAAAATACATTGAGTTTATAGAGAATTATTTAGGCATCAACGTATATTTAGTTTCTGTTGGACCAGAACGCTCGCAAAACATTATCAGAAAAGAGTTATTCTAAAATATAAAACCTTTTAAAAGCTTCGAATTATTCGGAGCTTTTTTATTTAATTTAAGAAATTTTAAGTTTTTTAACATTTCTTTTTAACAACTTTGGAATTGTAATTGTCATTGCTAACACGATAAACAAAATTATTTCGTTATACATCATAACGATATAATTATAAAAGGAGATTGTTATGAAAAAGATATTTTTAAGCGGATTCGCTACGATAATGTTGGTTGTTTCTTGTAATAAACAAGATAAGCAGGTTGAAAAATCTTTAGAGCAACAAAAAATTGAATATCAAGCTCGACAATTAGACATTGAAAAACAAAAGCTAGCTATCGAAAAAGAAAAAATGGAGTTTGAAAAAACAAAAATGAAAGATAGCATTGCAAAAGCTGAAGAGACTAAAAAAGCCGTTGTTAACAATACGTCAACATCTACTAAAAAGAAAAGAAGTTCTGGCTCATCAAGCTATAACAACAATAATAGTTACGCCAGCTCATCTGGTAGCTCTAACGCTGGATCGTCTTCTGGTACAACAAACACGGCGCCTCAGAAAAAAGGTATGAGTTCTGCTGCTAAAGGTACCATTATTGGTACAGTTGGTGGTGCTGCAGCTGGGGCAATTATTTCTAAGAAAAATCCAGGACTTGGTGCTGTAATTGGCGGCGTTGTAGGTGGTGCAACTGGTTATACCATTGGTAGATCCGAAGACCGAAAGTCTGGTCGTGTACAAAGAAAGTAGTAGTTAGTTATATATTTTTATGAAAAGATTGTCTATTTTTAGGCAATCTTTTTTTATGCTGTATCTACTGCTGACAACAACTTTATTACTTATTATCTTTTATGGATTAGGAAATCTGTATCAAAAGTTGTTGCCTTTTTATGAAGAAAGAATTTCGACTAATATTTTTATTGGACTTTCGATTACAACAGCAATTTGGACATTAGCAGCTTTTTTCGTTCCTATTAATTATATAGTAGAAATAGTTTTTTCGATGGTAGGTATTATTTCTTTCATCTATTTTAAAGCCTATCAAAAGTTTTTTATCTTTTTTAAACGACAGTCAAAGTTTTTCTATTTCTGTTTGTTAGTAATATTGATTGTCGGTAGTTGTTACCCTTTCATTCTCGATCATTTTGGATATTATGTTCCAACAATTAAATGGACACAAGAATATGGATTGGTCAAAGGTATTTCTAATCTTGATATGCTTTTGGGACAATATTCGCCTTGGCATATTTTACAAACGGGATTTTCAAATTTTATCGATCCTTATTTAAGACTGAATATTTTTTTACTGATTGTATTTCTAGTCTACATTTTCGAATCTCGAGCTTGGATCGGTCTAGTTTTCACGCCAATATTTTTTGTTTTTGCACAATCGCCAAGTCCAGATTTACCAACCTTGATATTAAGTTTTATCATTGTTAAAGAAGTTCTCAGCCAATCGCGACATGCGAAGTTTTTGTTTCTATTGTCATGTTTAGCATTCATTATAAAACCTACATCCTTCTGGTTAATAATCTTTTCCTTCATTTATTTTTGGTTTATCAAACGCAACAAGGTTATTTCTTTATTGCCAGGCTTTTGTTTAATCCTACTCTATTTTTTAAAAAACATTTGGACGTTTGGACATCCATTTTTCCCTATTGGTTTTCCAGATTTGGGCTTAAGTTGGCAACCAAATCCAATACTTTTAGAACTTTCTAAACAAACCAGCACAGAGCTGAGTTACGATTTACAGTACAGTTATCAGGATATACAAAAATTCAGTTTTAAAGATTATGTTTTTAATTGGCTAAATCTTGACGGCATCAAAGGCATTATCCACAAATTATTTGTGTTAACTCTTGTTGGACTCATTTTTTTATCAGTTTTAAAAAAGAAAAAAATACTAAGTTTATTAGTAGGATGTATCTTACTAAAAAGCATTTTAGTGCTTATATTTTCTGCTCAATATCGTTTGTTTTTGGACGTTTTCTTAGTCTTTGGAATTTTAATTTTTGCTAAAACTTGGTTTTCATTTGCGAAATTAAGTTTTATAAGTCTATCGATTATAGCCATTATTATTTTAAGTATTCCGCAAACTTTACAAAATTCTATACCAAGCTTTAATCTAGGAAAAATGATGACTTGTTGGGATGCAAAACAATTATTGCGTCCATCTTTTTTTTCATTAAACAAATACAAAACTTATCAAATCGGGAATCTGAAATTCAATATTGTTAAAGATTATCCATTCTCGTTTGACACAGCCTTACCTGCAATTTCTCCCGATCATCTCCTCGATTATCAAAAAGCGGGCATCTTTCCCCAAAAAAGAGGTCTAGACTTAAAAAATGGATTTGTTTGGAAAAAAATGAGCCCCCAAGAACAACAGGAACTTCAACGGATTATTAATCAAGTATACCCTTAGCATCCCTCTATTCATCAATATTTAGGCATAAAAAAACCTCCACACGAGGTGGAGGCAAAAACACAAATGATGAAAAAAATTATTGAGATCGTAAATTAAGAGTAATAAAACTCCAATGTATTGATCTATGTTAAGAAATGAAAAAAGAATTTTTCGAGAATCTTAACGTCAGCGAATTTAAAGCATTTTTTATTAAATGCAAACTTTTTTTTCCATTTTTTTAAAACCATGCTATGCATAAATAATTTTTGCGAGAAAAAATATAATTCACAATTAATTAAGATTTCAATTAAAAAAACGAATAAAATCCTAAAAAATAATTTATTTTTAGTCGCATCATTAATGTACTTGAAATTTTTATTGTATAAAAATAATCACTTTTATAATTTTGACCATATTTATTAATCAAAACTTCAAAAACTATTAAAATATGTGCGGAATTGTATGTTTGTTTGATGCAAAACAAAAAACAGAGACACTGAGACCTCAAATCTTAGAAATGTCCAAAAAAATCAGACATCGTGGACCAGATTGGTCAGGAATATTCCAAAACGAAAAAGTAATATTCTCACACGAAAGATTAGCTATTGTCGATCCAACTTCTGGAAAACAACCTTTGTTTTCAACAGATGGAAAACTGGTTCTGGCAGTCAACGGCGAAATCTACAACCATCAAGAACTTAGAAAAGAATTTCCAGAATATACATTTTTAACAAAATCTGACTGCGAAGTTATTTTGCCTCTTTATCAAAAATATGGAAAAGACTTTTTAGAAAAGTTGAATGGTATTTTCGCATTTGCTCTTTACGACATCGAAAAAGATGAATACCTCATTGGTCGGGATCACATGGGAATTGTGCCTCTTTATCAAGCTTGGGATAAACAAGGTCATTATTATGTTGCCTCCGAACTAAAAGCATTGGAGGGTTTTTGTAACAAGATTGAAGAATTCCCAGCTGGACATTTATTATTTAGCCCAGAAGGTCACGAACCGCAAAAACATTATGGTCGCGATTGGGAATCTTTCGAGCAAGTTAAAGATAACGAAACTGACATTACAAAAATTAGAAAAAGCTTAGAAAAGGCTGTCCATCGACAATTGATGAGCGACGTTCCTTATGGTGTTTTACTTTCTGGCGGATTAGATTCTAGCATTATTGCAGCAGTTACTGCAAAATTTGCACGTCAACGCATCGAAAGTGGAGATACGCAAGAAGCGTGGTATCCAAGATTGCACAGTTTTGCAGTTGGATTGGACACCTCTCCCGATTTGGTCGCAGCAAAAAAAGTTGCAGAACATATCGGTTCAGTTCATCATGAGGTTAAATATACTGTTCAAGAAGGATTGGATGCCATTCGAGATGTTATTTATCATTTAGAAACTTATGACGTGACAACCATTCGTGCATCGACGCCAATGTATCTTTTGGCAAGAGCTATAAAATCTATGGGGATTAAAATGGTGCTTTCTGGTGAAGGCTCCGACGAATTATTTGGAGGATATCTATACTTCCACAAAGCGCCATCTGCACAAGCTTTCCATGAAGAGAATGTTAGAAAATTAGGAAAACTTCATCTTTATGATTGCCTTCGCGCTAACAAATCTTTAATGGCTTGGGGCATCGAAGGTCGTGTACCGTTTTTGGATAAAGAATTTATAGATGTTGCGATGACCATCAATCCAAAAGACAAAATGATTACCCCTGATCGTATGGAAAAATGGGTACTCCGAAAAGCATTTGAAGATCTTTTACCAGAAAATGTCGCTTGGCGTCAAAAAGAACAGTTCAGCGATGGCGTTGGCTACTCATGGATCGACACATTGAAGCAAGTTGCTGAAGAAACTGTCAGCGACGACATGATGGCAAACGCAAAATACTGCTTCCCAATTAACACGCCAATGAGCAAGGAGGAATACCGCTACAGAAGTATTTTCGAAGAACATTTCCCTAGTGATAGTGCTGCATCTTGTGTGCCGTCCGTTCCGTCGGTTGCTTGTTCTACCCCAATCGCTTTAGAGTGGGACGAAGCTTTCAAAAAAATGAATGATCCAAGTGGTCGTGCGGTTAAAGTCCACGAAACAGCCTACTAAATCAACATTAACGAATATTAAAAAAAGCGACTTCAAGATTGAGGTCGCTTTCGGTTTTATTTCCAATGTATAAGTCCTAACTTTGCAAAAAATACAGAATATTGGGACTTTTCAGAGTATATGTTGACTCCTTCAAAGGCTTATCCAAGGAAGCTTGGATGCTATCGATTGTCATGTTAATTAACAGGTCAGGATCGATGGTGTTGCCTTTTTTGGGTGTTTACATGACAGACAAATTAGGATTCGGATTAAAAGAAGCGGGATTGGTATTGATGTTTTATGGCATTGGTTCGGTTATCGGCTCTTGGATTGGCGGTTATCTCACCGATAAACTTGGAGAATATCGTGTCCAGAGTTTTAGTTTGTTTTTGAGTGCGCCGTTATTTATGTTCATTCCATTTTTTCCAACATTGGAAGGGATGATGAGCATTATATTAATACAAAGTATCATCAGCGAATCCTTTCGTCCAGCCAATTCTGTTGCGATCACAAAATATGCTAGACCAGAAAATATAACGCGAGCTTTTTCATTAAACAGAATGGCGATTAATCTTGGATTCTCAATTGGTCCAGCTTTGGGCGGAATATTATCGGCGATTTCTTATAACTTTTTATTTGGTGTAAACACTGTTGCAGCACTTATTGCAGGCATAATGTACGTTGTATTTTTTAGAAAAAGAAACATCATTTTTAAAGCTAAGCAAAAACTTAGAAAAAAAGAGGACATCATAAAACCAGTTGGAAAATCACCTTACAAAGACTTGAAATTCATTATATTTTCATTGCTTTGTATGTTATTCTCAATTTGTTTTTTCCAATTTTTTAATACAATTCCTATTTTTTATAAAGAAGTTGCGCATCTCGACCAAACCAGCATTGGATACATTTTAGGTTATAGTGGCTTTATCATCGTTGTTTTAGAAATGTTGATTGTTAACTTTGCAGAAAAGCATTTTACAATTGGACAAACCTTATTTGTTGGAGCTTTGGCATGCGGAATTTCGTATTCGTTACTGGCATTTGATCATCATATTTTCACCTTGTTATTATCGATGACAATCTTGAGTGTTGGTGAAATTTTAGCACTTCCATTTATGTCAACTGTTACAGCGATGCGATCTGAAGGCTGTAACAAAGGTGCTTACATGGGACTTAATGGGATGGCATTTTCGTTTTCATTCATTATCACACCGATTTTAGGAACTAATGTTGCCAGCGAACTCGGTTTTAATACACTATGGATTGGCTCAGGAATTATCCTTGCCATTGCAGCTGTAGGACTTTGGTGGATCAGCAACCTCATGCTACAAAATAAAAAATCCGAGCATTAAACTCGGATTTAGCTTTTAAATACGCTTCTTATTTCATATTGCGGACTTCGTTAAGGAAGTCAACAATATCGTCACCAGAATAATCTGCCATTCCCTCTGTGATATGTGCAACGTTTCCATTTTTATCGAAGATAACCGTCGTTGGTAAACTTCCTCGGAAAAACTCTGATGGGATATTCCCGGTTGGGAAATAAACTGGTAAATCAAGTTTTTTATTAGTCATAAATTTGACCGCTTTGTCTTTGTTAGATTCTGCTTCCAAAATCACAAAAGCGACATCTTCTTTGTCTTTAAATTTGTCATAAAGCTTTTTGATAGAAGGCATTTCGGCAATACACGGTCCACACCAAGTTGCCCAAATATTCATAAAAACAACTTTTCCTCTTAGCTCTTCAAGACTTAAAGATTTTCCTTTTACATCAACAAAAGACATTTTAAAATTAGATTCTTTTACGAGTTTTGGGTCATTCGCATTTCCCGTAATTTCGGCTGGTAATTCTAATTTTGGTTGAAAAAAGCCTAACTTCATAAGACCTTGTTGGGCATAAGCTTTAACTTCTGGGACAAAAACAATGGACAATGCAAGTCCAATCAACATTATATTAAATGATTTTTTCATTATATTTTTAATTTTCGGATTCATAATAATTTATTTTAAAAGAGTTTCTAACTTAAATATCAATTCAAATTTTAAGTAGAAAAAAACGAATAAAAAATTATGAAAAAAGTGCATCACGCTGCTGCTGATACAGTATATACAGCGGAATAGATCGCGAAAGTGGGAAATCAACATTAGAATTTTCTAATTGTTGATATTCTTGAAAACGAATTTTTGAATTAAAATCGAAGCTTAAATCTTCCGATTTCTTCTGTTGAATAGAAAACTTTTCTTGCTTATTTTCTAAAGCAGCAAAACTACAAGAGCTAACCGATTTAAGACTTTGTCCGCAATAATTTTCGATATTGAGACTGTGCGTCAATGCGATTTTGATACCGCAAGATGCCAACAAAATACCAAGGCTTAAACATAAAATGCTCAAGCTTTTTAAGAATTGTCGGTGCAAAATCAAAGTCTTCATCATTGCAAAATTAACATCAATAATTATTTAAAACTAATTTTTAACAAAGTTTATAATTCAAAAAAATCCGCTTCTCGAGAATTTCAAGAAACGGATTCACACACAATTAACTATAAATTTATTTTTTTGTAAACTCTGCAAAAACAGTGATGTCAACATTTTTACCGACAGCTGCTCCTGATGGATCATAGCTTACACCATAATCGAAACGATTAATTTTAAACTTAGTTTGGATACCTAACTTCTCATTCCCTTGTTGATCTTTAGTTTTTCCACCATAAGTCAAAGTCACAACAATTGGCTTAGTCACTCCCTTTATTGTTAAATAACCTTGCAACACATAAGTGTTATTTTTTGCTTTGTGGATCGATGTACTTTTAAAAGTCATCGTTGGGAATTTTTCAACATCGAAAAAATCAGCACTTTTCAAATGTTTGTCACGAGGCTCAACATCGGTATCAATAGAATTGGTATCAATTGTAAAATCAAATTTTGCATCTTTAAGATCTGCATCACTTGTTAAAATTGAAGCATCAAACTTATCAAAACGCCCTTGTACAAAGCTAATTCCCATATGTTTGATATTAAAATTAAATGAAGAGTGCATTGGATCAATTGTCCAAGTTGATTGCGCAAATGACATTGTCACGGCATACATTAACATAAAAGATAAGAATAATTTTTTCATAATAATTGAGTTTTAAAATGAACTGCAAAATTAGTAATATAACTAAAAAAGCTACTTGATGTATGATAATAAATCGTGGCAAAAGTTTACTTTTGTTTTTTAATTAAATTTTAAGAATGAGTTCTGCAACTTTATTATTACTATTCGTATTCTCATATTTTATCGGATTACTCGTGATTTCTTATTTTACAAGCCGTAATTCTGACAATCAATCTTTCTTTATCGGGAACAAAAAAAGTAAATGGTGGCTCGTTGCTTTTGGGATGATTGGGACGAGTCTTTCGGGCGTAACTTTCATTTCGGTTCCAGGTACAGTTGGTAAGATGACGGACGGCGCTTATCCGTTTGGTGGCTTCGAATATTATATGATGGTTGTTGGCTTTTTCATAGGCTACTTCATCGTTGCAGCCATTCTTCTGCCGCTTTATTATCGCATGAATTTGACTTCGATTTATACTTATTTGGGTAAACGATTCAATGTTGAAGCACACAAAATTGGTTCTGTATTTTTTATTATTTCCAGAGCGATTGGCGCGACAGCAAGATTATATTTGGTGGTTAATGTTTTGCAAATTTTCTTGTTAGAGCAAATCGGAATTCCGTTTTGGTTAACGGCCTTGGTCTTACTTTTAATGGTTTTACTTTACACGTTTGAAGGTGGTGTAAAAACCATTGTTATCACCGACACTTTGCAAACTTCTTTTATGATTATCAGTTTGGCAGCGTGTATTATTTACATCCTTAATCATCTTAATATTTCTGTTGGCGATGCTTATACACTTCTAGAAAAACAAAACTACACGCACCTCATCAACACAGATATTAATTCGAAAACATTTTTCTTAAAAACCATTATTGGCGGTATGTTTATTACGATTGCGATGACCGGGCTTGACCAAGAAATGATGCAAAAAAATATCTCTGTCGACAATCTTAAAAACTCAAAAAAGAACATGTTGACCTTTGCAGGAACATTGTTGATTGTGAATTTTGCATTCTTATTTTTAGGTGGTCTTTTGTATTTATTTGCATTGCAAAATGGTGCCGAATATGCACAAATCACCAAATTGGTTAACGGACAAGAAACGATACAAAACCTTTTCGGGATGAAAGATGCAGCAGGAAATGTTAACAACATTATGGGTGACGACCTCTTCCCTGCTTTGTCATTGCAAGGTTATTTCCCGATTTTTATTTCGGTGATTTTTATTATTGGACTTATCTCGGCATTGTTTCCTTCTGCTGATGGTGCTTTAACAGCCGTTACAAGTTCTTATTGTGTCGACATTCTTAACATTAATGAAGACCAAACAAAATCTGAAAAAGAGAAAAAACGACTTCGTATGAAGGTACATTTAACTTTTACAGTAGTTTTCTTTATTTTAATTATGATTTTTAAAGCAATTAACGACAAATCCATCGTTTATCTCATCATGGAAGTTGCAGGTTACACTTATGGACCACTTCTAGGATTATTCGCTTTTGGAATCTTTACTAAATATCAAATTTCAAAAAAAGGAAGCATTTTAGCGGTAACTTTAATCGCGCCAGTTTTGACTTACGTTATCAATTATCTTGTAACCAATTATACGTATTACCGCATCGGTGTTGAATTAATTGTGTTAAACGGACTACTAACTTTCATCGGATTATATTTAATTAAAAACAATAAAACAATCGAACATGAAAAAGCTTAGCATCTTTTTTCTTTTAGGAATGTGTCAATTTATTTTTGCACAAAATTTTGAAGTTTCTACTTTAAGAATTGGTGACCTAAAAGTCTTTATGCCAAAAACTGAAGCTGATAAAATTGCAAAAAAAGCGCTTCAAACTTTTGAAGATTACGAAAAAACCAACAAGGTTAGTCTTAATGGAGAAAATGTTGATGTGACATTGATGGACCAATGGGTTGACGAAAACAAACCAATGCAAAAGCAAGTCTATTCACTTAAAACGAAAAGTCCAAAATTCAAAACAAAAAGCGGAATGGGCGTTGGTAATACAAGGGATCAACTTATCGACACTTATAGAAATTATGCAAATTTCGAAGTTCATCAATATAAAGATGAAAACGGCAAAAATGACAAACAATCTTTTTTTACATTAAATGATTACGATGCTGGCACTTACTTAACTTTTGTGATGGAAAACAATATTGTTGTAGAAATCATGGTCGGAATGAACGAAGGTTGCTAAAGTCTAAATTAACAAGCAAGTAACACCTGTTAAGTTTCGAAAACAAAAACAAAAATCGTAAATTCGCAACACGAAAAAATTTAAAAATGAGTAAAAATATCGAAGAGCTAAAAAGCTTGAGTACACAAATCAGAAGAGACATTGTAAGAATGGTTCACGCAGTTAACAGTGGACATCCGGGCGGATCTCTAGGATGTGTAGAATACTTCACAGCCCTTTATGGAAAAGTAATGAACTACAACTTGCCTTTCACAATGGAAGGTAAAAACGAAGATTTATTCTTCTTATCAAACGGACATATTTCTCCGGTATTTTACAGTACACTAGCTAGATTTGACTTCTTCCCAGTAACAGAATTAGCAACTTTCAGAAAGCTTGATTCTAGATTACAAGGTCACCCAACAACACACGAAGGACTTCCTGGTATTCGTGTAGCATCTGGCTCTTTAGGACAAGGACTTTCTGTAGCTTTGGGCGCTGCGCAAGCTAAAAAGTTAGATGGTGACAAGTCAATTGTGTATTCACTTCACGGTGATGGCGAATTACAAGAAGGTCAAATTTGGGAAGCTTTGATGTATGGCGCAGCTAAAAAAGTTGACAACATCATCGCAACTATTGACTACAATGGAAGACAAATCGATGGCGATACAGATGATGTATTAAGCCTTGGTGATCTTCATGCAAAACTAGAAGCTTTCGGTTGGTTGGTTCTTGAAGAGAAAAACGGAAACGACCTAGAAGCAGTTATCGCAATTTTAGAAAAAGCAAAATCGGAAACTGGAAACGGAAAACCTGTTGCTATTCTTCTACATACAGAAATGGGACAAGGTATCGATTATATGATGGGATCTCACGCTTGGCATGGTAAAGCGCCAAACGATGAGCAATTGGCAAGTGCACTTCAGCAACTTCAACTTGACGAAATCACAGACTACTAAACATCTAATAATCGAAACAAAAAAGAAATCCTCATGAAATATACATATACAGAAAAAAAAGATACAAGATCTGGCTTTGGAGCAGGTTTGGCAGAATTAGCAGATACCAATCCAAATGTTGTTGCACTTTGTGCTGACCTTATTGGTTCTCTTAAAATGGAAAAATTCATTGAGAAAGCACCAGAAAGATTCTTCCAAGTTGGTATCGCAGAAGCTAACATGATGGGTATGGCAGCAGGTCTTACCATCAACGGAAAAATCCCTTTTGCTGGGACTTTCGCGAATTTTGCAACATCTCGTGTATACGACCAAATCCGCCAATCTATCGCTTACTCTGGCAAAAATGTAAAAATCGCAGCATCTCACGCAGGTCTTACTTTGGGTGAAGATGGCGCAACACACCAAGTTTTGGAAGACATCGGCATGATGAAAATGCTTCCTGGTATGACAGTAATCAATCCTTGTGATTATAACCAAACTAAAGCAGCGACTTTGGCAGCAGCTAAACACGAGGGTCCAGTATATTTAAGATTCGGACGTCCTGTAGTTCCAGTTTTCATTCCAGAAGATATGCCTTTCGAAATCGGTAAGGGTATTCTTTTGCAAGAAGGTACAGATGTGACGATTGTTGCAACTGGTCACTTGGTTTGGGAAAGTCTTTTGGCAGCGGAAGTTTTAGAAAAAGAAGGCATTTCTTGTGAAATTATCAACATCCACACCATCAAACCTTTGGATGAAGAAATCATTCTAAAGTCTGTTGAAAAAACTGGTAAAATTGTAACGGCTGAGGAGCACAATTACCTAGGTGGTTTGGGCGAATCTGTTGCAGGAATGTTGGCGAGAAGAAGACCAACGCCTCAAGAATTTGTTGCAGTACACGATACGTTCGGTGAGTCTGGGACGCCAGCTGAGTTGATGAAGAAATACAAAATTGATTCGGACGCAGTAATCGAAGCGGTTAAGACAATCATTAACAAAACAAAATAAATTAAATCCGCACTTAGTTGCGGATTTTTTTTCAATATGTTTAAACGAGCTCTCAATATGCTGACAACCGAGCACAATATTCCAATTGAGAAGATTGGAAACTTTAATGGTGTGGAACTTTGGATAAAACGCGAAGACCTCATCCATCCTGACATTTCTGGCAACAAGTATTGGAAGCTTTTTTACAATGTTAAATATTATTTGGAACAAAATCCAAAAAATCCAAAACTCATCACTTTTGGTGGTGCCTTTTCCAATCATATTGCGGCGGTTGCAGCTTTAGCAAAAACTTTAAACATCCCAAGTCTTGGCATTATTCGAGGTGAAGAGTTAAAAGATAAAATCCACGACAATCCTACTCTTTATCAAGCTTTTAATAATGGAATGGAATTTAATTTTGTTTCAAGGGAAAGCTATCGCAACAAATCTTTTTTAAGCCAAAATTTAAAACAAAACTTTCCAGAAGCTTTGATCATTCCAGAAGGAGGAAGTAATAATTTGGCAGTTGAAGGCATCCAATGCATGCTCAATGAGCATACTAAAGATTTTGATTATCTTTGCAGTGCAGTTGGCACAGGTGGAACGATTGCTGGGATTTCAAAATTTGCTGAACCCCATCAAAAAGTTATCGGAATAAAAGTTGTCCAAGACGACAGCCTCGAAAATCTTATTAAAAATTGGTCAGGACAATCAAATTTTGAATTATTAAATGCCTTGGAAGCGCGTTATGGCAAAATAACAGACGATAATATTCGTTTTATAAATGATTTTTATAAACGATATCAAATTCCGCTAGATCCAATCTACACAGGAAAAATGATGCAAAAATTAATGCAACTTATCGATAATAATTATTTCGAAAAAGGGACAAAAATTTTAGCATTTCATACTGGAGGATTGCAAGCGACAGCGGGTGCTAACCAACAACTTCAAAAGAAGAATAAAACATTGATTCAGTTTTAATTCTTTTAAAAATTTTGAAACTTAAAACAATTATGAAGAGAATATTTGCTTTAGTTTGTATCATGACGCTTGGATTTGCCAAAGCACAAACTTGGAAAACGGAAGATCAATACATCCAACGATTTGCGAAATACGCGGTCGAAGAAATGGAAAAATATAAAATCCCAGCAAGTATAACTTTAGCGCAAGGCCTTTTAGAAACTGGCGGCGGACAAAGTCGATTGGCTCAACAAGGCAACAACCATTTCGGTATCAAATGTAAAGAAGACTGGATTGGTAAAAGTATGAAGCATACGGATGACGCACCTAACGAATGTTTCCGCGTTTATGATGATCCACGTCAATCTTACGAAGATCATTCTATTTTCTTGTCAACTCGTAAATATTACACCAAGCTTTTTGATCTGGATATGAAAGATTATCGTGCTTGGGCACATGGTCTCAAAAAAGCGGGTTACGCGACCAATCCACGTTATGCTTATATTTTGATTGATAAAATCGAAAAATACAAACTCTACGAATTTGATAATACGTCGACAGATCAAGTCTATTACGCCGTTCTAAAATTATATCCTGCACTTAATAATGATGCGGTTTTTATGGCACAAATGGACCAAAACAAAGCCAATTCTAAAGTAACGCCTCCGACTGTTAAAGCAACTTATGAGCAAACATCTTACGCGCAATATCAAAAAGACGTCAACAAACAGAGCGAGACACTTTCTGCTCCAGCTTTACTTAAAAATATTTTGGTGAAAAATCATCCAAATGGTGGTATGAAGTTTTTTGTTGTTCCAGTAGATACAGACGTTGCAACGATTTCTAAAAAATTCGGAATCAGCGAAAAGAAAATCATTAAATTCAATGAGCTTAATAGCAATACTTTGAAGAAAAATGACATTGTTTTCTTAGACAAAAAGTCATCTTCTGGTAATGTTGATACTTACAAAGCTGAGATTGGTGAAAATATGCACGACATTTCTCAGAAATTTGGGATTAAACTTTCCAAACTTTATTCTAAAAACAGAATGGACGAAGGTCAGCAACCACGCGTTGGGCAAGTGATCTATCTTAAAAATAAAAAACCGAGAAGCTAATTTTAATTGACGATTTTAGATTTAGGATTTTAGATTGATTAATTAAAAACAGTTTTTCAGACAATAATAAATTCATAACAAAACATGTTATATCAAAGAAGTTCTGCCTTATTTGACGAGGCACAAAAGTATATTCCTGGTGGTGTTAACTCGCCTGTAAGAGCTTTCAAATCTGTTGGAGGCGTTCCTATTTTTATGAAATCTGCGAAAGGCGCTTACCTTACAGATGCTGATGATCGCACTTACGTTGACTACATCAACTCTTGGGGACCTGCGATTTTGGGACACACACATCCAGTTGTTTTAGAAGCAATTCAGAAACAAGCAGAACATGGTTTTTCTTACGGAACACCAACCGAACTAGAAACCGAAATTGCAAAACTTATCGTCGACAATGTTCCGAATATCGACCAAATCCGTATGGTTTCTTCTGGAACTGAAGCTTGTATGAGTGCCATTCGTTTGGCTAGAGGTTTTACAGGAAGAGACAAAATCATCAAATTCGATGGTTGTTATCATGGACATTCGGATTCGTTTTTAATAAAAGCTGGAAGTGGCGCTGCAACTTTCGGAAATCCAAATTCGCCTGGTGTTACCAAAGGAACGGCGCAAGATACTTTAATTGCTACTTATAACGACATCGAAAATGTTGCTGATATTTTCCGTCATAACCAAGGCGAAATCGCAGCTGTTATCGTAGAACCTGTAGCAGGAAATATGGGTTGTGTTTTACCAGAAAATAATTTCCTTCAAAATCTTAAAAAAGTTTGTCAAGACAATGGCGCTTTATTGATTTTTGACGAAGTGATGACGGGTTTCCGTTTGGCTTTTGGTGGCGCACAAGAAACTTTTGGTGTTGACGCTGATATTGTAACATTCGGGAAAGTTATCGGTGGCGGAATGCCAGTTGGTGCATTTGCAGCTAGACAAGAAATTATGGATTTTTTAGCGCCTAACGGTCCAGTCTATCAAGCTGGAACTTTGAGTGGAAATCCTTTGGCGATGCGTGCTGGTTTAACAACCTTAGAGTTGATTAAATCTGATAAAGATTTTTATAACAAAATCAATAAAACAACTGAAACTTTAGATTTCGAAATTGGAAAAATTCTTAACGAAAAAGGCTTAAAACATCGCATCAACCGAAAAGGAAGTATGATGTCCATCTTCTTTGAAACCAACAAAGTTTCGAACTTCCAAGAAGCCTACGATTCGGTTTACACTTGTGTTTTCAATAACTTCTTTCAACAAATGTTAGCAAACGGAATTTATCTTCCGCCAAGTGGTTACGAAACTTGGTTTATCTCCGCTGCGATCCAAGATGCAGAAATTGATAAAACTCTAGAAGCCGTTAGAAAATTTGAATTTTAGATAAAATAAAATCCCCAAGATTATTGGGGATTTTTCTTTGTTATTTCTTAACAACTTTTCTACTAAGCGTTTTTTGATTTTCTAATGTCACATTAACAATGTAAATACCAGAAGGCAGAGATTTGAAATCGATACTATTTTTAGATTTTACGCGACTTACGACTTTACCACTTATATCAACAATATTAATTTCTGATACCTTTACACTTGTTGAAATATTAAGAATATCTGCAACAGGATTTGGTGCCAATTTAATTTCAGAATCTTTGTGATCTTGTGTTGACAAATAATCGACAACATTCAAAGTATAATCTTCTGTTTCGCCGTAAGCATCATTCATATTACAAGCTTTATCGGCTGTTGCTCCAGATTGCGTCACAGTTGCTAATCTTACACGCATTCTGTATTCTCCATTTGCTATATTGTCTGGGATTGTAATATCTTTTGATAAAACACCTTGGTCAATCGTACCAATATAAGTGAACTCGTGCGGCTCAAACAAGAAATTTTTATTATAATCTATCCAAACCGAAACCGACTGATTGTACCAACCGTAACCTATTTCCGCTTCAAAATTATAGGTTTCGCCTTTTTTAACATTTGCTTTTTTGGCAGTAAAATCATTAAAACCATTTGTAGAACAATCTGAAGCGTTAACTAGATCAGCAAACTTCACATTCTTTATAACTGCCCCATCCGAACAGTCCAAAGTTGGCTCACAGTAAACATCTCGAACATCTAAGAAACATTTTACTTTTCTATCTACAAATTCATAATCATTGTTTCCGCAATTAGAATTAAGATGTGTATAAAATCTAACTACAATATCTTCAGCTGGTTTGAAAACGACTTTGGCACTACCCGACGCCAGAATTGTTGGATTAGCTGTATTTTCTGAAATCGTAATAAAAGCTGGACCATTATCTAAGGTCGCTGCAAATTCGTAACTAACATTTTTTGTAAGCTTCACCATCGTATACTCACCAGTAAAACCCCACTCTGCCACAATTTCATTAGAATTATTACAAACAGGTGTTACAACTCCTGAAGGATAAACGCCGTTGGGAGCAATAGTACAACCAGTAATCTGCGCATGCATCAATGTCCCGAACGATAAAAGTCCGAGAGTCGATAAAAACTTCTTCATATAAATTTTATTTTTAGTCCCAGCGAAGATATAAATATTAAATAAATCGAAATAATTGAAAATTTTTAAATATAAAATAAATATAATCTCTAAAACACTACAAATACACTACAAATCGACGAAATTAAAACTAACTCAAGAATAGTCTGTATAAAAAAGCTTGTCAATTGACAAGCTTTTTGTTTGTATTTAAAAAAGAAAAATAAATTACTTTTCTAAATATTTTTTTAAACCTTTTAGAATTTCTGTCCAACCAATGTCATAGTTTTCTACTTTAAAATCGTCTCCAGCATCAGACAATTCGTCAATATTGTTGTGATTAAGATTTACAATCGTTTTACCATCCTTTTCTGAAAGCGTCCATGTTAAATGCGTTACAGCTTTGCTAAAATCAGGATGCTCCCAAGTATGTTTAAAAATCTGATTAGGAATAACTTCTACAATTTGACAACGATGCCAAAATCTGTTCTTGCCACCAGGTTCAAAAAAATTAAAAACAGCATCTTTTTCTAATATAAAATCTGGAATATCAAAATACCAATGTTTCATGTCATCTTTATTGGTTAATGCTTTCCAAATTTTTTCTATTGGAGCATTTATGATAATTTCTTTTTCTACCTTAGTTTTCATAGATTTTAATTTTCAGGTTTTGCTTTATCATATTGTTTTGGAAAGAAACAATTTTCATTATTTTCAAAACTATTAAGCACCGGGAAATAAGGATTTCTTAAAAGTTCTCTTGCAAGGAAAATTAGATCCGCTTCATTATTTTCAAGAATTTCTTCCGCAGACTTGGCATCAGTAATCAAACCAACAGCGCCAGTTTTAATACCAGTTTGTTGTTTTATCTTTTGCGAAAAAGGAACTTGATATGAGTTGAACAACGTAATTTTGGCACCAAAAATATTTCCGCCTGAAGAAACATCAATTAAGTCCACAGATTTAGTTTTTAGGACTTCTGCCAATTTAACATTCTCATCGATATCCCAACCGCCATCTGCATAATCGGAGCCCGAAACGCGTACAAACAAAGCAACATTTTCATCGATAACTTCATTAATCGCTTCAACAATTTCTAAAAGAAAACGGATTCTATTTTCGAAACTTCCACCATATTCATCGGTTCTTACATTCGATAAAGGCGATAAAAATTGATGCACCAAATAGCCGTGCGCCGCATGAATTTCTATAACATCACAACCCGCTTCTACAGCACGTTTGGCCGACTTTTTAAAATCTTGAACTAAATCTTTTATAGCATCAACACTTAAAACTGTTGGCTCACAATCGCTCGGCTGAAACGGAATCGCACTTGGCGCAACGACTTCCCAACCACCATCTTCCTTAGACAATTGTTTTCCGCCCCAAGTTGATGACTTTCGCCCTGCATGCGCTAACTGAATCCCAATTTTGGACTTCGTAAACTTATGTACAAAATCGACAATCTTCTTTATCGACTTTTGTTGCTCATCATTCCAAAGTCCTAGACATTTAGGTGTGATACGACCATCAGGAATAATGCCTGTCGACTCAATCATGATAAGTCCAGCGCCACCTTGCGCGCGACTAGCGTAATGTACAAAATGAAAATCATTAGCAACACCATCTTCCGCCGAAAACATACACATTGGCGACATAACGATTCGGTTTTCTAACGTGACATTTCGAAAACTTATTGGCTCGTACAACTTCATTATTTCGAGAGTTCTAAAAGTTTAGTTTTTAATAATTCGTTGTTATCAAAATAAACAGGGAAGCGCATTTTCTTACTATAACTTTCCCAATTACCTTCAAAAACAACCAAAGCCAAATTATCGATAAGTGTTTTCATCGCTAAACTTCCAGTAAAAATGCCTGTATGTTCGTGAAGTTTTTGTTCTTGAAAATCGAATTTATAAAAGAGAGTTGACATCTTAGAATTTCCCATTTGAGAATTAGAGTCAAGCGTTAAAGTTCCTGTAAAATCGCAAATTATCCCTTCGACATCCGATTTTCCTTTCACTTTTATTTCCTTTGGAAAAGCCGTAACATCAACTTCTGTAATATTAACTAAAATTGGGGCTCCATTATTTATTTTTCCGACAAAAGCATTTTTATCATTTAATAAATAAGTTTCCAAAGCTTCTTTCGTTTGTGAAAAAAACAAGGCGGAAAATAGAAATACAAAAAGATAAATTAATCTCATAATACCCCGAATTGCGCTAAGTGATGATCGAGATGTTTTGCCATCATATTATTCCATTCTTGAGAATTGAGTACGCCAAAACTCGCACTTTCTTTACCATCAAAAGCACTTGCACCAAGTTGTTGCGTCTTTTGAAGAAAACCAATTAATCGTTTTTTTTCTGTTTCAAAATCTTTGCGATCTTTGACCACAAACATTGGTCCCGTCGGCAAATTTTGTTTGTACGGAAGCGCGTTAGTCACTTTAGGTTTCACGAATTTTTTCATCATCCATCTTGCAAAAAATCCAGGCTTTTTATGTTTTTGTGGCTCATAAATTAACTCGTAAGTCACATTGCAATGCGCTAACATTTGGTCAACGGACATTTTGCCCCACTTTGCCGATGTTTCTGGTGTTAATTGATTAATTGCTTTGATGTAAACCTCAACATCTGAAGCATTAAATATATTTCGCATGATAAAATTTTATGAACTTAAAATTACTTTAATTTTCTCTTGAAGAAGACGATTAGCTTGTTTTTTTTTTCCACATTAAAAACAAGTATAAAATGACCAAAATTGCTCCAAAAATAATTATAAAACTATCCAGTTTTGTTTGACTTTGGCTTATCTCATCAAGATTTTTTTTGTTTTATTTTTGAATATTGTCAATACTCGTCTTAATAGATTGCAATTCGTTTTGCTCTCTTAGAAAGCGCGTTTGCAAGTGTCTTTGATTGTAAATATTATAGTTATTAATATCGTTAAGAGCCAAATAATTTTCCGCAATCACTTTGTAGATCCCTTCATTTAAAAGTAAATCGCCAATATTAGCAGCCAAACTATCCGCTTTACTCAGCAACTGTAAGGCTTCTAGATGCTTAACATTCTTCATGTATACATCCGAAAGTCCTTTGTAAGCAAATGCTTCGAGACTTCTGGCTTTTTCTTTCTGAGCAAAATTAATGGAATTAAGAAATGATTCTTCAGCCTTATTTTTATCATTTAGATCCAAATAACAATATCCGATATTATAAAAAACGACACTTAGATTAACTTTAGATTGCAATGCTGGTGCAATTTTTTCAAAATTTTTGACAGCAATTGTAAATTTAGAAAGAGCCAATTCTGGATTTAGTTGACTTTTATAAATCATACCTCGCACCGCATAAGCCTTTCCTAAAACGGAAAATTTTATCCTAGAACTATCAGGCATCTTTTGACTATGTTGGTCAATTTGGTCAAGAAAACTTAGACTTTTATTAAAAACCTCCATCTGTTGATATTGAATCGCAATCGAGATCAAAATCTGAGCTTTGGTATCGGAGTTGGTAATCTCGCCCAACAAATCCTGAACTTTGGTGACGGAAATTAATGACTTATCAAAATCGCGTTTTGCAATGTATGCTTTGGAAAGTGTTAAATAAAGTTCTGCCTTTTTATTAACATCGGATTCATCTTTTAATAACTGATTCGAAATTTTAATCGTCTCTTCAGGATTTCTAAAAAGATGGTCTTTAGCTTTATTAAACAAGGCTTCGCGAGGATTAGATGCCAATGTCAAAATCCCAAAACTACAAAGCATAAAACATATTAATAATTTTTTCATTTGTTGCTTTGATTAAGCTGTTGGATATACGCATTGGGTGACATCCCTGTAATTGATTTAAAAACAGTTGTGAAGGCACTGTGCGACGAAAAGCCCGAAACATCAGCCAAATAACTTACTTTATAATTAAGATATATCGGATTGGTTTTCAACACTTAAGCTATGTAATTAACTCGTAATTCATTAATGTAAAGATGGAAATTTTTGCCATTATATTTATTAATAATTTCTTAAAGATACTTTTTATTGGTTTCTAACTGTCCTGCGAGAACAGCCAACGACATTTCTTTATTTAAAAATTGATCGGAATTTTCTAGCTCGTCCAACTTTTGCAAAATCTCGTCTTCTTTCTCTTTAGAAATTAAAATACTCTTCTTCGGTTGTTTAACTTCTGACTCTTGTGGCTTGTTGTCATCTCCAATTTGAGGTTCCGAAGTTGGCTTGGATAAATCCGCCTTTGCGTCAGACAATTTTTAAAAATACGATTTTTGATTTTTAAAAAGGTCCAATTGTTTCGCAAGCTCTTCTTTTCTTTTATATTCAAAAAAGTAATAAATCGCTAATTCCGCAACAGCAACAGCAAAACCAATTAGTAAAAATCTTGTTAAAAAACTAGCATCTTTATGGCCTTGCTCCAGACTTTGTTGCTCCCGAAGTTCTGTCAATTTTAACAAATATCGGATGGTTTCTTTCTGACTGGCATCTATTTTTGCTCTGCTATCGACAAAAAGTTTTTCGTAAAATCTATACTTATCTTCGTTTTGAAGTGCGAGATAACTTTTTGACATCTGATCATAAATCCTAGATTTTAAAACCAAATAATCAGCACCTTCCACATATGCTAAAGCTTTTTCTAATATAGAAATCGCTTCCGAATAGTTTTTATCTAAAAAGCTAAGTCGCGGCAATCTTTCGTAAGTCAAACTGTATAAAAACACTTGCTCCGACTTGTTATCAACAACTTGCTTTGTTGCAAATAATATAGTTTTTGCCCTGTCAATTTGTTTGCGATTCAGGTCAATACTTGCTTGTAAAAGGTCATTTTCTGTTTTAATAATAAAATTCTCAGTGGTCTGACTTTTAAGATAAGTGTCACTTTTTTGAAACGAACTGAGAGCTTCATCCGTTTTTTTATTCACCGAAAAATTGATGGCTTGTAGTTGATAAATCTTCGCAATCGTAATATTATAATTTTCGTCCGATTTGTATAAAGATTGATCTTTCAACAATTCTGAACTCAATTTTGAAGATTGTGAATAGAGCTTTAAATTTTGATATTGTTCCGCCAAAGCATAATCTCTAATAAGGTTTGCAAAGTCTTGATTACTCTGGTGCAGAATATTATTATCTTTATCCAAAGACATTCTCACAGATTGCACGTAATCACCCTTCATCGCATAAGCTTGCGCCATTAGGTTTTGTAAAACCAAACGATGTGCCGGATTTTGCTCACTTATTATAAAGCTTTGTATAAAGTTAATGGCCTCATCTGGATTCTGATAAATCTTTTGCACGCTCTTATCCACCAATGATGAAAAGTCATTATTCTTTTGTCCGTTTAACAACGAAAACATCAAAAACATTAAAAGAATTAGATTCTGGGGACGCAACATCTAACAAAAATAGCTTTTTAAGTGATTGCTGACTAATATTCTTAAAATATTTTTTTTCAAATTTTAGAATTTACAAATACATAAAACACTGATTTTAATTAAATTAAACATTTAACACTTTAAAATTTCATGAATCTTAAAACACATCTATTTTGAAAAAATGAATAAAGCCTTTAAAATTGTAAAACTTAATTTAAAGAAGAAAAAATATAATAAAGAGTTACAAGCGTTTGTTTCAAGTGATGTCAATTTCGTTATTCGGAACAATGTCTTATGGACAATTTTATATTACTGGCGAAGGACTGCAACCAATGGATGTTAGCATTAACGGAACAGTTGTAGGGAGCCAAGGTGGAAAAAACCAATAGATGTGGAGCCCAACTCAGTCAATCGTTAATGTGGGCGGACTAACGACTGGTAACCTAATCGAGAATGTCGTTGTCTGTGATAATGTTTCAAGAATCGCTGGTTATATGACCAATCCTCAAAATAACCTTAACGAAATGGCGAGCTATGACAAAAATAGTGCGAGTTAGACTTATCATCATGGTCTTGCTCAAAGTCAAGATGGTCTTAATAGCTCGAATTGGGGTGTATCTGCAGACGGATTTACACTTATAGGTTATGGCATCTTATCGAATACTGCTACCAGAGCTATCAAATAGACTGCTGAAAATGGTATCGAAAATCTAGGAAGTCTTTTCCCTGAAAAAAGTACAAGAGCTAAAGGCATAAGCGCTGATAAATCTGTTGTTGTTGGTTTTCAAGATTTAGCATCTGGTCAACGTGCAGCAACATATTGGAAAATGGGGCACAAACGGTTATCAATAACGCACAAGGAACACCTACTTTTGGTGAAGCCAATCGTGTGTCAGCAGACGGAAAAGTTATAGTTGGTATTGTTGGTACCTACCCTTTTGTATACACCGAAGAATCAGGTTACCAATCTATTACACACGAATTATCTAGCAATTTCAATCGAGGTGGCGCAGCTGACGTAACCGCTGACGGGAAAAAAGTTGTCGGGTTTTTCCGAAACTTCCCAGGAAGCCCCTACGGTGGTGATGGTTTCATCTGGTCGCAGACAAATGGTTTGTTTAACCTTAATACTTATGTATCAAGTTTTGGCATCGATTTAGGAAATTACACTTTAGCGTTACCTCTTGCCATTTCTGGCGACGGAACCAAAATTGTTAGTGTTGCAAGAACCCCAGATTTTAAAACTTATGGCTTTATGGTCGATCTTACCACTAATCTTTCTACTGGAAATACATCCGCAAAATCTGATATCAAAATCTACCCAAATCCCGTAAAAGATGTCTTAAACATCACTAATGCTAAAAACATTAAATCTGTTGAAGATATTAATATGACAGGACAGAAAGTTGCTTCTGTAACAACTAATCAAGTTAATGTATCCAACCTTCCAAAAGGAAATTACATTGTAAGAGTTACTGACGCGACTACAACAACGACACAAAAAATCGTAAAAGAATAGGTTAAATCATATTTTTTAAGTTTAGGTTATAAAAAATGAGCGACGGATTAATCCGTCGCTCATTTGCTTTTTTTTAGCGTTTAGCGTTTAGCGTTTAGCGTTTAGCGTTTAGCGTTTAGCGTTTAGCGTTTAGCGTTTAGCAAAATTAATTCATAATTCATAATTCATAATTCATAAATCAAAAACCTATTCCTTAATTTCCATTTTAGAACCTGCTGTATGGCTGTTCATTTGAGGTGCGTAATAGTTTTGCAAAGTTGAAATCCCTGTTGAAAAAACACCAGAAGCATTTGCCACCAAATCATATTCAAAAACATATTTTCCTTTCGGCATATATTCGATATAGAAATTAGTTGACGCATCTTTTGTCGATTGATAATAGCCAAGATTATTTTTCCATTGATAACCAGAGATAACATCCAAAGGCTCCGTTCCCGCAGCGCGCATATCCTTCAACTGAACATATTCCATATTTCGGTCGGTGTTAAGAATCATTCTCACCGTAATTTTATCACCAACTTTTAATGGCGTATTTACAGTAATTGGTTTTAATTCTTCACCATTTTCAGTTTTAATTTTTCTGAAATATTCTTTTTTAATAGAGATATAACTTTCAGAAGATTTTATTTTATCCAAATCCTCATAATATTGCCAGAACAATCCTCCTTGTACAATTCCAGCACCCGTTTTTGTTACTGTTACTTTTCCTAAAGATTTATCAACATTAGAAGAAGTTTCGCTCATTTTGATATAACCAGTCGCTTTTTGTTGCGCTTGACTCATATCTTTATTTCCCCAAACAATTGTTGCTTTATCACTTTCTGGCGTTGTCCAAGATTTACCAGAGTTTAAAATCGTAAAAATAACCTCAGCTGTACTTCTCGAAGTTCCCCATGAGTTAACTTCTTTTTGAGTAATTAACCAAATTTTCAAATCTTCTATAAACTGAATATCATTTGGTTTCAAAGTATTAAAAGCTTCCAAAGCGCCTGCATGATTCACAACTTTTGAAGAATACCAACCCCAATCATTAAGATTTTGTTTCCAGTAGACACCTTGCGTTTTAGAATTTGTAGACGTTTCTTTAAGATAAGTCATCAATTTTGTAGACACATCTTTTAATCCATATTGATCAAATAACATCGCCGCTCTATGTAATCCAAAGAATGTAAAATCTGCAAACTTCGCCGTTTTTGCTTTTTTAATAACAAGATTTTTCAAAGCTTTTGGATTAGCAGTCAAAGGATAATCTTTCTCCCAATAATGTCTCGCATCCAAATATTCTAATGAAGCATTGCTCCAAGGATTTTCTTTGCGAACATCCCAATAACGATTGACATTGCTATCCACATAATTAATTAATTTCGAAATCATTTGTTTTTGAGAATCCGATTGATAATCTTTAACATTGTGCTTTAACCAAAGGTTTAATTTTCCCAAATTTTTAAGAATATACAACGACAAATAATAAGAACTCGGATAACCAGAATACCAACTAAAACCTCCATCAGGATTCTGAAGTTGTAACAAAGCCTGCCAATCATCAAGAATCGAATTACGCATTGTGTTTGCATCAAACAATCTAGACAATTTCGTCATTTGCTCTTCCTCGGTTTTACTCTCCAACATCCAAGGCGTTTCATCCAAAAGAAGTTGTTTTAATTCTTGATTTTTTTCAAGGTTTGATGTTAAAAGTCCTTTTGATTGATATTCGTCAAAAATCGTTTTCATTCTTGGATTTGCACGGAAAACTTCAGACGCAATAACATCCGCAAACCATTTGTTAAAGATAACATCTGCCGAGTTTTTGGTCTCGTTTTTAAGACTTGGCAGGGCAAACATCACTTCCCAAATAGGATTGGTCGTCAGCTCCAAAGTATTTCTGACATTAGAAACTGTCGTCGAATTGTTATTAATTAAATTCTCAATTTCAAAAGTTTTAGTTTCGCCTTCTTTTACAAAAATCGGTGTCGCATCTGTCACCAACATTCTGTTAGGAAGCACTGCAACAGCTTTTTGTTCGCCGTCAGAATATTCACCAGCTTTCGCAACAACTTTTATAATAATCGACGAAACATCTTTCGGTGTCGTCAAAGTCCAAGACAAAGCGGTACTCGAATTTTCTTTTAAACTAAAAGCTTGTTCAACATTATAACCAGCAACTTGCGTAAGATTAGTTAATTTAAATTTCTCCGAAATATCTTCATTGGTAAATGCATCCAAAATCTGAAGTTTTGCATAACCAGTCAAAGCTTTTGATACCAAACTGTTGATTTTTGTTTGGAATGTCAACACATCACCTTCTCTTAAGAATCGAGGATAATTTGGCGTCACCGAAAAGTCTTTTTGCGTTACCACCGTTTTTTCCAAATAAGCAGATTTTGCATCTTTAGTATGTGCGAGCAACATCAATTTCCATTTGGTTAATGCCTCAGGCGTTGTAAATTCGAAACTTACATTGCCTTTATCATCAGTTACTAAACTTGGATAGAAAAACGCCGTTTCATTTAGGTTCTCACGAACTTTGATGTTTTCTAATTCTTTGTCCTCTGTATTATAATCAGCAGATTTATTTTTAGGTTCTGCAATCATATTTTGCACAACTTCCACATTATCATTGGAAAACTCCTCCTTAGAAGCAGCTGCCCTCTTCATAACTTTAGCTGATGGTGCTGCAGCCATTGCAACTGCGCCAGCATTAGATTCATAAGTCAAAGATTGACTTACAAAATGTGGTTGCATCCAATTAAACTGTGGCTCACGGATATTTTTAGTATTCGAATATTTAAGGCGTTTATTATAATACAATTGCTTCAAAGCTGTATTAATACGATAATCGTTGATGATGTCGCTTCTATAAAATATATTATTAAATGAATATCTGTTAGCTGCAAATTTGTCCAAAGACATGTCATACATATTCGCCAAAACCTCAGCCATCACTTTTTCGTTTTCTGCGCCAGAAACTGTCAACGTCCATTTTTCCTTAGAATTTGGTTGTAACTTATCACGGAAGGTTGTGGTTTCAATTTTCAAAGCATCCTCTTTTCCTTTTATCGGAACATACAAAGTTTCGATTTGAACATCATTAAAACCTGCTAAAACGACTTGCACATTAAGAACTTCCGATTTTTCAGAAATGTTAATTGGATAATTTAGGAAACCATTTTTCAAATCTTTTCTTTCGAAAACAGTATTGCCGTCACCTTTTTGAACATAAATATTTGCAATCGCATCTGGAACCGCCGAATAAATCATCAGATTAGCCGTTTCTCCAATTTTGTATTCTTTCTTGTCAAAACTTGTGTTAAGGAAAGTTTTTTGTTTAGAATTCAAACTCGATTTACTCCAAACTTGAAAATCCTGACTCGTTTTGATGCTGTCTTTACCTTCAATATTATAAAAATCTAATCTGTAATAACCAGCATTTAGTTTACCAATGTTGAATACAGAATCTTGCGCCGTTTTATCAAATAAAATACGTTCTGAATTCCAGTTTTTTGGAAGATCGGTTTTATCAAATCGATCATTTGGGAAAAGATTTACAAATTCTGATTTCGACATCTTCGGCAAATCCTGAATTTGATCTTTAAATTGACTTCTGAAAACGCGTTGCGGCTCTTCCAACTTCGTCAATTTAGCATGATAAGATTTTTTAAGATTTTGATTGTTATAATTTTTCGTTTCAACATTTAATTTAATATCATCATCCGAAAATTGGTCTTTAAGCGGCGTTGCATCGATATAATGCGAAACCGACGACACAGTCAAATTTGTATCTGCAGATTGCGTTTCGCCAGCAATATCCGTCGCGCTTGCATTTATGTTGTATTGATCAACTTGGACGCCTTCTAGTTTTTCGTCCTTTTTTAAATCTAAAATAATCGTGAATTCGCCTTTGTCATTGGTTTTGGTTTCTCCCAAAATCGAATTTTCGTTATCATAAATTCTTGGATACCAAGAGAAGTATCGCCAACGAATATTTTGTTTTTTAATCTCATATTGAATGTTAGAATTAGACAACGGAACACCCGAAAACATCGTTGCTTTTCCTTTTAATTCAATCTTTTGACCGTATTTATATTCATCTTTAATCGGTTCAAAATTCAATTCGAAAGTTGGACGTTTGTATTCTTCGACCAAGAAATCTTTTTGTTCCGAAATATCTAATTTTACATCATCAATCACTAAAGTGAAATTTCCATTAAGCTTCGACTTTGGCAGCGTAAAACTTCCGTTATATGAACCAAAATCATTAGTTGTAAAACTTTGCTTTGCGATTTCTTCGCCATTCGCATCTTCCAAAACAATTTCTTGCGAAAGCTTTGCTACAACAGATTCTTTATTAGCATCCAGCTTTGTATTTATAACTTTGAAATAAACGATTTGTCCAGGACGATAGATTTGTCGATCAAGGAAAATCTGTGCTCGATATTCTTTCTTCGCTCTATTTTCATTTCGATAATCATTGTTAGAGCCATAAGTTTGTCGTAGCTCGACATCTCCAGTTTTGGTATCTTGTAAAAGATGATAACGATAGTAAGATTTCTTAGTGGTAATCGGCAATTGAAAGCTCGAATCTTTGTTAATCGTCACCACATTGTTAGATATAGATTTTGCATTCGGAAGATATTCGAAAACCTTTAAACTTGGATTTTTTATTAAACTTCCGTTATCAGAATTAATCCACAACAACTCCGAATTATCTTGATTTTTATTGGAAATATTTTTATAAATCGACTTTGCGGCAGACACTAAAAAATAATTGCCATAATAATTAATTGGATTGTCGCCATCGACCAAATATTCCAGCATATAGATTCCTGCAGGAAGCGCTTTAACCTCAAATGATGTTTTATGGGTTTGAAAATCTTCTTTTGTTGGAACTTCAAAATTTTCAGTTTTCACTAATGTTTTTTTAACACTTGAAAACTTCGAATTATATGGATCAGAAACAAAACTTAAAAATCCTAAAATATCGTCTTTAACTTGATAAATTTTCAACTGAATGTTTTTCACATTTTTAGCTTCAACAACGACCTGAAATGGTTTGTTAGCTAAACTTGTCGGCTCAAGATAAAGATTAGCATTAGGTTGAATAATGCTGTTTTCTAGATTTTGAATATTTCCTAAAAATCCAGATTTTGGGTATTTTGATTTTGCATTTTTAATAATTTCTAAAGCTTCTTTTTGCTTTTTATTTGTTATTAAATCCGAGGCAAGATTTGACGCAATCAGCACTTTGTAATCGCCTTCTGTCGCATCATTATACAAGACTTGCCATTGCTTTTTTAAGCTTTTATCATTAGGATTTCTTTGGATTTGATAAGCTAATTTTTCAGACTTAAAATACAATTTTGCATTCCCAGAATTTGTCGTTATTAAATCATCATAAACTTGAAGAATTGTTGGTTGATTCGCGTCTAATTCATTCTTAGTAAACAAGTTAGAATCATTTAAAAATCGAACATATTGCGTCGACGCCCAATCTAACATCGTCGGAAAATATTCTTCATCATAAGCGCCATTAAAAATACTTTTATAGGAACTTAAATTAATCGATTTAAGTTCTTCTTTTTTGTCAAAAACCAGTTGATATTGTTTTAATAAATAGTTTTTGAAACCGAGATTAGTCCAAGTCTCAATCTGAGAAACATCTTGATTGTCAACATTGGTACGACTTCTAATTTTCCATTGTACAGAATCGTAATAATCCTTGATAAATTCGGCTTTCAAAACCTCCAAAACCAAATCTTCCTTACCAGAAAAAGAATTTTTTGTTTCTTCAATTTTTTTAAAAAAACGACTGGCATTATCATTTTCGGTATCGTCAAAAATGGTTTTAACAATGCTAAAATCACCTTTCAGGGCTTTAATTAACTCTGGTAGATTTTTATCTTTCATGGCTTGTTTTTGAATATTTTGAAAAATCGTTTGGTTGGACTTAAAGTTTCCTTTCTTCGCCTGTTCTTTAATGATTTTCCATTGTTGCTCGTAGTAATTCTGTCCAAAAACTGGAGCCGAAAAACTAGTCAATAACAACAATCCTAAAGTAGGAATGAGTTTTTTCATAAACTTTTATTTATCAAAATCACATTACAAAAGCTACAATTTTGTTTACTTTGTAATATAATGTCAGTTTTAAAATTAGCAAAAATATATATTGTAGACAGCCAAATTTATGTTTCCTTAATGGGAACAATGTTGGCTGCTTTTTTCTTTTTGGAACAAAATACATTCCGTTTTCCCAAGCTGTACCTCATTTTTCTAACATTTTTCAGTGGTTATCTTTATACAAAATACCAAGGGCAAGGTCGAATATTTAAAAAAATATTAATATTCAATTTTTTTACTGGTATTATTTGCGTTCTCCTGATCATCAGAAATCATAACGAAATTGTCTTATTAAAATGGTTATTAATAGTTGTTCTGGGACTTTTGTACAACAGTAATTTTCTTGCGAACACCATTCGTAACATACCATTTGTCAAAATTTTCTATGTTGGACTAGTTTGGGCCTTATCCTTTGGATTCTTAGGATTGCCAGAAGTTAATTGGCCAATTATCGGATTTAGCTTTTTTTTCATCTCCGCACTTGTTTTGCCTTTTGATATTCGCGATATGAAATACGATACAGTCGTCACTTTCCCGAAATTAATTGGTATCAAAAACACAAAATTACTCGCCTATTTTTTGATTATTCTAGCAAATATCATAAGTATTTTATTTTTCAGAATAGATAGCATTATTGCATTATTGTTAACATCTTTTGTAAGTTGTATTTTGATATTCTTCGCATCTGAAAACAAAACTGATGCTTACTTTTCTTTTTGGATAGAAAGTTGTTCCGCACTTCCACTCATTATTTACTTGGCGATTAAATATTACCTCCTTTTTTAAGAATCCGATTTGACTTATCTTTGTAGGACTAAATCAATTTCTATTTTGAGAATTAATAAACTCAGTCTTCGTAATTTTAAAAATCACGATTATCTACAGCTAGATCTTTCTGCGCAAATCAATTGTTTTGTCGGAAATAATGGCGTGGGAAAAACGAATATTCTAGACGCTTTGTATTATCTTTCTGTTGGTAAAAGCTTCCTCGGAAACTCCGATTTTAACAATGTTAAAAACGATTGCGATTTCTTTAGCATCGAAGCGGAAGTTCAAAATGAGAAGAAAGAAGATATTCTCAAAATAATTCTTAGTAAGGAAAGTAAGAAAGTGATTAAAAAAAATGACAAATCTTATGACCGACTCGCAGATCATGTTGGTTATTTGCCATCCGTTATTATTTCGCCTTATGATCAAAATTTAATTTCGGATTCTGGAGAAAGCCGCAGAAAATTTTTAGATGCGATGATTTCTCAAACTGATAGCGATTATCTTTTTGCTTTAATACAATATCAAAAGACCTTACAACAACGAAATGCGCTTCTAAAAAGCTTCGCAAAAAATAGATATTTCGACAAAGATAGCCTCGAGATTTATAATGAGCCTTTGATAAAACATGGCGAAAAAATATTTGCAAAACGTAAAAACTTTGTTGAACTTCTTAATCCAGTTATGCAAAACTTTTATCAAAGTATTTCTGGCGGAAAAGAAGAAGTTTTTATAACTTATCAATCGGACTTAGAACAAGATTTTTCTGATTTGCTTACTCAATCTTTAGATAAGGATCGGGTGCTAACTTACACTTCCAAAGGCATACATAAAGATGACTTGCTTTTTGAAATGATGCATTATCCCATTAAAAAAGTAGGATCGCAAGGACAACAAAAGACTTTTTTGGTTGCGTTAAAACTTGCACAAATGATTCGTATCAAAGAATTGACTGATAAAACACCCATCCTTTTATTGGACGACATCTTTGATAAACTAGATGATAAACGTGTAACACAGTTAATTGATCTTGTTAATCAAGAAAATTTTGGACAAATCTTTATTACAGATACACATAAAGAACGTACAGAAAGTATTTTGAAAGACATTAAAGAACCAATCAACATCTACGAAATCTAAAAATAAAAAATGCCAGATATATTCTGGCATTTCGCATATAATAGAATGGTTATTAATCACATTTAGACATTCACGATAATTGAAAAAAGCTTAGTAGTAGTCTTTGTCTAAATATTTCTATCAAAATTTCAAAAAATATCTAAAAAATCCAAAAATCAGGGGTGGACATTGGGGTGGACAAATTATTTTACAAATAAGCGATACTGATTATCAACTACATATAAAATTTCAAAAAAAAATAATTTGATACACTTTTTTTGGATATATTTGTTAATATGATAAAAATATACCTCTATTTTTTCTTTTTTGCATTTTGCGGAGCCACTTACAAAGCACAACAACTTGAAAATTTGTCTACAATCGAGACAAATTATGTTGTAAAAGCCTCAGAAATAAACAGCGAAAAAGAACTTATCACATTTCTAAACTCAGATTCGTATAAAATAATAAGTAACAAAAAAGAAATCATAAACAAAGTTGTATTAGCAAACTTTTTTTCAAAACAATTAGACAGATCTAATCCTAAAAGTCTTCAACTTTACAAAGATGCGTTAAAATTATCGTCAGATATCAAAGACAAGAATTTTTTGATATGGTTTTATACAAGCTTTGGATTCTATTATTATACCTATAATGATTACCCCAACGCATTACCTTTATTTTTAAAAACATCAAAACTATTAGAAAACAATCACGATAAGGACATTATTGATTCTTGTAATATTTTAAAATTAAATGGCTTCTTTTGGTCCACAATTGAAGATAACAATAAAAGTAACGAATATCTCGAGCGCGCTTTACAACAATGCTCTACTAATAACCAAAACTATGGGACAATACTTAACAACATTGCCCTTAATTACATCAAGTTAAATAATTTTCAAAAAGCACTGACATATCTAGAAAAAACGAAAGCTGCCGCCGTTAATATTAATGATAAAGTCCGTTATGCAAAAGCTTTAGGAGATATTGCCCTTATAGAAGCTACTAGAAAAAATTATGATAAAGCCGTAAATCTTCTTAAAGAAGACATTGCAATATCTGATAAAGAAAATAGTGACAGAAATAAGATGTTCGCCGAAATTCGATTAGCTACAATTTACATCGATATGAAGCGCTACGAAGACGCAAAGAAACTCTGTAATGATGCTTTAGATTATATTAAGACAAAGACTTATTTAGCAAGTTACGAACTTGATATCCAAAGACTGCTATTGAAAATTTCAATAAATGATAAAAATGATAATGCAGAATTGTATGCAAGAAGAAGAATTGAAAGTCTGAATAATCAAATTATATTACAAGATGGTGTTGAAGCCGTAAAAATGGCAAACTGGCAAAGCCAAAAAGAGCGTGTAGAATGGCAATTAGAAGCCGAACAAAACAAAGCGGAAAAGTCAAAAGTTATTAAATGGTTCTTACTTGCAGTCAGTCTTTTGCTCTGTGGCCTTGTTGCAAGTATTTATCAACTTAATAAAAGAAAAATTCGTTTACTGAAAAGTAGTTTTGAAAAACAGATTTTAAAATTCAAATTAGACCAAGTTGAGTCCGATAAAAAATTACAATCGACTAATACTTCTTTAGCAAGCTTCAAAGCCTATTTGGTTGACAGAAATAAACATATCGACAAGATTGACACTGAAATTAGCAAACTCCGAGAAACAGGAAGATCAACAAAAACACTTTCCGCAATGGAGGAATTAAAGATATCGCATTTGGTTACCGACGAAAATTGGAATAAATTCAAAGAGGTTTTTATCCGAGAAGAGCCAGAATATTATCAATACATCATCAATTCCTTCCCAGGTTTAACAGAATCTAACCTACGCATTATCCTTCTTAACAGATTAGATCTTAACAATATAGAAATCGCTCAACTATTAGGCCTTAGTGTTGATGGCGTTAAAAAATCAAAGCAGCGACTTCGTAAGAAGTTCGACAATGACGATACTTTTGTAATTTAAAAACTATAAAAAACTAGAATCAAACGAAAAAGGTAACAAATCTCGAACCGATTTTGTTTTAAAAATCTCACCTTCTAGAGAAGCAAAATAGATTTCGATAGGTTGATCTTGTTTAGCCTCATACTCCAAAATACTTTGGCGACACGCACCACAAGGCGGAATTGGTTGAGAACTAAGCATATTACGAGGTGCACCAATCACAAACATTTTAGTAATTTGTGCTTTAGGAAAATTCGCAGATGTCCAGTAGATGGTCGTTCTTTCTGCACAAAGACCAGAAGGATAAGCCGCATTTTCTTGATTACTTCCTGTAATAATCTCACCATTATCAAGCAAAAGTGCACAGCCTACCAAGAAGTTAGAATAATTTGCGTAGGCATTTTCTCGAACTGCTTTTGCAGCTTCAAAAAGTTTCTTTTCAGTTTCGTCAAGATCCTCATATGAAGGAATCACGTGAAAACTGATTTTGATTTCTTTTTCCATTTTTCAAAAATCGGAGGGTAAAAGTACGCCTTTTTTAGTTATCACAAAACTATTTTTAATCTTTAGTAACGAAATCTCCGATTATCTTTTTTCTCTGACAAAATTTTCTTAGCTGTCAATCGTTTTTCAATCTGACTTTTACGTGGTTTTGTCTGCTTTCGTGGTTTTTGAACAACAACAGAAGCATTAACGATATTAAGAATTCTTTCGATAGCAATCGCTTTATTTTCAAGTTGCGTTCTTGCTTCGGTAGACGTCAATTGCAAAACTCCGTCGTTGTTAATACGATTTTTTAATTTTTCCAAAATCAACTCAATTTGCTCATCAGAAAAAAATTTAGTTTCCGAAACTTTCCACATCGCAGTAACCGCCGTCTCAACTTTATTTACATTTTGACCGCCAGCACCACCACTTCTTGATGTTTTAAAACTAAGTTCCTTAGAAAAATCATTCATCTCTGTATCTATTAATTATCGCTTTCAAATCTATTCGGTTCACTTTTCCGTTTGGAGTTCTCGGGATATTTTCAATAAAGATAACATCTTTTGGACGATCAAGCTTACGACGGTAATTTATATTTGAAATTTTAATTTTTAAATCTTCACTCGGCGGAGCCTCAACAACTGCGATCATTTTTTCACCCAAAACGTCATCAAGAATCGCTGTAACAACAACTTCGTAAGGTATTTCTTTCTTTATTAAAGCTTCAACTTCTTCAGGAAAAATTTTGGCACCACCAGAATTAATTACATTATCAATTCGTCCTAAGAATCGAAATTGATTTTCCCCAATTATCTCGACCAAATCGTTGGTTACAATAAGATCCGGACTAATATTTGGTGCATTTATAATAAGACATCCGCTCGGACTAATACTAATATTAACACCTTCAAAACAAGTAAAATAATCTTCAGTAATTGGATAAATCTTTCGTAGTGCGACATGAGACAAAGTTTCGGACATGCCGTAAGTCTCAAAAATCTCTTGATTTGAAGTTTTTAAACTGTCATAAATTTTCTTTTTTAAACTTTCCGAAACAGCTGCTCCGCCAATAATCAGTTTTTTAATTAAATGTAATTTATCTAGAGAATGCTCCACTTGCAAAGGCGTCATTGCACAAAAATCGACTTCTGCCTCTAAATTTGCAAGCGCATCCGACTTAGGCTCTAAAACATTAAGAATAAGTTGACGTTCGATAGCGCGAATTACCATCATTTTGCCAGAAATATATTCTATCGGAAGACACAAAGCAGCGGAATTTCCTTTTATTAAACCTAAAAAATCGCAAGTCATCTTTGCCGAAGCAAACATTCTGCTTTTTTCGACTTCAAAAAGCTTTGGAATTCCTGTCGAACCAGAACTTTTTATGCTTGTTGTGGGCTTATCGGAAAGGCATTCTTGAAAAAATTCAAAAACTTTTGTTTCAAAGTCATTTTTAGGCTTCACTATATCTAGCTGAATATCAGAACAGTCGATTAACATTGATTTTTTTATGAAATTATTTTGTATAAAATTATGAAATTTTTTGCAAAATATTTTGGAAGTTAGAAAAAAAGGCGTACATTTGCATCACAATAAACGACAGACCCATGGTGTAACGGTAGCACTCCGGTTTTTGGTACCGTCTGTTGGGGTTCGAATCCCTGTGGGTCTACATTGCAAAACAAGCAATCAATTGATATTCAGTTGGTTGCTTTTTTATTTTTCCTATTTTTAGCCTTTAGGACAAGGCTTGGGGCAAGGATAATAAAAATAATTAATCATTAGATTGATTAGCAGGATTTTGATTTAACAAGGATTTCATTGCTAAACAAAATCATATTGTTTAAATCAGTTACAAGTTTTATAAATGATTTTGACAAGTAAAATAATTATCTCTTAAATTCACTCTAAATTATGTAACTTCTGACCATCATTGGGATATTGCTATTATGCTCTACCAATATTTACGGATAATTTGAATCAATTGCAAAAGGTTTTTAAAACTTTACAAAAGACAAAAAAGTATTCATAATTAATTGCAATTCAATTACATAAAGCAAATCCTGCGACTTATCTAATGTATTTACTATAGAATCTAAAAAGGCTTATTAAGCATATCAAATCACTTTCAGTTGAAGAATTTTTTCCAAAAAATTGACTTGAAATCAAATTGAAAATGCCCCCACCCGCTGAAAAAAATTGGTTTTCCTTTTGCCTGTGAGGGGGCGTAGTTTATGTATATACTATTTGGTCTCGGATTTATTAGAATTTTTTAACTTTTCTCTCAACTCACCCACCATACACGTTGAGTACAATTCAATTTTTTCCGAACTAATCTTTTTATAGACTTCAATCTTATTAAAACTTAGTAACTTAACACCTGATACATTTCCTGTATTAAAAGAATTTACATATTCAAACAAGAATACCGCAAAAAGGCTGTCGTTCTCAAGCCTTGACCAATCTCTACCATATTCATCTTTATAAGTTTGTAAATCTTTATTTTGTACACTAAAAAACACAGGTACACCTTTAACATTTGCATCAAATAATTCATCAAATTTATCTTCATCTACAAAGACAAAATTTATCATATCAAATTTTCCGAAAAAATTGAAGAAAAAGAAGTCACCATAATAGTAAACTTTGAATAATTCTTTGCTATAGTCAAAATTATTTTGGCTTTGCCTTTCTTTGTTTTCAGCTTTTTCTTCACTCAAAAAATCATTTGAGAGAAAATGTTTTTTGAAAAAATAGCCAAAAGATAGCATATAAGCGACTATCGTAAAAACCAACTTAATCTTATCTCTTCTCGTGGTTTCTCCAAACTCTTCGTCTAATCCATATACCGAATATATGCTTAATAATACCAAGGAAAGTAGAACTAAGCCCACAATAGCTAATGGAATCTTTTTAATTTTATTAGGATACACCATCAAAGCCAGTTCAATACCAACTGTTACTGCAATTAAAGTAGATACAAATTCAGCCCAAATTGATAACGAAGTACCAAAATCATTTTTTTGTAATAAAACCGCAGTTACTATATCAATTATTCTGGACAAAAACATTCCAGCAAATAAAGCTGGAATAAAGAGAATATATCTGATGAGCCTCATTATTCAGTTTTCTTTCTTATCATAAATCCTGTTACAAATCCAAAAAATAGAGTTTCAAGAAGAAAGTGAGCTAAAATAAACCATCCAATGAATTTCAAAATATTCAAAAAGGAAAATTCAAAATCGTCAAACATTGAATAAGCAAAATAGAATGGAACAGCAAACATCAATAGTTTCAGTAGTAACATAATGGCTTTCCCTGTTGTTGAATAAGAACCAATTCCATACAAGTCTAATACAGTATTAATTTTGTAGGGGGTTTGTTTTCCGATAAACATAATAGTTGAGTTTTTATTTCATCAGCCCACAAAATGAAGTTTGTTAAATAGAAAAAGCGTGTGGGTTCAAACATCGTTGTAAGAGGCTCGGCAAAGCCCACAGCAAACAAGTCCTACTAACACACGCCCAGAGGGGCGGTGCATGAGACTTGTTATTCTTGCTGTTAAAATTTTGCCGATTTCTTACAGAATAACAGAGTTCAACGCTCCTATAAAGAATTTATATTAATTTTTTAATTCACTCAATTTCAATTTTCACAAATTTAAAATTTTCTTTCTTTTTATGTCCATATATTTACAGTTTACAATTAAATGCTTTAATCAATCTTTGGTCAATTGTATGATTATTGTAGTTATTTAATAATAGTAAGTTTCGTTTCTGTCATTACTAATCTTCCTTTGAATAAAGAGACTTTGCCTTTCATAAAAACCTTTTTGTTTTCAATTCCCCCAATAGGTGACATGTCAAATCTTTTTTTAAAGATTCGGTCAAAGCAAACTAAATAAAGTTGTTGGAAATATTCTCCTGTAAGTCCTATTTGGAATTCTTTATTATAGAGTCTTATCAACTCATCGTCATCCTCATAATAAAGTCTAAAAAATAAAAACCTGAGGAGATTATTCTGATTGACGTAAACCTCTCCATCTTTTGAAAATCCTGAATTGTCACTTTCATTTTGAGACTTCTTCATTTCATTTAATATATCATTAAAATATTCTTGAAGTAGTTTTTCCATTATAGTTTTTGTTTGATGTTAATTCAATTAAAAATTATTGAGGTTTAATTTTAAGGTTTCTACTTCGCTTTTTAAATCCTCAATTTCTCTTTCTAAATTCAAAACTTTGTCATTTATTTCATCATTGTTAAATGAACTGTCAAAGCTTTGATTTGACCAAACATCTTTTTTTACATTAATGTTCTTTTTGATTGAGTTAATTTCTTTTTGTTGTTTATAAATGATAAAAGTTAAAAAGACTGTAAAGGTTAAAAGTAACAGGGTTAAAATTTTGTTGATTGTTTTCATGTTGAATTAATTAATAGTTATGAGTTATTTTACTTAACAAAGCTTGGCTAAATTAAATTTATAAGGAAAACATTATTTATGGTTTTCTTTATTTTTTATTATTTAATTTTGATTCTAGTGTCTGTTTCCTCTGATTGTTCTAACATAACTGTTTCGTCTGTATAAATAATTAATATTCTGTTTTGCTTAAATTGTTTCATTAATTCTTTTCCAATAATTAATACCTCATCTTTAAAAATATTTTCATCTAAAGGAAATTTAGGATAATTAATAAAATCAATTTTAAGGTGTGGCTCTTTTTGGTTATTCAAAACAATTACTGTTTTTGACACAGAAGCACTTAAATAAATATCTTTTTCTTTTGAAAGCTGTTTTTGTAATTCTGATAGTGATTCAATAACTAAATTTTCATCAATCTGTTTTTGAGTATAGCCATACTCCAAACCAATAAAAATACTTGCTTGCAATGTTTTGATTTTTGTTTCTTTAATTTTCATTTGTAGGCTCGGAGGTTTTCAAGTTATTTTATAACATAACAATACTTTATTGATAGAGAATTTTTAAAATCTTTATCTGAATGGTATTCAATTGAATAATTATGGAAATGTTTACTGAAAATGAAGGAAAACAACATATTTTTATTATTTGGGTTAAATAATCACATCGTTTTAGCACCTTCGCCTGTTGTGGTCAAGCAGGTTGCTCAGTCTTTATAGACTAGTCTTGATGATAATGTAAAAGTAAAGATTATTTTTTTCTTGACAAAATATTAAAATAAAAATGCAAAATACTGTTAATCAATATTTTGCATTATTATTTTCAGCTAATTTTATAAAATCGGCAACATTAGGGAATAATAGGAGTAAATTTTTATTAAGTATTACTAATATAAATATTATAATAATTTAATTACCAATTGTCTATTACTATAATATCTTTTAATATATCTTTTTTTATTGTTGTTACCTCACTTAATAATTGTTCTACCTCTTCCTTTAATAAATGGATATTTTGTTTAGTGGTTACTAAAGAATCGTGAATGCTCCAAATAGGCATGTTTTTATGGTTTTTGTTAATTCTTAAAGCAACATAATCTAATAAGCAGTACGATTCAATATGACTTAACAATTTATCAAAATTTACACATTCATCTTTTATAAATTTCATTATCTTACTTATACTTGGGTAAATTGTTCTAAATTGTTTTGCTTCCTTTGTTGTTGTTCTCGGACTGCTGAAAAAGACTTCCATCATTACAGATTTTGCGTAATCTCTTTTGGTTTCAAAAGATTCTTTAATTCTTGGTTGCTCAAAATCAATTTTCCTTCTTTTTTTTAATTTGCTTCTTGGTTCGATGTAATTGATTTTCATTTTATAAGTTTTTCCTTCTTCATCATTTTGAATTTCTAAATGATTAGAAAAATTTGTATAAAAATCTTCTGTTAAAATAATTTCTACGAATCCTATTATTTCGTCTCTATCCACATCTAAATTACATAGTTCCTCAAATTTCTTTTTAGATATTAATTTTGATGCTCCGATTTGTTTAACCAATTTGTAATCTTTCTTTAAAAAAGCCTTTAGAAAAACCGCAAAAAAGAACGGTTGAGAAGCTCTAATATCAACTGCACTTAATCTATCTTCTTTGTAGTACAAACATTTTCTTAACTCTTTGTTTGTTCTGGTTAAATTAGTATGTAAGCGATTATCAGAATTGGGATTAATAGAATATTTCCAGTCTTTTTTATTATACTCTGATATTAATTGCATTCCCGATTGATATTTGGCGTAATTTAGCTCTTTGTAGGGCTTAATTATCTCAAAAGCTAACATTATATCTATTGTTAAATTATCATCAAAATACCGAACTAAATGAGGTCTCTTTTTGAGATGAAATTCTTTCTTGTCACTTATTGAATTAGCGTTATCATTTAGTTTTTTATTTTTTTCTTTTTCGAATTTTTTCAATAAAGATTTATCTGTAATTATATATTCAATAATATCATCAAATAAATACTTTTCTGTTAATCTGTATTGGTTGCTTGTTCCTTTATCCGTAGAATAATTAAAGGCTTTTTCAATAATTTTACTATCGATAAAAAAATCTAAATACTTTGTATATTTCGAGAAAATTCCTTTTAGTTTTTCAGAATTTAAGCTAACTAAATAATTTTCTTTTTCAGTATTTCTGTAATGACTTGGTAAGCTAATGAATAGACTTAAAAAATAAACGGCAATATCTAATTTGATATGAGGTTTATTATATTCGTTCAATTCTAAAATAAACCCTTCCAAATCTTTTAGAAGGGTTTTTTGAATGAGGACTGTTTTATTCTCCATAACTCATTCTTTTTTGACCGTTAATATACTCCTGAACCTCGCAGTTTCTGTATAATACTCTTCTCCCAACTTTGTGAGAAGGTATTTCTCCACTTCTACTACGATTGTTTAAAGTTCCTTTTGAGATTTTCAGTCTCTTGCAAACTTCTTCTCGTGTCAAATACTCTGAATCTGATTCAGATTTTTTAAATAAATCTGAAAATCTTTCTAATTCACTTGAAACTGCATTTTTTACAATTTCTGCTAAACTTTCAGGTGTTACCTGTACTAATTTTAATGTTTCCATAACGTAATTTTATTTGATTAATAATGGAACAATTAAAATGTGGATTTTGAGGATGGAAAAATTTTTGGTGATTGTTAATTAAAAAAAAAATAACCCTCTGTAATCTTTATGATTAGAGGGTTTTTGAATAATTTTAATATTTTTTCAGAAAAAAAAGTTGCTGTTTTTGTGGATTTTAATAAAAAATATCTTTTAAAGAATCAATTTCAGTTTTATATTTTGGTTTTCTATTGACATCTTTTTTTGCATTACTTTTCATTTTTCTAATGTCTTTAAAGCTCTTATCAATACTTTCAAATTTGAACCTTTCCGCCCACCAATTATCATATTTTGTATTGTTTTGTTTTATACTTTCAATGAAGAATTCTTGAAGGGTAGAGATTAAGTAACCATAATCACTTAGAGTAAATTGTTTATTTGAGTTAAAATGTTTAGAAAGATTAATTTTATTTTGAATTTTATTGTTAATTTTAAAGACTTCAGTAAAATCTTTTTTTGAAGGACTGATATTAATTAGTTCTATGAGTTCATTGTATAGATTTTCTATTTTATCAAAATTTCTATTCCCAAAAACAGTTAGTGGAATCTCATCTTCTCTTTTTATGTCTCTTAAAATAAGATGATTATCATATAGATAAGATACTAATTCTTTCAATTTATTAATATGATAAGCATTTATTTCTTTTTCAGTTGTCAAGCTATATTTTATGTCTAAATCACTATTGTTATCTAATTGTATTAATTTTTGTGAAATAGTAATTTGGTAATTGTTTAATTCCTTTATTTTCAATTCACAGCCCCTCACGAAATCAAATAATTCTTGTTTGTATATTTCAAACCTTTCTAGTTTGGATTGTTTTTCAAAATGGTTAACTACTGTATCGTAAGAATTATCAATAAGGCTTTTGAAAAGTTCAAAATTCAACAGTTCAAGAGTTACATCTGGGTTTATTATGAAATTTATTTTATTGATTTTTTCCGAGATATAATCCTTGTAAACATCAGAATCTATTAAATGATTTTTATATGTATTAATGATTTTAGTTCTTAGGTCTGTGAGAATTTTCTTTTTTTCGGCAATTGTGTTTTTAAGTTTAATTCTGCTTCTGCTATTATAATTTTCAGGATTTATTTCTAGTATTTTATCAGTTAGTGGATTTAGGATTTTACTAATGAGAAATGTACAAAAGAAGCTGTTTCCAGTAAACTCAATGAACATTTTATTTACAAGAAAAATTAGTTCGGATGTGTTCTTTTTTAATTCTTCAAGATTGTTGTTTCCTAGAATAATCTCTAATAAAGTTTCTATTTTTGAATATGTCATAATTAAACTGCATTTAAATTTATGATTTTGCCGTTTTGTTTTTTCAACTCTTCAATTTGTTTTGATTGCAAATCAGCTCTTTGAAGTTTTTCATTTCTCAACAATATATTTTCTCTTCTAATCTTTTCATGTTCAGAAGTAGGTTTGAAATAACTTTTAAAAGTTCCTTCGTTTGTATGTCCTGTAAACTGCCATATTTCAAGTAAATCCCATCCCTCCATATATCTATTAGTACAAAAACTTGTTCTTGAATTATGAAAGGTTATTTTATCTTCGTATTTGTTTTCAATGAACTTAACACCTTTGTTTGTGGCTATTTCCTGTAAAATTATCTTTTCTTTGAAATATGGAATTTCTCTAAAAATTTCTTTCAAGTATAGATTGGCATTCTGATTTGATAAAGCAATACTATTAATATTACCTCCATATTTTAAAAGTATTTCTTCTGTATATCCAAAAAATGGAAAACTTACATTTTTCTCTACTTTAGAAGTAAGAATGTGAATTGTTTTATTGCTAAAATCTAAATGTTTAGGATTGATTCTCGTTAAATCTTCAAATCTTAAAGATGTATGGCAGCCTAAAATAAACAAATCCCTTACTTTTTCAAACCTCTTATTGTTACTAAAATCGTATTGATATAAAATAGTGATTTCTTCTTCTGTTAAAGCAATTTTATTATTAGATGTAGCTTTAGGTAAAAAGTCGTTTTGCATAAAACTTCTATTGTTGGTGTGTCCTTCGGTAAATGCCCATCTTAATAATTGACTTATTCTCTTCACTCTTGTTTTAACTGTGGCAGATTGTTTTTTATCTTTTCCATTTAATAACCAGTTTTGAAATTTTAGACAAGTTGTTACATCAAAAGTATCTATATCTAAAACGATTCTATTTTCCGATGCAAATTTTTTCAAATCAGAATATGCAACATTAAAACTTGAAATGTATGACTTATGCAACGGCTTTAAACCTCCTGCAATAGCGTTGTCTCTTTTTAAGTATATTATTTCCATGAAATCATTATAGATGTCATCAAAACTTTTTTTCTTTTTATTTACCGTCTTTAGTTCTCTTTCATTAATAGCATTTGTTACAATAGTTTTAAGTTCTTCTTTTGTTGGAAGTCTATTATATTGTTCATTGAATTTATTATGAAAATCAGGAATTTTAGTTTTAAACTTGTTGAGTTTATTGTTTAGCTCCTTTTTATTTTCTCCAGACAAAATTTTCTTTTCAGTCTTTTCCCAATCCTTAGGTAAAACTTTTATTCCTGTTGTAAATCCAGTCTGAAAATCTTTAAATAGATATATCCCTTTAATAAGTGTTGGTTTATCAGAATTAGGTTCTTTTAGTCTGAATGTAACCGTTCCGACTTCTGAATTAAATTTTGTTTCCATTGATGTAGGTTTTATGAAACAAATCTACTAAATAATTCAATTGGGGCAAGGTGTGGGACAAGGTAAATTTTGAATTTTATTATTTCTTATTGTTTCTTGTTAGATTAAAAACTCTTTATTTAAAGGGTTTTATAGTGCTATTAAAAATATTAAAATTTAAAGAAAAACAAAGATTGTATTTCCTGTGGGTCTACGATTATCCAAATAGCTTGCTAAATTTAGCAAGCTATTTTTTTGTGCTTTATTTCAAAATAATTTATTCTAAAATTTAATTTCACCTTGCAATACTTTAGCTTAGTCTTCCAAATGGTTGCGAGATTTATTCTCACAAACTCCGAAAATAATTCAACAATAAATAAAAACTTAGATGTGATTATTAATTTAATAAAATAAAAAACATTGCTACTGACTACAGAATGAGAAAATTTAACTAAAATTTTCAATAAAATAATTGCATTCAAATAACAAAGACTTTATTTTTGGCGAAACATGCTAAAAATAATTAAATGACAAAAATTAAACTTATCTGGACACTATTCTGTGTTTTAACCATTCAAATCCTTTCGGCACAGACTGAAGTTAAAAAGCCAGCTGATGCTTTCGATCTTTATTTCAAATCTTTTGTTAATAAAAACGAAACCGCACTGAAAGCACTTAACGATTACATGCGACCAACCGTTGAAGGAAAAGATATGTACGCAATTAATTTTACTGAGGGAAATTCGGAAATGATTGCAAATATGTCTGACAACTTTTTGAGCATCTTCTCTCCTGCCGCTGCAAAAGCCAACAAAAAAGAGGCGGAAGACTATTTCGCTGCAATGATTAAAAACTTCAACGAAGCCACTTATAAAATAAGCAGTGCAAAGTTGGTTGACAACGAATATGTCAAAGGCGAAAAAATAGCAGAAATTTCTTATCGTGTTACTTTCAAAATGCCGAACGAAGCTTCTGACGACATCCTGTCTGTCTACAAAAATAAAAATCCTAAAACACTGAAAGCGGACGAACTTAAACAACTTTTAATTTCGCTTAAAAACACCTATAGCAACGCAACTAAGGAAGAAAGTATCGACAGAGAAATTAGCCTTTATCAACTAAAAGAAAAAGGGAAAATATATTACAACAGCGGAAATATCTATGAAGAAATTGTTACCAACTTAACTGATTTCTATTTTGGGAGTGATGACGAACTGGCTGAGGAATAAAAATATTTTAATAAATAAAAAACGCAATTTGTAAGTTGCGTTTTTTGTTATAATATGAGGTTCTGAATAAAGCTTTGTAAATCTATTTCTTTATCAAGACCTAGTTTTATTTTCAATCTATATTTCGTCATCCTAACAGTTTTAACCTCAACCTTTAAAAGATTTGCAATCTGTTGGTTATCCATATTCAAATAAATATAGGACGCATATTTTAAATCTTGTGTCGTTAGCTTTCCTTTGGAAGTTTCATTCAACTTTTTGAAAAGTTGCGGATGTACTTCCTCGTGCATATCTTTGACACGCGCCAAATCTTGATCTACAAATTTTTCTTTGCGAAGAAGCTTATCCAGATCCGCATCTGCATTGGTTTTAATCTTTTCAGTTAATTCATTAATAATAGAATTTTTCTGATCCAGTTGGATGGATTTTGCCAAGGCCTGTTTATGCAGTCGATCCTGTTCAATTTCCAAAAGTCTTTGCTCAGCTTCCAATCTCGCTTTTTCCTCAGATTCTAACTGAAGTTTTAGCTCGGTTTCAATTTTTTCTGACTCTAAAAGATCTGCACGTTGTTTAGTGAGTTTTTTTTTGTATCTCTGATTATTGAAAAGTACGATAAATCCAGCAACTGCAATAATAACAATCGCCAACAACATCCACAATTGACGAGTTCGACCTTGGTTAATTTGTTCTAGCTGATGGATTTGTTCATTTTTTTCTCTGTGTCATAAAAAATTTCCAAAGACATTGTATTATTGTCAAAGCGCTCTTTACTTTCTTGACGAATCATATCTTTAGCTTCACGCTCGATGGCCAATGCCTTTTCAAAACGACCAGAATTAGAATAAACACGAGACAAATTGTCGATTTTAGAGATTTTTGAACTTAACATAATCTCTGTATTTGCACGCCCAAGATCGTAAGCTTTTTGATAGTAATTCTCAGCTAAACCAACATTACCTTCATTCTCATAATTGTAACCAATATTATTATAAATAAGTGAGGTAAGATCTCCGTAATTAGCATCATTACTTGTTAAATCTAAAGCTTTGAAAGCTAAATCCAAACTTTCCTTACTCGCATTACTTGTACGAATGAACGGAACTAAACTTCCATAATTGATGTAATAAGCAATGAGAGAACGCTTTTGCGCAACTTTAGGTTCGATCTTAGAAATAACATTGAAAGCACGACGATAATTAACATCCGCAGAATCTAAATATTTCTTTTCGCGCATGGCCGTACTTAGATTTTTGTAATAAAAACCAACATTGTTAAAAGTAAAATTTAACAACAAATTATTCTTAGACTTCTTAGCATAATCTAGAGCCTTGAAAGCCGAATCTTTATACTCTTGGACATCAGCTGCATTTTTGACTTGATATGAAAATTTAAGAAAATACAGTTGGGTTAAAATAAATTCTCTCGATCTGACTTTTCAAAAACCGAAATACTACTATTAATAGCCTTTACAAATTGATCTTTTTTATTAAGTTTTAAATAATATCTCGCATATCCATAATCAACATAAGCATTCGACAGATTATCATTAGCCTCATCTAATAGGTCTTTTGCTTTTTTTAAAGAATTAACCTGCGCTTGCTCATCTTTAGTCACCGAATAATAATCGGACAAATAGACAAGCCCAATTATTTTGCGACGAACATCTTGGCTAGGAAGAAAATCTTTTTCGAGAAGACTTCTAGCCTTTTCGTTCTCCTTTGCATAAAGATACGCATATACAGTTTGTTGACTTTTATCCAAATCACTTTGTCCAAAATAACAAATTGGAATTAAAAACATCAACAGCAAAAACCTAGAAAATATCAATCTCAGCATTATAACTTATCTTCTTTCTTATATTGAATAAAAACACCTTCTTTAAATAAAAAAACTTTAAAGCATCTTATAATCAACGAATTAAATATTACAAAATTTAACAAAAAACAAAAAATCGAAATTCATAATTGAGTGTTAATTTCGTACAACTCCTGCAAAAATATAAATAATTGATTAATAATACATTATAAAGTATCGTATATATTTTGTAGACAAAAAATCTACAAATGTAAATACAGTGTCGATTACAAAATATAACATAACCTATTTATTTTTAAGAAATTTGAAATTACAAAACGGACGAGACTAAACTGAAATTTTAAACAATTAGAAAATCAGTAAAACGGATTTCTTAACTGAAATCCGTTTTTTATTATTCGTAAAAAAAGAGCCATCAAATTTGACAGCTCTTTTATAAAATTATTTTGTTAAAATTACATTCTATTAACAACGCCAATTCCCATTAAAGCCAAAGCCTTCTTGATAGTTTTAGCTGTTAAATTGGAAACCTGTAATCTAAATTGAATTGTATTTTGATCTTCTTGATTCAAAATTGGATTATTTTGATAGAATGAATTATAAACTTTCACCAATTCGTAAACATAATTCGCCACTAATGCTGGACTTAGTTGTTCAGCTGCTCTAGCAATAACTTCTTTGAAATTTGACAAAGTCATCACCAACTCTTTCTCATTATCATTAATCGCATAATCTTTTGTAATAGCAGAATCAACGAAATTTGCCTTATTTAACAAGGATTGAATTCGGGCATAAGTATATTGGATAAACGGTCCTGTATTACCATTAAAATCGATACTTTCCTCTGGATTAAACAACATTTTTTTCTTTGGATCAACCTTTAGCATAAAATACTTAAGCGCTCCAATCCCAACCTTTTCGTAAGAAATTTCCTTTTCTTCCTCCGTTAAGTGTTCTAATTTTCCTAATTCCTGAGATTTATATTTTGCCGTTTGATACATCTCTTGCATCAAATCATCAGCGTCCACAACCGTCCCTTCGCGAGATTTCATTTTACCATTCGGAAGTTCAACCATTCCATAAGACAAATGATAAAGTTGATCTGCCCACTCGTATCCTAATTTTTTAAGAATTAAAAATAAAACTTGGAAGTGATAATCTTGCTCGTTACCAACAGTATAAATTAATTTCTGAATATCATTATCTTTGAAACGCTCAACGGCAGTTCCTAAATCTTGCGTCATATAAACTGAAGTTCCGTCAGAACGAAGAAGTAATTTTTGATCCAAACCTTCGTCAGTTAAATCTGCCCAAACAGAACCGTCTTCTTTTTGGAATAAAACACCTTTTTTAAGACCTTCCTGAATAATATCTTTTCCTAATATGTAAGTGTTACTTTCGTACTGAACTTGGTCAAATTCAACACCTAATCTTTGGTAAGTTTGATTAAACCCAGAATATACCCAAGAGTTCATTATTCCCCAAAGCATTCGCACATCTGGATTTCCGTTTTCCCAATCTAAAAGCATTTTTTGCACAGCCAACATAGACGGTGCTTGCTTTTTAGCAGTTTCCTCATCCATGCCTTCTGAGACCAAAGTAGCAATTTCTGATTTATAATTTTTATCAAATTCTACATAGAAATTACCAACTAATTTGTCACCTTTCAGCTTTTCAGATTCTGGTGTCACGCCGTTTCCAAATTGCTCCCAAGCCCACATAGATTTACAAATATGCACACCTCTGTCGTTAATAATTTGAGTTTTGATAACATCATAACCATCAGCTTCTAGAATCTGCGCCACAGAAAAACCTAAAAGATTATTTCTGATATGTCCAAGATGCAAAGGTTTGTTGGTATTTGGAGAAGAATACTCCACCATCACAGTTTGATTTTTAGGATCTACCTTCCCAAAATCTTGGTAAGTATTTTCGAAATTATCAAGAAACAGCGAATTGTTAATTTTCAAATTAAGAAAACCTTTAACCGCAATAAAACTTTCTACATATTCAACTTCGTTGGTCAGCTCACTACCTAACTCCATACCGATGACATCTGGACTTTTCTTAAGAAGTTTAACCAATGGGAAAACCACAACGGTAAAGTCACCATCGAAATCCGTTTTGTTTTGCTGAACTTCCAACTTCAAATCCTGAATCTGGTAAAGGTTATTAATAATATCTGAAACCTTCTGCTGAATGCTATCTTTAATATTCATTATGCTAAAAAATAATGGCAAAGTTACGAAAATAAAAAAACCGCCCGAAGGCGGTTTTGATATTTATTAATGAAACAAATTAGTTTTTGTCCCAGATTAATTTTGTGTTCATTTTATCACCTCCAATTGCTTGAGAAGCTGCTTGATAATTAACAGTATTTACAGTTTGAACATTTGTAGGATAAAATAATCTTGTAGGAAGATCTGTCAAACCAGCAATTAAAGAAGTAAATGTATATTCTGTTTGCCCTGTAGCAGAAGGTACATTTAATTGCTCTGTTTGTCCAGGAAGCAACAATGTATTAGGGTATCCAGTTCTTCTATACTCTGCCCAAGCTTCTGCTGGTTGCATAAATAATGTAATATACTTTTGAGTCAACACATTCTCTTTAGAGGCAGCAGGTAATCCAGCAATAAATGTTTGAGCCTTTGCCTCATCTACACCCCATTTATCTAAAGATGCTTTAACACCTTTTTCATAATGAGCCTGATCCCATCCGTTAGCCTCAGCTAATAAAAACTCAACCTCAGAATACTCCATGAAAATTTCTGTATAATTAGGCTTTAAAATATCTCGTCCAAAATAACTGAAAGCACCAGCAACCGCTTGACTAGCTGCTAAGTTACTTGGCACACCATAACACATACCTTTAATTTGGCTTGCAGATGTAGCCTCAGTCATTGTCTGATTTCTGACGTCAGAAACTTTAACGCTAGTTGGGGCTGCATATTTGAATAATCGCGGATCTTCTCCAAAATTACCTTTTTCACCTTTTAACAACTTAACAAATGGTTTTGCAATTGCAAAATCAGACCTTGTTTGATATGTTAAGAAGAACGGTGATGGATTAATTAGATTGTTTTCATAAGTTAATCCTACATTATCTTCATTAGAAGTCATAACACCTGAAGCAATAGCGTCCGTGATATGTGCTTCAGCTCCTGGAACAACACCTTTAACTCTTGTTGCAACTCTTAATCTAAGAGAATTTGCAAATTTTTTCATTTTTTCCGCAGAACCAAAAAGTTTATCTCCTTGTACAAGAATTGTTTTATTTGTTTCAATCATAGCCGAAGCTTCTTTAAGCTCCTTTAGAATATCAGAATAAATCTTCTGTTGACTAGCAAATTTTGGCTGAAGAGTAGCATTAATATTCAAAGCTTGGAAATCAGGATCACTATTACCATATGAATAATAAGGAACATCTCCAAATGCATCAACTAAGTTAAGAAAAACATAAGATAACATAATTCTAGCTGCAGCAATCTGGTTGTTATTAGAACCATAATTCGCCATCATTGTTTTTGTTGCAGGATCCGTATTAAGATCTATAATTTTCTTATAATCGGTTGCAACATAATAACTTCTTGTCCAAAGCTGAGTAGCAGTGGTCAAACGATATTGATATCTATCCTCTTCTGTATATTGTCTTTGCGCTGAGTATTGAACCCAAGGTAATGTTAATCTACCAGATACCCAACCGTCTCTAGTAAAATCCATGTATTCTTTATTCGCATTATTGAACAATCCCGTAGGCAGGGGATTCTCAGTTGAATTTGGGTTAATATCAATTTCTTCAAACTTATCAGAACAACTATTAAGTACTACTGATAAACATGCGACTGATAATATTGAAATTATTTTTTTCATCTTAATTAAAATTTAAAGTTTACATTAAATCCAAACATTCTTGTTGATGGCAAAGAACCACCCTCTAAACCTTGGATATTTCCAGATCCATACGCGGTATTTTCAGGATCAACTCCTTTATATGCAAGATTCCATGCAAATAAGTTTCTAGCAAACGCTGATACTCTAACGCCAGTTAATGTATTTCCTATAATAGACTTTGGTAAATCATAAGCAAGAGTAACATCACGAAGTTTTATATAGCTTGCATCAAATACATTCTGTGCATCAACAGTAGAATAGTATGTACCACCCCATTCAGAGGCATCTAATCTAATATCATTAGGCGTACCATCTTCTTTAACACCAGCTAAGATAACACCATCTTCTCTATGTCCTCCCAACGCAGTCTCTTCAAGCATACCAGAATACATCCCCCACATATGCGTTGTTGAGAAGTATTTACCACCTTTTTGGATATCAATCAAGAACGATAAACTTAAATTCTTATATTTCAAGGTATTTCTGAATCCCATATTGTAGTCAGGTAAAATAGACCCTAATGGTTTAATAGCAGATGCTTTATAATAACCATTTCCGTCTACAACTTTATTACCATTTGCATCATAAACAAAATCAGTCCCTAAAATCGTCCCATAAGAATAACCAACTTGCGCTGCTAATTGTGCTCTAAATGGAGCGTTTGTTAAAATATAATTTTCTAAGTCCCCTTGTAACTCAACAAGTTTGTTTTTATTCTTAGTAAAATTCCAGCTTAAGTCCCAAGAGAAATCACTTGTTTTAATAGGTGTAACATTAACCATTGCCTCTATCCCTTTGTTCGTCATTTCTCCAGCATTAATTCTTTTAAATCCATAACCTGTTCCAGGGTCAATAGGTAGAGGAATAATTAAATCTGTAGATTTTACATCATAATATGTAATATCAAATCCAAATCTATTCTTAAAGAAGCTTGCTTCTAAACCAATTTCTTTTGTAGTTTTAACTTCTGGTTTAATATAAGGCTCTCCTTTTGTAGCTGGCATTGAATACATAGGATCACCAAATGGAGTACCAATAGTAGCATATGTTCCTCTAATATAAGGATCTGAACCTCCTGCAATTTGCGACCATCCAGCTCTCAATTTACCAAAAGATAACCAATCCGTCTTTAAAGCATTAGAAAAAACAAAACTACCTGTTACTGAAGGATAGAACTGATCATCGTTTAGCATAGAGAACCAGTCATTTCTCCCCGTTGCTTCCAAATACAATAAGTCTTTATACCCTAAAGATACAGAAGCAAATAAACTCTTAACACCTAAATGGAATGAAGCATTAGAAGATTGGGCAGCTTCAACACTATTAGCTAGATTATATAGTCCAGGTATAACAAGCCCCCCAACAGAGTTCCCATTTAAAACATCCCATTTACGATTCATAATGTTGAACCCTACAAAAGTATTTAAACTAAAATCCCCAAAGTTATCATTATAGTGTAATCTACCTTCGTAATTAAATTCAGAATTATTACGTTTTTGCAGATTGTACTCAGCTAATGCAGCAGAACCTACTGCTACTTGAGAACTAATAGTTTGTGCATATGTATCGCCATAAACTTTCCCAACTACAAAAACTTTTTTAGAAAAATTATAAGTTAAGCCTGCATTTCCGAAAAATCTATTTCGACTATCTGCAGATGTATTTTCATAAATTGTCCAATATGGATTATCCGAGAAGTTAGGTGTTCCGTCACTCCAAGAGGTTCTATTCCAAGATCTTTGCATCCCATTAGAAAGCTTGTAGTTTTTCAACGATACAAAATCTAATTGTCTTTGTCCCCATTGATAAAATTTTTGAGCAACTGAATTATCACCGTAACCTTGTTCTGGTCTGTTAAATCCTGCTGTATGTGCGTAATTAATTACCGCTTCAGCTTTTAATCTTTCAGAAAGTTGGCTTGATAAATTAATACTTAAATTATCTTTTTTAATTTCAGAATTCGGAACAATACCATTAATTTTAGTATTTGTATATGATAATCTAACGTTTGTATTTTCAAAAGATTTAGATACTGAGAAATTGTTAGTATATGTAGTACCTACTCTAAAAAAATCATCTACATCTTTTCTTGGAGCAACCCAAGCCATTGGCTTCATATATTCAGAAGCAAATTCAGGATCAAAAGAATTCCATCCTAAATACATTAAATTAGGATCATACTTTGGCCCCCAACTTTCATCAGTACCAAAATCTGTAATATTGTACTTCACTCCTCCTATCGTCGCAGTTGGAAGTTTAGATTCTAAACCTCCACCATAAAGATTTTGCAATTTTGGTCTAATATAAATAGATTCGAACGAAACACCTGTATTCAATTGCACTTCAGTTCTACCTCTTTTTGCAGATTTTGTTGTATAGATGATCGCTCCATTTCCTGCTCTATAACCATAAAGAGCTGCCGCAGGACCTCCTTTCAATACTGTTACACTTTCAATATCATCAGGATTAATATCAAATGTAGCATCACCATAGTCTCTACCACCGGCACCTCTTTGAGTATCAACACTATTAACATTTGAGTTATCTAAAGGGATACCATCTACAACTATTAAAGGTCTATTTTCACCCGTTACCGAGCTAATACCACGCATAGTAATTCTAGTGGAACCTCCCATAGAAGAAGGAGCAGTTACTTGCACACCTGCTACATTTCCAGACAATGCACTTACTGCATTCGTTTGACCTGCATCAGACAAAACCTCTCCTTTCACCTCTTGAGATGCATAACCTAGAGATTTCTTTTCTCTTTTAATACCTAAAGCGGTTACTACAACCCCCTCGATATCGGTTTGCTTAAGTGTATCACCCTTTTTAGCTTGCGCGGAAACCATCGCAACTGAAGAGCTTAACACCAATGCTAAAACGCTAGCTGTTAATTTTTTCATATCAAATTAAATTTTTCAATAAAACAAATGTGCAAAACTTTCTCAACATAAACAATAAAAAAGTTAAATATTTCTTAATTTTTCTTTAACGTTTCGTTCTTTTATTGATAACTTTGTTAAATGATTACTGAAGTAAAACTTTCTAAAAGTTTCTCAAACAGCCTGATAGAAGTCGGTTGTGATGAAGTTGGAAGAGGATGCCTTTCTGGTCCTGTTGTAGCGGCTGCTGTTATAATTGACCAAAAATTTAACCAAAATTTCATTAATGACTCTAAAAAATTAACGTTTAAACAGCGAAATGAACTTGATTTATACATCAAAAATAACGCGTTAGACTACGCAATCGCCGAACTTTCTCCAGAATTCATAGATAAACACAACATTTTACAAGCAAGTATACATGCAATGCACCTTGCTTTAGATCAATTAAAAATAAGACCTGAATTGATCTTGGTTGATGGCAACAAATTCCATCCTTATAACTACATCCCTCATCATTGTATTGTTAAAGGAGATTCAAAATTTCTTTCCATTGCGGCAGCCTCTATCATCGCAAAAAATTATCGTGATAATCTCATGATCGAACTTGCAAAAGATTTTCCCGAATATGGATGGGACAAAAATTTTGGATATTGTACTAAAGTCCACCAAAGAGCACTTATGGAACACGGACCAACGATACACCACAGAAAATCTTTTAAACTTATATATAATATAGAATACTAAATTTTGAAGATGCGGAAGTTTAGATTAAATTGTGCGTAAATTTCCTTGCAATGCAAAATTCTTACCTTGTTATCAATGCGTCGGCTGGTTCAGGAAAAACCTACAGCCTTGTAAAAAACCTTTTGAAAATCTGTCTTCGATATCCTAATCAGACAGAAAGCATTCGTCATATTTTAGCGCTAACCTTCACCAATAAAGCAGCTAACGAAATGAAAGAGCGAATCATCAATTGGCTTTTTTCATTTACAAAAGAGAATTATAAGGAAAATATTGAATTACAAAATATAAAATCGGAATTCGATGATGAGGGCATTCATATTACTATAGAAGATCTACATCATCGTGCAAAGCAAATCCTAGATTATGTGCTACACCATTATTCTACGTTGAATATTGGAACCATTGACAAATTTAATGCAAGGTTGGTGAGAAGTTTTACGTATGAGTTGGGTCTTGCACAAAATTTTAATTTAGAAATAAACGCTGAGCCGTTTCTTATCGAAGCGGTTGATCAACTTTTGGACGAAATTGGTGACAACAATCACATTTCTGAGGCTTTTATGGATTTTGTTAATTATGGTCTAGATAACGAAACTCGTATCAACATTAATAAAAACCTTTACGATTCTGCTAAAAAATTTATTAGTGATACACATTACGAAGCACTTTCGGAAAACAAAAACTTCGAATGGGAAGCTTATGAACGTAAAAAAGAAAATCTTAGAAACGAGATAAAAGCCGACAAAAAGCAATCCATTTCTTTAGCAAAAGAAATTATACAGACACTTACAGAACAAGATCTTAATATCGAAGATTTTGCAGGAGGAAATGTAAATGGTATCGCAAAATTTTTCCATGAAGTTATTAAGTTTTACAATGATGAACGTTCTGAATTTCCAATTCCAGCAAGTGAAAGCGGCGCTTTACAAAAATTTGCAAGAGGAAGTTCAGCGAAAGGAAAAAAGAAGGAAGCCGACATACAATCTATTTTACCAAAACTAACCGACCTTCGCCTTGACCTCATTGCGAAGTACGTCAATATTGAAAGAAATACAAAAATCCTCGATGTGCTTTTACCTTTAAAAGTAAATTCTGACATCCAAAAAAAACTAAAGGATATTGAAATAGAAAATGATTTAGTTCTTCTTTCGAAATTTAATGTGATTATCGGGGAAAATTTAAAATCGGAACCTTCGTCTTTTATTTATGAAAAAGTCGGCACACAATTCCAACATTTCTTTTTTGATGAATTCCAAGACACTTCGAAAATGCAATGGGAAAACTTCAAACCGCTTCGCGACAATGCTATTGCGAGTGCCAACACGAGTTTTACTTTGGTTGGCGATCCCAAACAAAGTATTTACCGTTTTCGAGGTGGCGAAAGTCAATTAATGCTTGATATTATTAGTCATAAAGAAGCGGTTGAAAAGGAAGCGGAAGTCATAAATCTAGAACATAATTGGCGTAGTGCTAAAAACATCGTTGACTTTAATAATCAGTTGTATTACAGCATTTCGAGAGGTTTAGAACCGATACACGAATACATTTTTGGTGAAGCAGCAACGCAAATTGCAAAATCAAATATCAACGGAAGAGTCAGAATTAACCTTCTTGAAAATGATGTTAAAGAAATCTTCTATGAAGAGACTGTCAACAAAATGCGTGATGATATCCAACAATGTTTGGATAATGGATTCGAACTTTCAGACATTTGTATACTGTGTCGTGGAAACACAGATATTTTCAATTTTTCGAATCTTCTTGGTCAACAACTTATCAACTATAAAGGGCAAGAACAATACATTAAAAGCATCTCTGAAAGTGGCTTAACCATTGGTTTATCTTACACCATCAAAGCGCTTATCGAATTTTTAAATTGGAAAGTAAATCCTGACAACTATCAATTTTTGATTAAGACGCTTTATCACCTTAATCATTTAGGAAGAATTGAAATAAAAGACTTTACCACAGAAGTATTAGACATACTCGAAACTAAAAATTTCGTTGAAATAAATTCTAAATTAAAATCAAATTATAATCTAGATTTAAGTTCAGAGCGTATTTTAAATCTAAACCTTTACAACTATATCGAATACTTTCTACAAAATTTTTCAGTGGAAAATAAAGAAGTCGATTTTCTTTTAAACTTCTTGGAGATGTTGTTTAATTATACTCAAAATGCAGGCGCAACCATCAAAGATTTCCTAAAATATTGGAATGAAGAAGGCGTTAACCAAAGCATCCAAGCCAGCGAAAATATTGACGCCATCAAGATGATGACGATCCACAAGTCAAAAGGTCTAGAATTCCCAATTGTGTTTTTACCAATGCGCAATAAGAACAAGGACGCCGAGTTTTCGAATTGGTTTGATCTAAAAAGCGACGACGAACTAAAAAAAGTCAACATTACAGGTTTTAATAAAAAGCTTTTGGAATATGATCAAGAGATGTCAAACTTTAATATTGACAACGAATACAAAAATAAAATCGATAGATTCTGTCTTCAATATGTTGCGACAACGCGCGCTGTTGAGCAATTATATCTTTATCTTGAAAAACCAAACAAGTCTGCAAATCATTTAGAAATCATCGATTATATTAATGCAAAAAGGCCTTCAACTGACAACGAAGAAAGCGATTCTTTCGACTTGTATCACGTCGAAGAATTGGATTTAAAAAAGCAAAAAATCAAAACGAAAAATATCGTTGAAAAACTATCGATAACCGCATTAAAAGGAGAAAATTCACAAAATAACAACATCCAAATTGCAACACCTAGTAAAAATTATCAAGAACGCGTTGCAAAAGTAAGAATCGGAATTTTTGTCCATGAAATTCTCTCCAAAATTAAATCAAATCTCGACTTAGAAAAGGTTTTAGAAAAGTATGAGCTAGAAGGTGTTTTCACATCAGAAGAGCGCATTAATATCGAGCAACGTATTTTTGAAATTATTAGCTCAGAAGCTTATCGTCACTTCTTTGTTCCAGATTTAAAAATCATCAGCGAACGCGACATTATGATTTCTGAAAATGATGAAACAAAAGTTCTCCGTCCTGACCGACTCATCGAAACAGAACATGGTTTTATCATTATTGATTTCAAAACTGGTGATAAAAAAGGTAAGCACGAGCAACAAATTGAAGTCTACAAAAGTGCTCTAGAAAAACTCGGAAAAAAAGTTTCGGAAACACATATTATTTACATTTAAAAATAAAAAAAGCTTAGAAATTCTAAGCTTTTAATTTTTACATTAACTGAATGAACAATTAAGCCGCTCCGTTATCTGGAGTGAAAACACGTTGCGCTAATTCTTGATCAAAAAGATACATTGCTGACGGATTGTCTTTAACACGTTTGATTTTTGTTACTAAAAGAGATGCGCTAGCTTCTTCTTCAACTTGCTCATTAACGAACCATTGTAAAAATGTTGTTGTTGCAAAATCGCTTTCTTCAGTTGCTGCTTTTACAATATTGAAAATACTTTTTGTAACTAATTTTTCGTGCTCTAGCGCTTTTTCAAAGATTTCTTCCGCACTATTAAAATCATGTGGAGGTGCATCAACAGCTCCCAAAACAACTTTTCCACCGATATTGTTGATATAATCAAACATCTTGTCAGAGTGCATCAACTCCTCCTTCGATTGTACTCTAAAGTAATTACCGATACCTTCCAAATCTTGAGCATAACACCATGCCGACATCGACAAATAAAGTTGTGCAGCATATTGCTCTTTCGTGATTTGCTCGTTGATTAGATTAATAATTTTTTCCGTAACCATATTTTTTTCTTTAAAGTCAAATATACTAAATTCTTAACTTTATTTTACACAAAAATAGGAGTAAAGTTTCCCTTACTCCTACTTCTAAATTTGCATTACAATTATTTCTTCATCTCCATTTTTTCTTTTCTCATCCCTTTATGCTCGGCCATCTTTTGCTTTTTCATTTCTTGCCATTTAGTATATTGGTCAGGTGTAAGAATCTGCTTCATGTCTTCGTTATTCTTTTCCATTTTCAATTTCATCTCTTGACGTTGCTCTTTCATTTGGTCCATTTTCGCTGCTCTTTTTTTCTCGTGCAGTTCCTTAATTTTTACCACTTGAGCATCTGTCAAATTAAGATCGGTTTTCATTTTAGCAAGACGTTCTTGTTGTTTTGCTTCAAAGTTTTCTTTTTTTGCAGTTGGTGTTGTTTGTTGTGCAAAAGCAAAAGAACCTAGTACTACGAATGCTGCACTTAAAATCAATTTTTTCATTTTATTAAAATTTTACGTTAATTACCATTTTGTTTAATTACATCTATTGGATGAAGCACATCATTTAAAGTTAAATCAAAAAATATTAAAATTTGTTAAATTTTAAACATTCATAATTAAAATAAAATGGAGAAAGCTTAAAAAACTTCCTCCATTTCCAAAATAACACAAACACTAAAAAAACTTACCTACCTCTAGAAGCTCCGTTATTAGAACTTCTCATTCCACCCGCATTATCTCTTTGAGATTCTCTCGTCCCAGAGCTTCTAGTCGCTCCACTGGATGATGAACTTCTCATATTATTACTTCTTAGTTCCATACTAGAAGAACGAACCGGCGCCGAACTTCTAACTGGATTATTTCTAACACCTCCTGCGTGATAATTGTCAGCAGATGGAGTTTGATTTCTTACATTATTTCTAACATCAGAATTATTAGTTTCGATCATCGATTGATTTCTAGTTCCTGATGACGTTCTGATTCCACCATTGTTATCAGATACCGCAGCCTGATTTCTAATACTTGATGAATTCCTAATTCCGTTATTGTTAGTATTATCTGCCAACATATTTTGATTTCTAGTACCAGAATTAGATCTAATACTATTAGCATTAGTATCAATCATCGCAACGTTACGTGTTGACTTCCAACTATCATTAAGGTTAGAACGATCTACTCGATATCTTATCACATCTACATTTCTATATTTAGGACGAATATGATAATTAACTACATAATAAGAAGTTCTATAGTTTTGGAAGTACACGATTGGACTTACACCACGGTAATAATTTTGCTGATAAACAACAAAAACTTGTGGCCCCAAAATTCTTTCTAACTCGTAGAATCTATCATAATACCAACGATCAGGATTCATTCCGTAATAAGAGTTCCAAGCCATAAATGACGGAAATCTATTATTAAGATTAATTATAGCTTGCACTTGCATTGGCGACAATCTATAAGTTCTAAAGAATCTATTCCAGTTAATATTTACAATACTATTTCTGTAGTCGTTGTAATAATTTTGATAATAATCTTCAGGATAATAATCCGTAGGATAATTGTAATAATAATCGTCTGGATAATTATATTGGTTATCATAATATTCGTACCCATAATAGTCAGGATACGTATCTTGATAATATTGTGAAAAAGCAAAGCTACTTATAACAAGTGACATTGCAAGAATCATTTTTTTCATAACAAATTGGTTTTTAGCAAAACAAAAACTCTTGTTTAATTCTATGATACTTAATAAGAAAAAAAGTTAAAAGCATTTCGCACTTTTAACTTTTTTTATAATTTTTAATATTGAAAATCAAAGACTTATTTTCTACCCGAATCTTTAACCCAATCCGATATTTTTTGATTAAATGCTGTTTCGGTTTTTAAATCTTCTAATTTAAGGTGCATTCTGTAACGCCAATAGTGTGGAAAAATAGCTGGAACGTTGATTCGTTCGTCGTCCATATTTTCGTTCATTAATCGGTGATCTGTCGCCAAAAATTCTTGAATAGGGAAAATGGCCAACATTGCATCTGTGTACAAATGTTGTTTCATAATCATTTCTGAAAAATCTGGTAACAAATCCCACGGCGCCGTGCCGTATTGTTTCAATTGTTGATTAAAATATTGTTGCGTCATTTCTCGATCTTCGTACCACCATTGTCGCAAAGTCGAACTATCGTGCGACGAAGCCGTAACCACATTCATATAACTTGCATTTTTCGGATCATAAAAAGGAATATTTTCCGAAGGCATCCTCTGGACTTTAAGCGCCGTTATCGCCAATTGATCCATAACTACTGGCACAGAATCTGGTACCAAACCCAGATCTTCGCCACAAATTAACATCTTGGTAGAAGTCAATAAAGCTGGAAGTTTTTCCATGGCTTTTTCGTACCACAAATCGTCCTGTCGAACAAAGAAATAATCGTTATAAATCTCTGCTAATTTTACGCGTTCCCATTCTGGAAGGTTAGCAAAAGACAAGGTTTTTTCCATGTTAAACCTTGGATGATAAACGTTATCGCCATCTTGAGTAGTTTCAATTATAAACAAAACATTAGCAGCTAAAGACAACAATTTTTCTTCCTTCCAATCCCAAGATTGTTTTTTGAAACTATCACTAAGTTTTCGTTGCGTATCAAATTCTGGTTTAAATTTATAAAGTCCGTTAGAATTTAATTCAAAAAAATGAGCTTTAACAACGTCCGCTTCTTCTCCAAAAGTATGATGAATAATAGAATCGTTAATAAATGGCTTACAAAAACGATCTTCATTAAAATCGATATGATTAGCGTGTAATTCTTCTCTCGTAACTGGAATTGCAGGATAAAAATAACCCAAAACACCTTGCGTCGCGTCAATCGGCATTCTCCAAATTCTGAAAAAACCAAGAATATGATCAATCCTCATCGCATCAAAATAACGTTCTAAAACCGCAAAACGCTTTTTCCACCAATTGTAACCATCAGCTTTCATCACTTCCCAATTGTAAGTCGGGAATTCCCAGTTTTGTCCTAAATCTGAAAACTGATCTGGCGGTGCGCCCGCTTGGAAATCCATCCCGAATAGTTCTGGTTCTGCCCAAGCTTCAACACTATAGCGATAAATACCAATCGGCAAATCTCCTTTAAGAGAAATTCCCAAATTATGAGCATAATCTATCGCTTCTGTCAACTGCAAATGCAATTGATATTGCACCCATGCATGCATCATCACTGCCGAATAATCTTTATGTTTTGCATCAAACATCGTTGCGATTTTACCAGCAACATAACGTTTATGCGTTTTCCAATTGTTGAAATTCGGTGTTTTGTACTTATCTCTCAAAACACAAAAAGCAGCGTATGGCAACAGCCAATCTTTATTCTCTTTTAAAAATGATTTAAAAGATTTATCCTTAAATATAATTGACGCATTCTCATTGAAAACTTTTTTTATGACGTTCCATTTTTCGGACATCATCACTTCGTAATCAACAAATTTTTCTTGGTTTAGTTTTGATTTTAAATTATTAAACGCTTCCAAATCTGCTTTTGCAATCGGAAAATCCAAAGCATCAACTCGCAAATATTGCGGATGTAAAGCATATACCGAAATTGCTGCGTATGGATAACTATCTGTCCAAGTGTAATTTGCAGTTGTATCGTTAATCGGTAAAATCTGGATAATTGACAAATCTGTATCTCTCGACCAATCTGCCAAAAGTTTTAAATCCAAAAACTCTCCCACACCAAAGCCATCATCCGATCTCAAAGAAAAAACAGGAACAGCAACGCCCGCCGCATGCCATAATCTCGCATCATCAAACACGAAATAATGATCAGCATTAACTTGCAAAATTTCGTTATTGTTGTTAGCAGAAGTTATTCTGTTTTCTCCAGATTCTATAAAGATTACTTTCTTAGTTTCATCATCGTAAATACCGTATTTGTAAGTAAAATCATGATTTACATTCAACTCAACTGCAACTTCCCAAATTCCAAAATCGACTTCCTGTAAAGCGACAGCTTTATCGTACTGCCAAGCGCCAAGTTCTGGAATTTCTCCAAAAATTAAAATCTTCCAATTCGGTTTGTAAAGCGGCGCTTCGATACGGAAAAGATGCGTGTGTTTTTTACGAACATTAAGCTTTTCTGGAACGAAACCTTGTTTTGTATTTCTAAAAATTTTGTTGTTAAGATAGTTTTCGGGGAAGTTTTTACTATTCCAAGTATCAATAACTTGATATTCTTTAAAACTATATCCAAGAAATAAACGATGCGGAATAATCTCTTCTTGTAAAAGCTGATTATCCTTATCTAGGACTTGATATTTGTAGCAAATCTCTTTCGAAAAATAATCGACTTCTCCTTGCCAAATAAAAGTATTTTCGCAATATAAATCGTAGGATTTCCAAGTTTGGTTATCCATTAAAACTTGTAAAACGAGACGCTCACCAAGTTTGGTTACGTAATTAATTTTAAAATAAAGTTTCATCAAAAATGTTATTTGATTAAAGTAAAATGAAGACTTTTATCGATTGCAATTTAATGAAATTAAGCATTTTATAAAAGATGAAAATGCTGAGATTAATATTTTTTAATAAGTTTCAGAAATTCGGGGATATGTTTTTCCATTGTAACGATAAGACCGCCTTCATTTCGAGCTTTTACATAACGTCGCACATCTGGATCCACCATGATAAAATTTAAAAAAGAATTAATCTGATCATCAGGAATTTCAGCACTTTTAAAATAAGAATGGTCTATTCTCGTACGAATCCACTTCATGTCGTCCTGAGAATCCTCATAACGATAAAGCGACTTCATTTGACGTGACTTTCCAGATACAATTTTATACAAACCATCAACATTTAATGTGCCGAAAAGTATTGGCAACAATACATTTTTTGTCATTTCTGGCGCTTTTTCTCGAGGTTTTTCCGGTGCTTTTGGTGTACCAACTTCTCTACGCAATCGCTCGGCGCTTTCATCTGTTTTTAACCTAGAAGCATCATCAATATTACCAGTCACTTTGATGTTTGACACAGTCACTTCTTCTATTTCTTCAGCAGATTTTACCAAGGTTACAACGAAATTACCATTAAGACTAGCTGTTATAGTTTGACGATCGTAATTATCTTTAAGAACACGAATCGTCTCTCCAACTTTAGCACCAATGTAGAATTCTCCAATGTTGTTGGAATACGCCTTAGCACCAGTTGCAACATTCACCAACATGGCATTAGGAATCCGAAGTCCATTTTCGGTCTGAACAACACCAGAAACTTGATTTTGTCCAAATATTAAATTCGAAAAAATGACTAGAAAAAATAAATGTAGTCTCAAATAGTTTTTTTTCAAAAGTAAAGTTTTGAGCGTTACCAAAAATAACTTTAACGCTGATTAACGCGCTTTAGGATATTTTAAGAAAAAAGCCCCAAAATTGGGGCTTTCATTATATTGTTGTTAGTCTTAACGTATTGGTTTTACCACCATAATGCACCGGCATCGCATTGAGATTGATGACAAAATCACCTTGCTCTACAAAACCATAATTATGCGCCAACATATTAACCTGAATTACCGTTTCGTCTGTAGACTTTTGCATATCATAGTAGAAAGCACGAACGCCCCAAAGTAAATTCAACATCGTGATAACGCGTCTATTTGAGCTAAAAACGATGATATGAGCATCTGGTCTGTGTGCTGAAATTTGGAATGCTGTATAACCTGATGATGTCAACGTAATAATCGCTTCTGCACCAGCATTTCTAACGATATCAACCGCCGAACGACAAACCATATCTGTTACGAAACGATCATCAACACAATTAATTTTTTCTTCCAAAGGAACATTTTGTTTTGCATAAAGATGCGTCGTTTCAGTTGTTTTAACAATCTTCGTCATGTTTTTAATAACATCAACTGGATATTTACCAACCGAAGTTTCTCCTGATAGCATTACCGCATCCGCGCCGTCCATAACAGAGTTAGCAACGTCGTTAACTTCTGCTCTTGTAGGCGTAAGACTTGTAATCATCGTTTCCATCATTTGCGTCGCAATAATAACAGGTTTTGAATACAATCTTGCTTTATGCACCAAATTCTTTTGAATAACAGGGACTTGCTCCATTGGTACTTCTACACCAAGATCTCCCCGAGCAACCATCAATCCATCACATTCAATAAGGATTTCGTCAATGTTTTTAACACCTTCTGGTTTTTCAATCTTAGCGATAATTGGTGTTTTAATATTGTTGGTCGGATGGTTTTCTATTAAAATTTTTAAATCTTTAATATCTTGTGCGTGACGAACAAAAGACAATGCAATCCAGTCAAATTCTAAATCCAACATAAAGTTAGCATCCTGAATATCTTTCTCTGTTAATGCAGGAAGAGAAACATTTGTGTTAGGAAGATTTACCCCTTTTTTAGAACTCAGAGGCCCACCTTGGATGGTTTTTGCTTTAACGGTATCTTTTTCATTAGTTTCGATAACTTCTAAAACCAACTTCCCATCGTCAATAAGGATTCTTTCTCCTACTTTTACATCCTGCGGAAATTTCTCATATGTCATATAGACTTTTGTAGAATCGCCTTCAACTTTTTCATTAGTAAAAGTCAAAACATCTCCAGGATTAAGGAAAGAACCTTCTTTAACAACACCAACACGAAGTTTTGGACCTTGCAAATCTCCAAGAATAGCTACCGAGTAACCATATTCTTGATTGATTTCGCGGATAATGTCGACATTACGTTTTACAAGATCGTAATCGGCATGTGAGAAATTTATTCTGAAAACATCAACACCCGCTTTTACCATTTGGATCATCGTTTCTTTGTCAGAAGACGCTGGGCCAAGGGTTGCGATGATTTTTGTCTTTTTTAAATTTTTATTCATAATATTGAATTATTTGATAGAGCTCTGTATCTGCAGACAACTCGAACTCTTGTATTGGAAAGAACAACTTTTCCGGCAGCAAAATTACTGAAAAATCCGCAAATGAATCCGACGATTTAACAATATAATCAACGTCATGATGATCATTTAATAAAAATTTTACATCTTCTTCATCTTGGAAAAGCTGACTTTGTTCCTTTTTAAATATTGTTGAGATGGACTTGTTAGAAATTAACTTCCAACAGTTTTTGTTAGATTTGTCATAAGCTTCATAACACTCAAAAAAATAATCATTATACACACCTTCGAAAACGATATCTTCGCTCCTTTTTAGGTTGAAAGTATTAAAATTATTTAAGTGAAAAAAAACTTCGAAATGCGGCAAATTACTAGCAATACGCATCAATCCAACATCGATGCATTCTTCTTCTTCAAAATCAAGAAATAGTTTTTTGCTTTTCAATAATTTGTTCTTTTTTATTTAACATGTAGAACGCACGCTGCGCTGCTTTTTCTTCGGCCTTCTTCTTTGATGTCTCCGATGCATTAGCAATTTTTTCGTCCTCTAGCCAAACATTACAACGGAATGCAATCTGCTTGCCAACTAGATGTTCTTCACAAGTTTCGTACTTAATAGAAAGTTTTTTCTTTTGGCTCCACTCTAGCAGAAGACCTTTGTAACTGATAATTTTGTTTTCGAGCTTGTTGATTTCTTCTGGTGGAAGTAGTTTTTCAAGAACAATTTTTTTACAAGCTTCGTACTCGACATCCAAAAATAATGCGCCAACAAAAGCTTCCAAAAGATTTCCTGCAATATTCTCACTCAATGTGACACTATTATCAGCAAAAATTAGTTTTGGTAAACCAAGTTCGTCACCCAGTTTATTAAGGTTTTTGCGGTTAACGATTTTGGATTTCATTTGCGTTAGAAAACCTTCATTAGCCTCTGGATACCTTTGAAATAAGTAACAAGAAATAATCGAACCCAATACAGAATCGCCCAAAAACTCCAATCTTTCGTAGTTTTTTTTCTCAGAATTTTTTCCAGAAACTTTTAATGAAAAAGCCTCTCGAAAGACTTCAAGATTGTTAACCTGGTAGCCGACAAGGTCAGATACCTCTTTTTGAAATTTAGAATCTCTTTGAGAAAGTCCGTTGGTTTTTCTTTTTATTAGGAATTTAGAAAGTAAATTCTTCAACTCCATAATAATTTAGATTTTTTTGAAAAGTACACAAGCGTTATGTCCACCGAATCCGAATGTATTGCTCATAGCAACATTCACTTCTTTATGAACTGCTTCGTTAAAAGTAAAGTCTAATCTCGCGTCGATCTTTTCATCATCTGTAAAGTGATTAATCGTCGGAGGAATAATCCCATGGATAATAGTACCAATAGTCGCAATAGCTTCGATAACACCAGCTGCACCTAAAAGGTGACCTGTCATCGACTTAGTAGAATTAAGATTAATATCATAAGCATGCTCGCCTAGTAATTTTGCAATTGCACTAGATTCTGCAATATCTCCTAACGGCGTAGATGTACCATGCATATTGATATGGTCCACATCGTCAGCAGTAAGTCCTGCATCTTCCAAACAATTTTTCATTACAAGATAAGCGCCCAATCCTTCAGGATGTGGAGCTGTCATGTGGTGTGCATCTGCACTAAGTCCACCTCCAGCTAATTCTGCATAAATCGTTGCGCCTCTCTTAACAGCGTGGTCATATTCTTCAAGAATGATACAACCAGCACCTTCACCTAGTACAAAACCATCTCTGTCTTTGTCAAAAGGTCTTGAAGCCGTTTTTGGATCATCATTTCTTGTAGAAAGCGCCATTAAAGCGTTAAATCCTCCCATACCACTTGCTGTAACAGCAGCTTCTGATCCACCACAAACGATAACATCAGCTTTACCCAATTGAATAAGCATTCTTGCATCGATAAGTGCATTAGCAGACGAAGCACAAGCCGAAACGGTTGTATAGTTAGGACCGTGGAATCCAAACTCGATAGAGATATTACCAGGTGTAATATCAGCAATCATTTTAGGAATAAAGAAAGGATTGAATCTAGGAATATTTTGAGAATTAGCCCAACCAACAACTTCTGTTTCAAAAGTTTCTAGTCCGCCAATACCCGAACCCCATATAACACCTACTCTATTTTTGTCAACAGAATCTTCGATAATACGGCTATGTGCAATCGCTTCGCGTGCTGCAACTTGACCGAATTGTGAGTTTCTGTCCATTTTTTTCGCCTCTTTTTTGTCAAAATGATCCAATGGATTAAAGCTTTTGACTTCGCAAGCGAACTTCGTTTTAAAATTAGTGGAATCAAAAAGAGTAATGGGAGCGGCTCCGCTCTCACCTTTTACAAGACTGTCCCAATATTCTTTTGCATTATTTCCTATCGGTGTAATGGCACCAAAACCTGTAACAACTACTCTTTTTAATTCCATATAATTTTTTATAATTTCTAATTAATTCGTTAGAAAATATTATTTGTTAACTACTTCCTCGATGTAAGCGATAGCGTGACCTACAGTAGTAATTTTTTCTGCTTGATCGTCTGGAATCTGAATGTTAAATTCTTTTTCGAATTCCATAATCAATTCTACAGTATCCAAAGAATCTGCTCCTAAATCGTTAGTGAAGCTAGCCTCTGGAGTCACTTCTGTTTCTTCAACGTCAAGCTTATCAGCGATGATAGCTTTTACTCTTGATGCAATGTCTGACATAGTATTTAATTTTAATTAATGTTAATTTGGTGCAAATATATAAAATTTCAATTCAAAATAATTAAATTTTGTAATTCCCTTTCCATAAAAACACAACGGAAAGATTATCAGTTAGTTTAATATTTGAAGTCTTTTATAATATTAAAGCTACAATAAAATTTTAATAAGCCGATGCTTTTAGTCACAAAAAGTATAATTTTTCCTAATTTTGCTTATTATAATTAGTTTTTAGAAATGACGGAACATTTTGATAATGACGATGACCTTTTCACAGGTAAAGAACATACACCACTTCGAGAAGATGCTTTTGCATTAAGTCCAGATGAGAAAATTGAAAAAATCCAAGGACTTTTTGGTGAAATAATGCAGACTTTGGGACTTGACATGACCGACGATTCTCTTAAAGATTCGCCAAAGCGTGTTGCCAAAATGTATGTTAACGAAATTTTCGGAGGTCTTCTTCCTGAGAACAAACCTGGTATTTCGACTTTTTCTAATAAATACAAGTATCGTCAAATGCTTGTTGAAAAAGACATTACAGTTTATTCTTTTTGCGAACATCATTTCTTACCGATTATTGGTCGAGCGCATGTCGCATACATCTCCAATGGTGAAGTGATTGGTCTTTCTAAAATTAATAGAATTGTAGATTATTACGCCAAAAGACCACAAGTACAAGAACGATTAACCATGCAAATTGTTGAGGCGCTTAAAATAGCTTTGGGTACTAAAGATGTTGCGTGTATCATCGATGCCAAACACCTTTGCGTTAATTGTCGTGGCATTAAAGACACGGCGAGTTCGACGATAACAGCAGAATTAAGCGGAATTTTTCGTACCAATCCAATCACACGTCAAGAGTTCTTACATTATGTAGGAAGCCATGCGAAACTAGATTAAATAAAAAAATGATAAAATTCAAAAAAGTATTAAGTAAAATTTTCATCACGACAATTATTTGTTGTTGATGAAATTTCATATTAAAAACAATTATTAATTTTTGAATTTAAAATCTTTTAAAACTAAACAATGCAACTTAAAATATATAACTCCTTAACTGGAGAAAAAGAAATTTTCGAACCGATTTTACCTGAAAATGTTGGGATGTATGTCTGCGGACCAACTGTCTACAGCAACGTACATTTAGGTAATGTTCGAACATTTTTATCTTTTGATTTCATCTACCGAAGTTTGATGTTTTTGGGTTACAAAGTTCGTTATGTTCGCAACATTACCGATGCCGGGCATTTGACGGACGATGGCGACATTAACAACGATAGATTCATCAAACAATCGCGTTTAGAAAAATTAGAACCAATGGAAATCGTACAAAAATACACTGTCGATTTTCATGATGTACTTAAAAAATTCAATCTTTTGCCACCGACAATTGAACCGACAGCAACTGGACATATTGTTGAACAAATAGAATTAACCAAAACCCTTATCGAAAAAGGATTTGCTTACGAAAGTAATGGTTCTGTTTATTTTGATGTTTTGGAATATAATAAACGAGGACTTAACTACGGCGAATTATCTCGTCGTAATATCGAAGAACTTTTCGCCAACACGCGTGACCTAGACGGGCAACATGAAAAGAAAAATCCACAAGATTTTGCGCTTTGGAAAAATGCTTCGCCACAACATATTATGAAGTGGATTTCGCCTTGGGGAGAAGGCTTCCCAGGTTGGCATCTCGAATGTACTGCAATGAGCACCAAATATCTTGGTAATCAATTTGACATCCACGGTGGCGGAATGGATCTTAAATTTCCGCATCACGAGTGTGAAATCGCACAAGGAAAAGCTTGCAATGGTGAAGAACCTGTGAAATATTGGATGCACGCCAATATGCTAACGATGAATGGTCAACGTATGTCAAAATCGACGGGTAACTACATTCTTCCGATGGAATTGATTACAGGAAATAACAATTTCTTTGAGAAAGCTTTCCATCCGAGTGTGTTGAGATTTTGCTTTATGCAAGCACATTACAGAAGTGTTTTAGACATCTCTAACGAGGCGATGTTGGCTAGCGAAAAAGGTTTTAATAGATTAATGGAAGCCGTAAAATCTTTGGATAATTTGGAAGCTTCAGCAACGTCGAGCATTAATGTTGAAGAACTGAAAACTAAAGTTGTAGAGGCTTTATTAGACGACTTTAACAGTCCAATTGTTATTGCTAATCTTTTCGAAATTGTTAAAACAATATTCGCTATTAAAGATAAAAAAGAAACGATTAACCAAGCGGATTTGGATACATTAAAGCAATTTGTTCATGATATTGTTTTCGAAGTTTTGGGCTTACAAAATGTTGAAGAAAATAATAGTGAAAAATTAGATCAAGCTTTAAAAGTTCTTATCGATCTAAGAAATCAAGCGAGAAAAGCAAAGAATTTTGATTTGTCAGATCAAATTCGAGATCAACTTTTGGAGCAAGGTATCGAGCTAAAAGATAGCAGAGACGGTACAAGTTACCAACTTTTATAAAAAGATTCGGCGCCCAAACTGGCGCCGAATTTATTTTAATCTTATTTTAAAAATATTTAATTCAGAAAAAGATTAATTAAATATTCCCAACAATAGTTTTTGTAATTGTAAATTCTTTAAGTGCAACCGTCGAAAGCTCTACACCGTAACCAGATTGTTTTGCGCCTCCAAACGGCAATCTAGCATCAGAACTTGTAGATTTGTTAATAGAAACTGTACCAGAATCTAAATTATCAATAAAGAATTGCGCACGTTTTTTATCTTTCGTCCAAATCGCATTTCCTAATCCAAACGGAATATCATTAGCCAAAGTCAGTAATTCTTCATCCGTTTCGCCAACCATCAACATTGCCAAAGGACCAAACAATTCCTCTTGAAGAATTGGATTTCCAGCTTTTACTTTGATGATTCCAGGTTTTAATTCTTGATCAGAAAGTCTTTCTAAAGGCAAGACAATTTCAGCTCCATTTGCAATGGCTTTATCATATTGCGCCAATAATTCGTCAGCCAAATCTTTTCTAGCCATTTTAGAAATACGCGTGTTTTTATCCATTGGATCGGCAGGAACATAGGTTTTATATTCCTCTACAAAAGCAGGAATAAACTCATTTTCCACAGATTTTTGAACTAAGAAACGTTTTGCAGCATTACAAACTTGACCTGTATTTTGAAGTTTTCCGCGAGGCGCTTCTTTGGCAGCTTTTAAAATTTCGGCATCGTCCAACACAATATAAGCATCGCTACCACCCAATTCTAAAACCGATCTTTTAATATTTTTACCAGCAATTGATGCCACTTCGCCACCCGCTTTTCCACTACCTGTCAAGCTTACACCTTGCACATAAGGACTTTCTAAAATCTCTTGAATCTCTTTATGTCCAATTTCAAAATTTTGAAATACTGCTTTAGGAAAACCTGCTTGCACAAACAATTCTTCGATTAATCGTCCGGTTCCAAAACAAATAGAAGCATGTTTAAGAACAACAACATTTCCTGCTAAAATTGCTGGAACCGCAAATCTCAACACTTGCCAGAAAGGAAAATTCCAAGGCATAACACCCAAAATAATCCCAAGTGGTGCATGATGAACTTCGGAAACATTAAATTCGGTTTCGATTTTTTCAGGTACAAAAACATTTTCGCAATTCGCGTAATAGTCGAGCATACCTGCAGTTTTATTGATTTCGGCAATCGATTGGGTAATCGGCTTGTGCATTTCTTTAGTAATGGTAACCGCATATTTGTCAACATCCGACCTCATCAATTCACCCATTTTTGAAAACAATTTTTGACGTTCTTCAAAACTTATTTTTCTCCAATTGAGAAAGGCTTGGTTACCTAATTCTAATTTTGCTTGTATATTCATAGTATAAAATTTCCGCACAAAATCTGTGCTAGAAAGTTTGATTTTAATAAAATTTAAATTTGTTTGTAATAGACAGAATCAGTTTTATTTTCGCCTAAAAAGCAAAACTGAATTAAGGAAAATTAGCAATAAATCTAGCGTTACCCAAATACTAATTTTCATGTTGTCATACTTCAAAATACCAACTTGATCCGAAGCAATACTTGACAATTTCTGACTTTGATTAATATAGTTGCGTACTTCTACAATCTGGTCACGATTGCCTTCTGCAACGGCATGTTGCGAAAAATAAGCTAGTCTCGACTTGTTAAGATAACCGACGATCCAAAACTCATTTGACTTTTGCATATTAAGATATTCTATGCGATAAAAATCTGGGCGAATTCTTCCAATATGTTTAGAAAGGTATTTTTCGTTGTTTTCATCTTTATCCGACACACGAACAACATAAAAATCCAACGGCTGCGGAAGATGGTTGATAACTTGTACCGCCATCGAATTTTCTAGAAATTGGCTTAGACTTTTTTCGACAAACCAATATGCAAAATAAGCAATACTCCCAACAACAATAACAAATCTAAGAATCTTGCTTACAACCGCAAACCGACCTTTTTTGTGCAAAGACAAAACTAAGGCAGCGCATAACGACAAGAAAATCAGAAATATTATTAAATACATATTGCAAAGATAAGAAAGCTTTTGAAACTAGAGCTTAGTCGACATTCCATTCTTTATAAAATTGATCCAAAAAGCTTAACATAAACTGGTGACGCTCTTTGGCAATTTCCTTTGCAGAATCGGTATTCAACAAATCTTTTAGCAATAACAATTTTTCGTAAAAATGATTAATGGTTGTCCCATTCGATTTTTTGTATTCTTCTTTTGACATTCCAACTTGCGGCGGAATATTAGGATCGTACATTAAGTTGTTTTTAAAACCTCCAAAATTAAATGTTCTCGCAATACCAATAGCTCCAATAGCGTCGATACGATCAGCATCTTGTACAATTTTTAGCTCGATCGGAAGATGTTCTGGCGCTTCATGTGTGTTTTTAAATGAAACATTATTGATGATAAAAACAACTTTTTCGATGCGGTCGCTTGGGAAATTTAAAGATTGTAAAAATTCGGTTGCCACTTTTGGCGCGAGAGTTTCATCGCCGTTATGGAATTTGGGATCGGCAATATCGTGTAACAAAGCGCCCAACTCAACCATTTCGGCATCACAAGTTTCGTTTTCGGAAATTTTTTTTGACAATTTCCAAACGCGTTCTATATGGTACCAATCGTGTCCAGCTTCTGCGCCTTGTAGTTTTTCTTTTACAAAATCTGTGGTTTTATCAATAATTTGACTCATTTTCTCTTTAATTAATTCGGTTGGAAATAATACTCCACAACTTTTGATTATAGCTTCTGAAAAAGTTGACATGTCCAATATTCCCGACTTCCGAATCTTTAACTTTTATTAAATGATATTCGGGTTGCAGTTTTGGATACGTACTTTTTAATAAAGATTCTACGCCTGTTTTGGTTAACCAAGCATCATCTTCGGCATAAAGAACGAAAACTTTTTTAGAAATATTTTTAGAAATATCAACTTTTGAATTCTCTAATAAATAATCGGTTGACTTTTGTTTTAAAATTAAATTGCGCCAATCATAACCAACGCCTGCTGGAAGACTCTCGCCCAATCCAAAGCGATGCGCGGGGAAATAACCGAATAATTTAGTTGACAAAGGCTGCATAATCCCAAAACCTAAATAAGCCGAAATTTTGGTTTTAAAATTGAGATGACCAACGTAGGCATTTTGCGTCGCTATAAAAAACAATTTTTCGAAAACGTCAGAATACGCATTCATTCCTAAGATTAAAGCGCCAACACTGTGACCTAGACTATATTTAGAAGAATCAGAATAATGCTTAATAACATATTCTGTCACTGCTTTGTAATCGAGGTTGCCCCAATCTCTCATTGTTGCAGAAAAACCTTTCATCTTCTTAGGTTTTGACAAACCTATTCCGCGGTAATCGTAAGTGATTACCGTTATTCCGTTCTGCGCGAGAAACTGTGCGAATCCAAAATACATTTGCTGCTTAACACCCGTTGCTGAATTAATAATCAAAATTTTTTTCTTATCAATTTCGGGCACAAATAAGGTTGCGGCTAACAGATATCCATCCTCAGCTTTTATTAATACTTCTTGCATTAGATGTGGCTATTTGATCTCCTTAAGATTAGGAAGACCTTTTTGAGAATCTAGTTGACTAGCCGCGCGAAGGGCAATTTTATTACCAAACTTCACACAATCTTCAATGTTATTTTGATGTAAAAGTGCAATTGCAAAACCAGAAGTAAAGGCATCGCCCATTCCCATTTTGTTGACCATTTGACTAGGATTTTCGCGGAAGTATTTCATTTCTGCGCCATCATAATAACTTGTAGAATTGGCATCATCACGCAAAAATAATTTATTAGGAAGACTCTTCATCATGCTTTCTACAGGCACATCGCCGAAGACGTTTTTAACATCATGATTTTTAGCAACGATAAAAGTCGCCGCCTCAACAACTTCTTGAGAAAGTTGCGCTGCTGGTGCGGCATAGACACCTAATTTTTTAGAATATTTCTTACACTTTTCTGCAACATAATTGATGGTTTCTGCCGGAATTTCCATTTGCATTAAAACCAAATCCGCATTTTGAATAAAACGATCTGCTTCGTCAATATAACGTTTTCCTAATTTGTAATTAGCTCCAGGAATAACAACAATCGCATTGCCTTCGGCAGAAGTCGTTACATAAGCCGTGCCCGTTGGCTCGTCGGTCTCATTGATAAATGCCACATTAACGCCCTCATCATTGAGGTTTCTAATAACTTGTTGTCCATAAGGATCCATCCCGACACAACTCACCAAATAGACATTAGCACCAAGTCTTGCCGTCGCTATTGCTTGGTTTGCGCCTTTTCCTCCAAGAAAACTTTTGGATTCGGATGCCAAAATAGTGTCATTAGCTTGCGGAATTTTGGAAGTTTCTAAAACAAAATCTATTGAAGAACTTCCAACAACAACTATCAAAGGATGTTTTTGTGTTACTTTTATCATGCTTTAACGTTTATTGAATTTCTATAAATTCAGTAATAAGTCTAACAGGTTGCTTATCTTTATTATATCCAATGTACGACGCGTAAAAACCTTCGCCATAACCGGCTTCGAAAGCTAAAAGATTATTAGGTTCTTCTGGATAAGGCTTCATCATTGCAAATTGATCGATTGCCCCATTGCTATCATAAAAATAACTATGGAAAAACTCTTCGTAAAGTCCCATAAAATCAGCACCTTTCTTTTGGAAAAGCTCTTGCTCATATTCATTAACTTTTTTCTGCGTGTCAAAATCCATCAATCCTGCCATTCCTGATTCTACTGGAAAACCAAAAATTTCTCCATTTTCTAAATCTTCTAGTTTTTGATCATCGCACAAAGCCATAACCCAAGTATTGACTTTGTCATCTGCAAAGACAATTTCCGAATATGCAATGCAATTACTACTCGCTTCTTTATGTATTATCACTGGAAAATCGCCTTTCGGAAATAATTGGTTGAAAGCTGTCTTATCTGGCGTAACCACTGGATCGCAAGCCACCAATCTTCCTGACGAAATATGTAAAAAACCCGCCTCAAAGCTTTCTAGAAGCGGATTTTCTACATGTGATTTTGAAAATAATTTCGTGATATTTTCTATATGATTCATTCTTGTGAAAGTAAAGAATAATTCTTAAGTATTATAATGTTTTTAATTTTTCTTCTAAAATTGCAATCTTATCCATCGCGTCGCGTTGTTTTTTAAGCTCGTTATCAACAACTTGTTGTGGCGCACCAGCCATGAATTTTTCGTTTGACAATTTCTTCTCAACAGAGATTAAGAAACCTTTTAAATATTTAATTTCTTCCTCCGTTTTTTCTTTTTCTTCGCCTAGATCTAAGTTCTCACTTAACGGGATTGCACATTCTGTTGCACCAACTAAGAAACTAAAACTTGGCTTATCCGTTTTTTGACTGAAATGAATTTCTCGCAAATTAGCCAATTTTAGAATGACAGCTTGATTAGCAAATTCAGACGAATTTGTAAAAATTTCAACTTCTTCTCTTGGCGAAATTCCTTTTGATTGTCTATAATTTCTAACACCAGAAATCACTTCTTTAGCAAAATCAAACTTAGAAATTAAAGCTTCATCAAAACCATCAACTTTTTTCTGTTGTGTAATAATCAATGCTTCATCTATACTTCTGTCGCTGATAATATGCCAAACTTCTTCTGATAAGAAAGGCATAAATGGATGCAACAACTTCATTAATTCTTCAAAACAAGTGATTGTTTTATCATAAACTTCCTGGCTAATTGCATCACCATAGTTTGGCTTAACCGCTTCTAGATACCATGAGCAGAAATCATCCCAAATCAACTTGTACAACACGTGAAGCGCATCCGAAATACGGAATTTTGAGAAATGATCTTCCATTTCTAAAATACTTTTCGCCAGTTGTTGCTCAAACCAATTAATTGCTTGCGTATCGGCATCGTTTGCCTTTATGTTAACATCTTTTGTCCAAGTTTGTGTAAGCTTAAATGCATTCCAAATTTTGGTAGCGAAATTACGTCCTTGCAACATCAAATCTTCGTCAAACAACAAATCGTTACCTGCCGCAGAACTTAATAAAATACCTACACGAACACCGTCTGCGCCATATTTATCAATTAATTCGATTGGATCTGGAGAATTTCCTAAAGATTTTGACATCTTTCGACGTTGCTTGTCACGTACAATTCCTGTGAAATAAACATTCTTAAACGGAATTTCCTTTCTATATTCTAGACCAGCCATTACCATTCTCGCAACCCAGAAGAAAATAATATCTGGACCAGTCACCAAATCCGAAGTTGGATAATAGTAATTAATGTCTTTATTATTTGGTTCTAAGATCCCTTCGAAAACAGAAATTGGCCACAACCACGACGAAAACCAAGTATCCAACGCATCTTCATCTTGTCGTAAATCTACAATTGTCAGTTGTTGGTTATTCGTTTTTTGTTTGGCTAAAACTAAGGCTTCTTCTATCGTCTCAGCGACAACAAAGTCATTTTCACCTGTTCCGTAATAGAAAGCTGGAATCTGTTGCCCCCACCAAAGCTGACGAGAAATATTCCAATCATGTACATTCTCCATCCAGTGACGATAAGTGTTTTTAAACTTTTCAGGATAAAACTTAACCTCATCCTCCATCACAACATCCAAAGCTGGCTTTGCTAATGATGCCATTTTCAAGAACCATTGTACCGAAATTTTAGGTTCGATAACAGCATCTGTTCTTTCTGAAGTTCCTACTTTATTAGTATAATCTTCCGCTTTTAATAAAAGACCTTTTTCATCAAGTTCTTTAACGATTTCTTTTCTAACAACAAATCTATTTTTGCCAGCATAATGTAATCCGTGATCATTAAGATTAGCATCATTATCCATAGAATCGATGATTGGCAAGTCGTGTTTTTTACCAATTTCGTAGTCGTTAAGATCGTGAGCTGGCGTAATCTTCAAAGCACCAGTCCCGAATTCGATATCAACATACTCATCTTCTATGATAGGAATTTCGCGATTAACGATTGGTACAATCAGTTTTTTCCCTTTTAAAGCATGGTAACGCTCATCATTAGGATTAACACAAACTGCAACGTCTCCAAAAATAGTTTCTGGACGGGTTGTAGCAACCGTCACGAAATCTTCTGAACCTTGGATTTTATATTTGAGATAAAATAATTTCCCTTGTTGTTCTTTAAAGATAACTTCCTCATCCGAGATGTTTGTTTTCGCCTCAGGATCCCAGTTGATCATTTTGTAACCTCTGTAGATTAAGCCTTTATTGTAAAGATCTACAAAAACTTTAATAACCGATTTTGACAAATTATCCTCCATTGTGAATCTTGTACGATCCCAATCACAAGAACATCCTAATTTTTTAAGCTGCTCCAAAATTGTCCCACCATATTGATGTGTCCAATCCCAAGCATGTTTTAAGAATTCTTCTCTTCCGATATCTGCTTTAGAGATCTCTTGCTCTTTTAGTTTAGCAACAACTTTAGCCTCGGTTGCGATAGAAGCATGATCTGTCCCTGGTACCCAGCACGCATTGAAACCTTGCATTCTTGCACGTCTCACCAACACATCCTGAATTGTATTGTTCAACATGTGTCCCATGTGAAGAATCCCCGTTACATTCGGTGGAGGAATTACAATTGTGTAAGGAGGTCTATCATCTGGTGTCGAATGAAAATATTTGTTATCTATCCAGTAGTTATACCATTTTTGTTCTGTCTCTTGAGGATTATATTTGTCTGCAATCTGCATTATTAATAATTTTTTGGCTTATTATTTGCAAAAATAAGATAAACAAAATTATTTATAGTTATATTTAAATTTATTTATAACTTTGATTCTTAGTATTTTCAAGAATTTTAACTAACAAAATAGATAAACAATATGAAAAAGACACTTTTAGGAATGGTTGCTGTTTTAGGTTTCGGACTTGCTTCTGCACAATCAATCTCATTTGACAAAACAGTTTTTGATTATGGAAAAGTATCTGCAGGTAGCGATGGTCACAGATACTTCACAGTAAAAAACACTGGAGATAAGCCACTAATCCTAACAGAAGTAAAACCAGCTTGTGGATGCACAACCCCCGAGTGGAGCAAGGATCCAATCTTACCTGGAAAATCTGCTCAAATTAAAGTAGGATATAATACAAATTTAATAGGTGCTTTTAGCAAGCCAATCGAAGTATTTTCGAATGACCCAAAAAATCCTAGATCTGTATTAACGATCAAAGGTGAAGTTGGTGCTGCTACACAACAAGTACAAACTCTACAAGCAACTCCAGCTTCTATGAAGGCTGAAATAGTAAAAGAAGCTTCTCCTGCACAATCTAAAAAAGCAGTCAGAGCGCAACAAGTACAACTTGCTGCACCAGTTAAAATGGAAGAAGTTAAGAAATAACATTTTTCAACTAAAGATTTTTAAAACCGCTTATACAAGCGGTTTTTTTGTTACATTTACATAAAAACCGAATATGAAATCTATATCAACAAAAGACTTTTTAGCTAGTAAAAAAGATTTTAAAATCGCTGATCACAAGACCGATTACAAAGCAGATATTCCAAAAGAAGAAGGTGAAAAACTTCTTAATTCTGAAAAAGAAAAACTTTACGATTTACAAGAAAAACTATATGCCGACAGCAGTCAATCTTTACTCATTGTTATCCAAGCTATGGATGCTGCGGGTAAAGACAGTCTGGTAGAGCATGTTTTCAGTGGGGTTAATCCGCAAGGTTGCGAAGTCACGAGTTTTAAAACACCTAGTTCTAAAGAATACGATCACGACTTCTTGTGGAGACATTATCTGGCGGTTCCGGCGAAAGGAAAAATCGGAATTTTCAATCGCTCTCAATACGAAAGTGTTTTGGTGTGTAAAGTTCATCCAGAATACAATCTTAAAGAACGCGTCTGGGATGATGTTAAAGATTTTGACAAAAAATTCTGGGACAACCGCTACGAAAGTATCCGAAATTTTGAAAAGCATCTTGCGAATAATGGAACTAGAATTATTAAATTCTTCCTTAATGTTTCTAAAGATGAACAAAAACAAAGATTCTTGGACCGAATCAACGAAGAAGATAAAAACTGGAAATTCGAAGCGGGTGATGTTGTAGAACGCGGTTACTGGGAAGATTACATGAAAGCATACGAAGAAGCTATTCAAGAGACCAATACCGATTATGCGCCTTGGTATGTTATCCCAGCGGACAAAAAATGGTTTACAAGGCTCGCCGCTTTACAAATTATTATCGACACTTTGGAAGACATGAATCTTAAATTCCCTGAGGTTAGCAAAGAGGAAAAAGAAGCTTTACAACAATCAAAAATTGAATTAGAAAACGAAAAATAAAATATGGATGTCATGTCGCTGCTTTTAGGCGTTGTAGTTGGGTTTGTAATTGGTGCGGTGATTTTGCATTTTTATTATCTATCCAAGACTGCGAAAAATTCTGTTTTGATGGAACAGAATCTTGCAAGCTTAAAATCTGAAAACTCTTTTCTTAAATCTAATCTAGAAACATCCGAAAAGCACAAAGCAGATTTGCAATTAAAAATTGACGAGCTAGAATCTAAAACTTTTTTGCAGCTTCAGAAAGTAGCTGAGCTAAATGCAGAAAACATCAATCTAGTTCAGCAACTTGATGATTTTAAATTTGAATTAAAACAGCTTCTCGATAAACAAGACATTATTCAGCAAGAAAAACAACATCTATTCGCCCAAAATGCTGAATTTTCTGCGCAAAACAAAAATCTGAAACTTCTTCTCAACAATCAAAAAGAGGACATCGAAAAATTGCAAGAACAAAGCAAATTGCATTTTGAGAAAATGGCGAATCAAATTCTAGAAGAAAAAACAGAAAAATTCACGAATCTTAATCAACAACATCTAAAATCCATTCTTGAACCATTCGGAAAAAATATTGACGAGCTAAAGAAAACTGTTTTTGAAACTTATGATAAAGAAGCTAAAGAACGCTTTTCGCTTGGTGAAAAAGTAACGGAATTAAAACTTCTAAATCAGCAAATCTCAGAGGAAGCACAAAAACTTACGCAGGCCCTAAAAGGTAATAACAAAACCCAAGGAAATTGGGGCGAAATGATTTTGGAAAGTATTTTGGAAAAATCGGGACTTGCAAAAAATAGAGAATACTTCCTCGAACACGAATTACGTGACGACGCCAAAAACCCTATATATTCGGAGTTTTCTGGAAAAAAAATGCGTCCCGACGCTTTGATTAAATATCCAGACAATCGCAATGTTATTATCGACAGCAAAGTATCATTAAATGCTTTTATCGAAATGGCAAACCAAGAGGACAAAGACATTTTCAAAATTAAGCAAGAGCAACATCTTCGTTCGGTAAAACAACACATCAACGAATTAAGCTTAAAAGCTTATGATGATTATGACAAAAGTTTGGATTTTGTGATGATGTTTATTCCGAATGAAGCGGCGTACAATGCAGCTTTGCAAGCGGATTCGCAGCTTTGGAATTACGCTTATGATAAACGAATTTTATTACTTAGCCCCACCAACCTCATCACGTCGCTCAAACTAATAGCTGATCTGTGGAAGCGTGATGCGCAAAATAAAAATGCTTTAGAAATCGCGGATCGCGGCGCAAAGCTTTATGATAAATTTGTTGGTTTTGTGGACAATCTGGAAAAAATTGGCAAGAATATCGAGCAAGCGCAATCTTCTTATAATGAAGCTTACAAACAGCTTTCCACTGGTAATGATAATCTTGTCGCTCAAACTGAGAAACTCCGAAAGTTGGGATTAAAAAACAAAAAACAACTTTCTAATAATCTTACTGATTCTCCGGAAAGTGAGTAAGGAAATTAACTTGTTTTCGATACACTTTTCTGCGAAAACTACTCAAACTGACGTTAATTTTCTTATCCCAAACTCAGGGTAAACGAAAAAGCCTTTCAGGGTTTAGAACCCTGAAAGGCTTTTTTGTATCCGCAATCCCTAGCCCCGATGGAAGCGACATCCTTTTGTGGTGACGCGAGGCGACGGAGCGTAGCGGAGCCGACTATGCGTCACTATAAAAGATATAGCGAACAGCGGGATTAAGCTCCTAAAAAAATTATTTATTAAGTAGTTTGGCTACTTCTGGCGCTGCATAAGTGAAAATCATATCTGCACCAGCTCTTTTGATACTTGTCAAACTTTCGATAAGAACCTTGTCATTGTCCAACCAACCATTCTGCGCAGCGGCTTTTATCATTGCATATTCGCCGCTTACTTGGTAAACCGCAATTGGTTGCGTGATAATTTCGCGAACTTTAGAAACGATGTCCAAATATGGCATTCCTGGTTTTATCATAATAATATCAGCGCCTTCGGCAACATCATCCAAAACTTCGGTAATTGCTTCACGAGAATTATGAAAATCCATTTGATAGGTTTTTTTATCCTCTGGAATATCTTGCGAATCTACTGGCGCGCTGTCCAAAGCACTTCGGAACGGTCCGTAAAACGCACTTGCATATTTGGCGGCGTAAGATAAAATTCCGCAATCTGTATAATTGGCTTCATCCAAAGCTTCGCGAATTGCCAACACACGACCGTCCATCATGTCACTCGGAGCCACAATGTCCGCGCCAGCTTCTGCCAATGACACTGACATATTGGCAAGCGCTTCCAAAGTAGAATCGTTGTCCACTTTTCCGTTTTTGATGATACCGTCATGACCATAAATTGAATACGGATCCAAGGCAACATCAGGCATAATGATAACTTCTGGAACTGCATCTTTTATCGCTTTGATCGCAGTTTGCATAAGTCCGTTCGGATTCCAAGCTTCTTTTCCTGTGTTATCTTTTAGGTTGTCCGAAACCTTCATATAAATGTTGATAGCCTTGATGCCTAGCGCATAATTTTCTTTAACCTGCTGAACTGTTAAGTCCAAAGATTGACGAAAAACACCCGGCATTGAAGAAATGGCTTCCTTTTTGCTATTACCTTCCATGACGAACATTGGTAACACAAAATCGTTAGTTGTAAGTTGCGTTTCTTGAATTAGACTTCTAATAGACGCATTAGATCTAAGTCTTCTATTTCTTGTAAACATCAGTAAAAATTTTACTGCAAATTTACATCACAATTGTGGAATAATTATTGTATAATTGAAATGAATTAAATACATTTGTGTTTAGACTTTCAAAAAAGTTTATTTAAATGAAGAAATTTTTACTATTTATATTTTTTATCGGCTTTTCCTTTGCATTTTCTACTAAGATTAATGCTCAAGTTAGTAAAGCTAATTTTAGCATCAACTCAGGAATTAGTAAGAGTGATGACGGTGTTTTGGTGGCATATCCTAACCCAGCGAAAGATTTTATCATTGTAAAAGCAAAAGATAATGAGTCAAAAATAAGATCTGTGACTTTTTATTCTATTCTTGGTGTACAAGTTTTGGAATATAGCGTTAACATGAACGCTGCCGAAGTAAGACTAGACAAACTTCGTCCTGGTAAATATCTAATGCGTTATTTATTAGACGACAACACACAAAGAGTTACACAAATTATTAAACAATAATTAAAACTCTAGATAAAACAAAAGCCTCAACAAATGTTGAGGCTTTTTTATGTTTAAAACTTTATCTCTATTAATATCCGTCTTTTGAAGTTTCATCTTTTGTTAAAGCTAAAGCTGAAGAAGTGCCGATTCTTTTAACGCCAAGTTCAATCATCTTAACAGCGTCATCGTGCGATCTAACGCCACCTGCTGCTTTTATAGGAAGTTCACCAGCATTATCTAACATAATTTTGATTCCTTCAAAAGTTGCTCCATTTGGCTTACCTCCCTCTGTTTGATAAAAACCAGTTGATGATTTAACAAAGATATTTTTGAAATCCGTCTCCGAAAAATTCTCTTGTGACCAAATCCAAATTTTAGCAGTAATGTCAGCAATTTGCTCATCGGTTAAAGCAGCGATTTCGATAATCCATTTTGCAACTTTTCTGTTATCTAAAGCAAGTTTTGTACATTTAATAAATTCATTTTTCACTAAATCTGTTTCTCCTTTTTTGAAAGCTTCATAATTAATAACGAAATCTAATTCGTTAGCGCCATCTTTAATCGCTTTTTCAGCTTCTGCCAACTTTTCATCAATAGAAGCCGTACCTTCATGGAAACCAATTACAGTTCCTAAAATTACATTTGCTTTTTTAGCGTCAATGTAATTTCGGATTTCCGATACATATTCAGGACGAATCATCACAGCGAAAAGTTGATTATCAATTGCCTCGTCAGTTAATTTTTTAACGATTTTAATCGTTTCTTCTTCTGTTAATCCTGACTGAGCAGGCGTTTTAAGATATGTTGAATCTAAATACTTTTTAATATCCATAGTTGAAAATTTAATAGTACAAAGATAAAAAAAGAGCGCCATGTGTGCACTCTTAAAATCTTATTAAGTATCGATCAAACTTTAAGTTGACGATTAATACTTTGCTCCAGAGAGATGAAAGTTTCGGTTCTTGTAACCCCTTTTAAACTTTGGATTTGGTTGATAATGTCCATCAAATGATCATTATCTCTACAAAGCACTTTTAAGAAAACTGTGTAGTTACCTGTCGTGTAATGCGCTTCGATGATTTCGTTAATCTGTTTGAAAGCATCCACAGCATCCTTGTAATGACTTGGTTTTTCTAAATAAACACCAATGTACGATACAACCTTGTATCCGACCTTACGAGGATTAAGAAATGAAACTGAATTTTCGATAACACCAGCTTGCTCTAGTTTTTTGATACGCTGATGTACCGCGGTGGTAGAAATACCAACATTTTTTGAGATCTGCGCTAAGGATGTTTTAGCATTATCCATAAGCATGTAGATGATCTCCTTATCAACGCTGTCGAGTTGATAACCATAGAGTGTAGCACTTTTCATTATTATTAATTTTTACAAAACGGTTGAAACTTTACGAAATTAATCTATATTAATCAATTATCTATGCTTTTATAATAAAAATCATGTTTAAAGAATATTAAAATTAAACATTTAGGTGTAATATTATTCAAAATTTTCATAAAAAAAATGAGTTATCTTTAAAAAAATAACTCAACTAACTTTGCGAATAAAATCACAATAATTAAATATTATTAATTAACTTCAGTGTAAATATACAAATAATTAAAAATATACTATTAACAATTTATCAATCAACACAAAATAAATATTTATTTCACATATAATATATACAAATAAAACACAGTGTCGTTGAAAAATAAAAATTTTACTTTTTTTCGAATAAATCGGGACGACGTTCTGTTGTAATCCTAATTGCCTCATCATGTTGCCAATCTTCAATCGCTTGGAAGTTTCCACTCAACAGAACTTTTGGCACTTCTAGACCTTTGTACACATCTGGACGCGTGTAGATTGGATAAGATAACAAGTCATCCTGAAAACTGTCTGTCAACGCACTTTGTTCATCATTAAGAACGCCTGGCAACAATCTAATGATAGAATCTGCCAAGACACAAGCCGCCAATTCGCCCCCCGTCAAAACATAATCACCAATAGAAATTTCTTTAGTAATATGTAAATCTCGAACGCGTTGATCAATGCCTTTGTAATGACCACACAAGAAAATTAAATTCTCAACCGTCGAAAGTTTATTCGCAATTCTTTGATTAAGCGTTTCACCATCAGGCGTCATATAGATTATTTCGTCATATTGACGTTCGGATTTTAATTTAGAAATACATAAATCCAAAGGTTCAACCATCATCACCATACCAGCTCCACCGCCATAAGGTGCATCATCGATCTGACGGTGTTTGTTAGTTGCAAAATCTCTAACATTATGAAAGTGAACCTCTGCCAAACCTTTTTCCATAGCGCGTTTCAAAATTGAAGTTTCGAAAGGACTACGCATCAAATCTGGCAACACACTTATTATATCAATTCTCATATTATTGTTCTGTATTATTTTTCTTAGTAGAAACGATGATCAAACGAAGCGAAGAATCTTTATTAAAATAGCTCCACATCCAGTTAAAGAAAATCGCTATTTTATTTCTTACACTCAAAATAAGCATCAAATGTAGAAACATCCAGAAATACCAAGCAAGAAAACCTTGAAATTTAAGATCCGGAAGATCAACAACCGCACGGTGTTTACCAATTGTTGCCATCGATCCGCGATCAACATATTCAAACTCTGTCCATTGACTAGACGACGAGCGACGAAGATTTTTTCCTAAATTTTTCCCTTGATTAATAGCGACATTAGCAACTTGCGGATGACCTTGTGGATATTTTGTAGTTTCCATATAAGCGATATCACCAATTGCAAAAATATTATCAAAACCAATAACACGATTGTATCGATCAACTTTATATCGATTTCTGACTAAATTTTCTTTATCAAATTCTCCAATAACATTACCCGTTACACCAGCTGCCCAAATAACATTATTACAAGGAATGGTCTTACCACTTTGCATGAAAACCGTTTCGCCATCGTAATCTACTACACGTTCATTTTTCATAAATGTCACACCAAGCTTGACAAGATATTCTTCAGCTTTATTCTGAGATTCAACACTCATGGCTTCCAAAGGTTTTTCGCCCGAGCTAATCAAAATAATCTTTAGATGGTCAAAACTCATGTTTGGATAATCGCGTGGTAGAATTTCGTTTTTCATCTCTGCAAAAGCACCAGCCAACTCTACACCAGTTGCACCACTACCAACGATAACGATATTCCAGTTGCCATCATCACTTCTAGATTTTTCGATAATTAATTTTTCGAAAGTCATCAAAATATGATTTCTGATACTGATGGCTTCCTGTGTATTTTTCATTCCAAATGTCAAATTTTCCATTTTGGAATTCCCGAAAAAGTTGGTTTTACAACCTGTTGCAATTATTAATTTATCGTAAGAAAAAGTGCCTTCTTCACAAATTACACGATTTTCGGCAGTGTCAATTCGCTGCACCTCGGTCATTCTAAACTGAATATTCCGAGAACGTTGAAAAATTTTTCTGAAAGGAAAAGAAATATTAGAAGGTTCGATACGACCACTAGCAACTTGATAAAACAGTGGTTGAAACATGTGATGGTTAACCTTATCTATCAAAATAACTTTTTTGTTACTATCGGCATTCAGTTGTTTTGCCAATTGCAAACCAGCAAAGCCACCTCCTATTATTACAATTTTCTCCCTAATCATCGTTTAAAAATTTATACAAAAATACTCCAAATTTCTCGCTTTTAATGAATAGCAAAATCTATGCTTCTAAAATTTAATCCAAAAAAAAAACGACAACTCCGAAAAGTTGCCGCCATTTAATATTTTTAAAACTAAATTTTAGTTCTTGTAGAAACCGCTAACACCGTTACCCATGCTGAATGATTTTAATAAACTTCCTGTCATTGAATAAACCATCACCTTACTAGAAGAATTGAAGTTAACATCTGCAATGTAGATTTTACCATCGATAATATCAAGAGCATAAGGATAAAGATTTTCTGTACTTGGATAAGTGAACAACTTAGTTGGTGCTGCAGTACTAGTAGTTGCTTTTGTATAAACACCACGAGAACCATCCATAAAGTAAAGATTTCCTCCTGCAAATCTTAATTTATCTGCATTAGCAACATTTGCTAATTTTGAACTTTTGAAACTTCCTGTAGCTGCATCGATTTCATAAATATAAGAATCTTTTTTACCAGAAGAAAGCACATAAGCATAACCGTTTGCAGAAACCATATCTCTGATGATACCATCATCTGTAAGTGTAATTGTTTTTTCAATTGCGTTAGTGCCAGCGTTAACCGTTGTAATCGTGTGACCTGACGGGATTTCTGCATACGGCTCCGTTGTTTCATAGGCTGAGCCATCCGTTTGTACAACAACATAATTACCAACGCTAACTACTTTCTCTGCGTATCTATCAAAAGTAATCGTTTTAACTGGTGCGTTGTTCGCTGCATTAAAAACATTAAGAGCATATTTTCCGAAGAAATTATTAGTTGTGATGTACATGTTGTTTCCGTTAAATGCAATCGCTCTTGGTTGCTCAACTTGGAAAGTCGTCAACTTTTGGAAAGAATAACGATTGACAACCTCAACTTTATTAGAGTTATTAACAACCAAATAAGCTTTATCATTCTTAAAACCAAGTGTTTGTAAAACATCACCAAGGACTTGCTTATTATTATTTGCAGCAAAAATATTTTCGCTCATCGAAGCTAAATCTGGCGTAATGTAAGAAACTTCTCCTTGATTTTTATTAAAACTACCTTCGACACTTACAAGGATTCCGCCTTCATAAGCTCCTTTTGATACAATAACATCGTTATCATCCTTACATGCTGTCATAAACAACAAACTCGCTGCGAACACACTCGCAAATAGATTTTTAATTTTCATATATATATTTTTTAAAAGTTAAAATTCATGTTAACCGCAAAATTCCGTTTTGGCATGTAGTAAGCGTACACCGTTCTGTAGACTTCGGAAGTCAAATTATTGACTTTTACGCCAAGTTTTAAAGATTTAAGAACTTGAACATCCGCACCTAAATTAATAACGTAAAACGGATCCATTATATATTGTACAGACTCGTCACCATCACTGAAAATCTTAGAATTCCAGATAGATTGTAGATGCAATCCGAATATTTTATAATTAAAATTAGCCTCCAAACTCACTTTATGATAAGGCACGTAAGGCAATTGTTTTTTATTAGCTTGATCTTCTGATTTTGTAAAAGCATACGAAAGCATTGTACGATACGAGAAGTTTTGATACTTTTTTTCTAAACCTAATTGTGTTTCGACACCGTAAGATTTAACCTCGCCCGTGTTAGTCGCATGATACATTCCGTTTTTTCCGGGCACCCAACGCAACATATTTATAATATCCATATAATACGGCGTTACAGTAGCAGTCAAAGATTTCCATTTAAAATTGTTGGATACTTCAAATTGGTAAGAAGTTTCAGGTTTCAAATCTTCATTCCCACCTGGCTTCCAGTACAAATCATTAAAACTTGGTGCACGAAAATTTTTAGAAGCGCTAAATTTAATAGCGTAAAAATCTGCTACCGAATAATTACCCGCCACCGAAAAAAGGAATGGACTTTTTACCCCTTCCACAAATTCCTTCTTTGCGCCAACTTCCCAATTAAAATTTTTAATACTAAAATCTCGATACAATAACGCCGAAGAACCTTGTCGACGTTTAACAGAACCAATTCCAGTCTTAACACCTAAAGCTTCAATTTGACTAACCTCACCTAAAAAATTAAGTTCAGAATTTGCGTTTATTTGATATTTAAAATCATCTTTTAAAATGAATTGTTTCGTCCCGCCACCAGATTCGGAAGCAGCAAAATTAGAATTCATATAATATTGATAATCATCTTTAAGATGTGCAACTTTAAAATCGTTTTTAAAATTTTCATTCTTAAAATACCAACCAACAATACTTTTAAAACTTTGGCTTAAATACTTACTTGGTGTCGAAAATTCTGACAACAATGGATAATTTTGGATCGCATCAAAAATCTGACTTTGCGAGTAGATTTCGTTTTTATCATCAACTTTGTAAGCAAAACCTAAATTAACGCCAGTATTGTCATAAGCGCCATTTCGGTTGACATAATTTCTCTCTTCGACTTCGTAATTGTTTTTACTTCGGTTATGATTAACTGCAAATTGAAAGCTAAATTTATCGTTACTAAAACTAGTTTTCAATAAAGAATTTGAAGTTTCAAAAGACGCATACTCCGAAAAAACTTGCCCTTTAAAACCTTTATTATATCCAAACGAATTATTTAGGTGAATAGAGCCGCCAATAGCACCACTGCCATACAAAACACTTCCACCTCCGGATTTAACTGCGATGTTATCATAACCTAAAAGTGAAATATTATTGATATCGCCTTGTCCTAAAAACTGAGAATTAATGTTAATTCCGTTCCAAACAAAAGCGGTTTGCTGCGCTGTTGTTCCACGAAAAGAAGGCGAAGACACCATTCCACGGCCATTCTCTTTAATATAAATAGGCGTTTGGAAACTCAATAAATCTGAAAGTGAAGTGGCATTTTTGAGAACATCGTCCGATTTTATCACTTTAATTTTTGAAAAATTCTTAGCATTTTCAAATTGTGAATCAACGAAAACTGTGTCTATGACAGCTTCTTGGGCGAAACCAAAAACTGGAAAGATAAAACTAAAATTTAAAAAAAATCTCTTCATACTGATCACTTTTCTCCCGAAAGCCTTTTGTTAAGTTTAAACTTGGCAGGTCTCCTGACTTTCGTTGATTACATCCCTTCTCGTCAGCGACAATGGTCTTGATGCAATCTCTTTATACGATCTACAGTTGCGGGGACAGTTGAAGACTTACACTTCATTCCCTTTTAATTTCGGATTATTAAGCCCGAAAACCAATTTTGCAAAAATATGTAAAGTTTTTCTTTTAATTCAATTTATGATGAAAAGTATTTAATATAATAATCGTGTAGAGGTTTTGGAAAAGACTTTTGTTCGGCTTCAGTAAAACTAAAACTTAAAAAATCATTTTCAGTTTTTAGTTTATCAAAATCGGATTTATTTGGTATTAAAATTTTAGAAATCGAAATTTCTAAATTGCGATGTGTTAATTTATGTTGAATAACCTTCTCATGTTCTTCAATAAAATCAATTCCATTAAAATCTAAACTCTTTGGAAACTCAAACAATTTTTTCCAAATATCTGACGTGTCACGTTGTTTAACTAAAAACTGGTCATCATGATAAACGAATTGATAACTTAAGGCTAAATTTTCAACTTTTGTTTTTTTAAGTTTAACAGGAAATTGATTAATTTTTCCGATAGCAAACGCGTGACAATCATCTTGCAAAGGACAATCCGAGCAAAGTGGATTCTTGGGTTTACAAACTTCTGAACCCAGATCCATCATCGCTTGGTTAAAACAACCTGCATCTTTTTCAGGCATAATTAATTCTGCCAGTTCTGAAAAATATTGAAAAGCTCTAGAATTAGAAATATCAAAATCATCAGCAAATAACCTCGACAAGACGCGATAAAAATTACCGTCCACCGCCGCAACCTTCTCAAGAAACGAAATACTTGCAATCGCCGCTGCAGTGTATTTGCCAACACCTTTTAGTTTTAATAATTCGGAATAAGTCTTAGGAAATTCTGAATTGTAATCGACTACCAATTGCTTCGCCGCTTTGTGAAGATTAAGAGCACGAGAATAATAACCAAGCCCTTTCCAATAAAGCAAAACTTCCTCTTCATCTGCATTTGCAAGCGCATCAACATCAGGAAAACGCTCTACAAAATTGAGATAATGTTGCATACCTTGTTTGACTTGCGTCTGTTGTAACACGACTTCGCTAATCCAAATATTATAAGGATTTATACTTTTGCGCCAAGGAAGGTCACGTTTATGGGTTTGATACCATTTAAGTAGCTTAACGCCAATATAAAGAAAATCAGTCTTTTGTTTGTAAGTTTTCAAAAATATGTTTTATATTTGCACACCAAAATTATAAACAAAAAAGGAAATGACAAAGGCAGAATTGGTAAACATCATCTCAAATAAATTAGGCGTAGAAAAAAATGATACTCAGAAGGTTATCGAGGCATTCATGCAAGAGATAAGAACATCGATGTATAATGGAGACAATGTTTATCTAAGAGGTTTTGGATCATTCGTTATTAAAACTAGAGCGGCTAAAACGGGAAGAAACATTTCTAAAAATGTTGCAATTGAAATTCCGGCACACAATATTCCGGCTTTCAAACCATCAAAAACTTTTGTTGAAAAAGTAAAAACGAAAGTTGCAGTAAAGAACTAATTAAATTAATATTAACTTATAATAAAATTTCTAAATTATGCCAAGCGGAAAGAAAAGAAAAAGACACAAGGTTGCTACCCACAAAAGAAAGAAAAGAAGAAGACAAAACAGACACAAGAAGAAGAAGTAACATTCTGACGCTCAGTCATATAAATATAAATATAGTTGGTGTTTTTCGCCGACTATATTTTGTTTTCTACATACACAAGTACAACGCCAAATTGGCAAAAAATTGACTATTGATGTCTTTCGTAAAAGGCAATTATTAAAACAAAATTTATGAAGAAAGAATTAATCATTTCGCATGAGAATGATTCTTCACAGATTGCCCTGTTAGAAGACGGTAGATTGTTCGAGCTCCACGAGATCGAGTCAGAGTCTGACTTTGTCGTTGGAGATCTATTCCTTGGAAAAATAAAAAAACTGGCGCCCAACCTTAATGCAGCATTTGTCAACATCGGATACGGCAAAGACGCATTTTTGCATTATCAGGATCTGGGACCGCAATTTTTGTCTTATCAGAAATTCTTGAAAGACACGATTGCAAAAAGACAAAACACGTCAAAACTTAAAGACTTTGCAGTACAGAAAGTTATTGATAAAAATGGTACTATAGACAAAGTTGCCACTGCTGGAGATCTCGTTCTTATCCAAATAACAAAAGAACCCATCTCAACAAAAGGACCACGTATTTCTACACAAATATCGTTAACTGGTCGTTTTTTGGTACTTATACCTTTTGATAATAAAATTTCGATTTCAAAAAAAGTAAAAGATCCAGCAGAAAAAGAAAGACTTAGGACTTTAATAGAAAGTATTCGTCCAGAAGGTTTCGGAGTTATTATAAGAACCGTTGCCGAAGGTAAAAAGGTAGCGGAACTTCATAATGATATGAATCAGCTTATCGAAAAATGGGACGATTGTTTCAAAAACATTCAAAAAAATAAAGTACCAAGCAAATTGTTAAGTGAGGAAGACAAAGCCTCATCCATCTTGAGAGATAACTTCAACCAAGATTTTGTCAACATTATATGTGACGACGAAAGTATGGTTCGCGATATGAAAAATTATCTAGAAGTTATCGCGCCAGAAAGTAAAAATATTGTTCAGTTTTACGACTCTCCTACTCCGCTTTTGGAGTATTACAACGTTGAAAAACAACTAAAACAAAGTTTCGGGAAAAATGTTAATATCCCTAGCTCAAAAGGTGCCTATCTTGTAATAGAACATACAGAAGCACTGCACGTTGTTGACGTCAACTCTGGTAACAATATTTCGTCAGCTACTACCAATAAAGGTCATGCACTTAATGTCAACAAAATGGCAGCCACAGAAATTGCCCGACAATTAAGATTGCGAGACATGGGAGGTATCATCGTCATTGACTTTATCGACATGACAGATCCCGAACATCGAAAAGAATTATATGAGCATTTCCGAGATGAGCTCAAACGTGATAAAGCTAAGCATAAAGTTTTACCACCTAGCAAATTCGGACTTATCCAAATGACAAGACAAAGGGTACGTCCAGAAAAATATATTGAAACCAAGGAAGAAAATCCGAACAAAGACGGAGAAATCGCTGCGCCAATCGTTATCGTAGAGCGCATGGAAGAATCTATCAGAAACATTATCCAAAAGGAAAAGGGCAAATTGTATCTTCACGTCCATCCATTTGTAGAGGCTTACCTTACCAAAGGACTTATGAGCATCCAAAACAGATGGTTCCTTAGATACAAAAAATGGGTAACCATTATCCCACGAGATTCATTCAAGTACTTAGAATTCAAGCTCGTCAATTCAAACAAAGAAGAATTGATGTCTTATTCCAACTAACAACTCAGACTTCGGTCTGAGTTTTTCTTTTTTACAACATTAACTTATTTTAACGATAAGCAGAGGCTTTTTAATTTAAACTTAAGATAATTTGGTCGTACTTTTGATACCGTTCGAATACAAATTATACCCTAAAACTATGTCAGAAAAAATTTTATGGATAGATGATGAAGTTGATTTACTAAAACCACATATCGTGTTTTTGGAAAATAAAGGCTACAAAGTCACACCAGTTAACAATGTTAATGAAGCACTAGAACTTATTGAAAAAGAAAAATTTCAGCTGACATTATTGGACGAAAATATGCCAGGAATTTCGGGACTTGAGGCTATCCCAATGATTAAAGAAAAAGATAATAGTCTTAAGATCGTAATGGTAACTAAGAGTGAGGAAGAGCATATTATGGAACAAGCTATTGGATCGCAAATCGCCGATTATATCTTGAAGCCTGTTAACCCGAACCAAATTTTATTATCATTAAAAAAGAACCTACAAAGCGAAAATCTGGTAGAACAAAGAACAATTACCGAATATCAGCAAGAGTTCCGTAACTTGAGTATGGAATTATCCTATCTAAGAACTTTCCAGGATTGGGCCGAATATTACAAGAAAATCCTTAATTGGGAAATTAAATTCGATAAGGTTTTTGATAGCGAGTTTGCAGATCTTTTACAATCGCAGAAAGAAGAAGCTAATATTCAGTTTTCAAAATTCATCGAAAAAAATTACGAAGATTGGTTACACGATCAAGATAAACCTAGCATGAGCCACACGCTTTTTAAAGAAAAAGTGAAACCCGAATTGGCTGACGACAAAGTCCTGTTACTTATGATTGACAACCTTCGTTATGATCAATGGAAGGTGATTGAGCCGCTTTTTGCAAGATTCTACAACAAAACTTCCGAAGATTATTATTTCAGTATTCTTCCGACTGCAACGCAATATGCAAGAAACTCTTTTTTTGCAGGATTAATGCCTTCTGAGATCGAAAAACGTTTCCCAGACAAATGGTTCAATGACAACGAAGAAGGTAACAAAAACGAATACGAAAGAGAGTTTTTGGAAGATCAAATGAAGCGTCTTGGTTTATCAGGAAAATCCATGAAGTATCTTAAAATACTTAACGCCGATTTTGAAAGAAAAATACTAGACGATTTTAATCAACATAAGAATAATGATCTTTTGGTTATTGTCTACAACTTTATCGATATCCTATCTCACGCGAAAACAGATAATAATATTGTCGATCAATTAATTAGAGATGACAAAACTTTCCGATCGTTGACTTATAACTGGTTCGAAAATTCATCACTTTTAAAAATTATTAAAACGGCTGCAGAAAATGGATTTAAGTTGGTTATAACGACCGACCACGGCACTGTCTATGTTAAAAAACCTAGTAAAGTTGTCGGCGATAGAGAAACCTCGACTAACATCCGTTACAAAACTGGACGTAGCTTAACCTACGACGACAGCGATGTTTGGGCGATTAACAATCCCGAAAAAATATTTTTACCGAAAGGAAATTTAAGTTCAAAATATATTTTTGCGAAGAACAATATTTTCTTGGCTTATCCGAAAAATTACAATCATTTCGTCAACTATTACAAGGAGACATACCAACACGGTGGGATCTCTTTGGAAGAAATGATTATCCCATTTAGTATTTTGGAACCCAAATAGTTTTTTTCATAGTTTATTTAAATTTGGGTTACTGGCGGAAAAAATCTTTGATTTTTTCCGCCTTTTTTATTTTTAATTGATTTAAAAGAAAACAAGTTTTAGCTTCTAAAAAATATATTCCAAACAGATTGATATTTAATTTATTTTTGAAAAATCAAAAAGTCAGTTAACACCATCTAAACTTTACTTTCAAAAAACAAAATAAATTATGACAAAACGATTACTAAAAAAGAACATCTTAAATGTTATTTCTTTACCAATACTTTTCAGCCTGATGTCTTGTGAATATATGTTAGAACGCCGTATTGAAAAAGAACAACAAAACAATTACACCTCAAGATACATGGGTAATTGGGTTGGCACTTATAATGGAGCAGAAAGTGGTAATGTTTCCTTTAAAGTAATAAAAAATGGATATATATCTGGTACTTATGGGATAGAAGATGAGATTATAGGAGGAGCAGTTTTGGACGATGGCGGCTTGTTAAGTGTTCTTTCGGTTAATTCTGGATTTCATCTTTATGGAAATCTTAATCAAAATTCTGGTACTTGGAAAAAAGGTGATAAAATAGGAACTTGGACTTTCAAAAAGCAGTAAATACATTTGGTAGTTCATTAAAATTGTGAGAATGATTTAAAATTTATTTTAAAATAAATTTAAATTTTAAAGGCATTCTTCAAAAGCCAAACATATTTCCGACCTTTGCCATTAGAAAAACAAGAATGAAAATTATTTCTTATAACGTTAACGGCATTCGTGCTGCTTTTACTAAAGACTTTCTCGGATGGTTGACTTTGGCGAATCCCGACGTCATCTGTATCCAAGAAAGCAAAGCGGGTAACAACCAAATTGACATCGAAAGTTTTGAAAAAGCTGGCTATCACAGTTATTGGCATTCGGCAATTAGAAAAGGTTACAGCGGTGTTGGTATCGCTTCCAAAATAAAACCAAACCATGTTGTCTATGGTTGTGGCATCGAAAGTTTTGACAATGAAGGACGTATTATCCGAGCTGATTTTGACGATTTTTCGGTAATATCAGTCTATGTACCGTCGGCTTCAAATATCGATCGATTGGAGTTTAAAATGCAATTCTGCTACGATTTTTTAAGTTATATTAAAGAATTAAAAAAGACAATCCCAAATCTTATTATTTCGGGAGATTATAATATTTGTCACGAAGCTATCGATATTCATGATCCTGTGCGACTTGCAAATGTTTCTGGGTTTCTACCAATGGAACGCGAGTGGATGACTAAATTTATGGACGAATGTGGATTAATAGATAGTTTCAGATTCTTTAATAATCAACCCGATCAATATTCTTGGTGGAGTTATCGTGCGGCGTCGCGCGAGCGTAACAAAGGCTGGAGAATAGATTATAATATGGTTTCAAAAACTTTGGAAAATCGACTTTCGCGCGCTGTAATTTTACCAGAAGTAAAACATTCTGATCATTGTCCAGTTGTTGTTGAATTGAAATAAGCGTTTTTTATGCACGAACAGTTTAGTTTCATGATAGAAGTCCTTGGGACAATTGCCTTCGCCATGTCGGGAAGTTTCGCGGCAATGCAGAAACGTTTGGATCCATTCGGTGTTATCATTATAGCATTTATCACTTCTGTTGGTGGTGGTACGGTGCGGGATTTACTTTTGGATGTTCCCGTTTTTTGGATGCACGATCTACGCATGTGTAGCATTATTTTGATTACCAGTGTTGTCTCAATGATTTTTAAATCTTTAGAGAAAAACTTCCAAGTCACATTGTTTATATTCGATAGTTTTGGACTAGGGCTTTTTACTATAATCGGTGTACAAAAAGGTTTAACTGCAGAACTTCATCCGCTTATTTGTATTATTCTTGGGACGATAACAGGTTGTTTTGGTGGAATTATAAGAGATATTTTATTGAATAGAATTCCGTTAATTTTTAGAAAAGAAATCTATGCAACCGCATGTATCATTGGTGGCGCAGTTTTTTTACTACTTGTAAAATATGCTAACCTAAGTTACACTTTTGTTCAGGTTTTTACAATTTTATTAATTGTTGCTATTCGATCTCTCGCGGTCAAATATCATTGGCAAATGCCTAAATTCTACGATACGCCCAACAATTCTGAAATGTAAAATAAAAAAAGCTCCGAAAAATTTCGGAGCTTATATTTTAGTGGAATTTGCCTCTTTGTCTCATATGTGGATTATGCATATGTTTTTGCATCGATGGCATTTTCAGTTGTTCTTTTAACATTTTAATTTGGTCGGTCATCATCCCAGCCGAATCAAGGCTTTTTGCTTCTTCCAAAAGTTTAGTTGCTTCTTGTCTTCTACCTTTCGACATAGCACCAGCAGCAAGATTAAGCGTCGCCATCGCACGATCGTGCTTCATATTCAGTCCATAATCTAAAGCCTTCTTCATAAGAGCTTCTGTTTTTGCTGGGTTATTTTCTTGCGCTGTTGTAAGTCCAATTAAATAATGGTAATAACCATATTGACTTTTATGAAGTTGACTTTCAAAATTTTTAATATTTGATAAAAACTGATTTGCTTTTTCAAAATTTTGCTTTCTAAGTTGCCAAAATGCCAACAAGATATATTCGTTTTTATAAAACAATAGAATCGGAATAGCAGCTAAAATTACCATTACAATTCCCCATCCGATATTTCGGTTAAACATTAAAAATATACCAAAGCCGATAAATATGGCTGCTATTACAAATTTAATATACTTATTCATTCTAAATTTTTACGATGCAAAGATAAACAATGTAAAAGAAATTACAGAATTGTAACGTTGAATAAAAATAAATTCTCAAAAAAATAATCTATATTTAATCCGCAAAAATAAAACAAATGAAAAATTTACAGTATCCTCTTGAGTTTAAGTTCAAAGTAACAACACTTGCGAGCGATTTTACGATTACTGACAAAAATGGTCAAATGCAGGCTTATGTCCGTTCAAAAATTTTTAAACTAAAAGACGACGTACAAGTTTTTGATAGCGATGCAAAAAATCAAGTTTTGTATACCATTAAAGCTAATAAATGGATAGATTTTAATGCTTCTTACGCAATAACTGACCCTACTACCAACACTGAAATTGGAAAAGTTGCAAGAAAAGGATTGCGCTCTTTTTGGCGTGCAACATATAATATTTTGGATAATCGTGGGGAGAATCTTTTCACTATAACAGAAGAAAATCCTTGGGTTAAAATGTGGGATTCATTTGTTGGAGAATTGCCATTAATCGGGATGTTTACAGGATATTTCCTTAACCCAGCTTATATTGTTAAAGATCAAAATGGTCAAATTATTTTTAGACTAAAGAAAACCCCATCTTTGTTAGGACGTCGATTTGTACTCGATAGATTGGTTGACATACCAGACGATCAAGAATCACTTTGTACACTTAGTTTGATGATGATGGTCCTGCTAGAAAGAGCAAGAGGATAACAAAAAAAGCGACTTAAGTCGCTTTTTTTATTGAAATCGTTTAACATCAACTACAGGAAAAATATCTTTCCCGACTTCAATATGTTCAAATAATTGTTTAGAAAAGAAACAGGAATTCATAACACCTCGAGCGCCCATTCCGTTTAAGACAAACATGTTTTCATGTTCTGCATGACGACCAAGAATAGGTCTTCTATCATGGACAACTGCTCGAAAAGCGACATTGACTTCATCGATTTTATATTCTTTATCGAAAATCTCTTCAAGTCCCGACGTTAGCTTATTAACAGATTCTGGAATAATCTCTAGAACAGTTTGATCCCATTCATAAGTTCCACCAACAAAAAATTGCTTCTGATTTGTTTTAAACAAAAAAAATTTCTTTTTAATAATATAAGGATCAACTTCTACATCCGAAGAAATTAAAATCGAATGTCCACGATTGCCTTTAACAGGAAGATTAGAAAAATAAGGATTGTTGTTGACATTAACACCTTCGCAAAAAACAATTTTATCAAAACGAAAATCTTTATAGGTATTGGTTTCTAAATTTAATTCAGAAAAATCAAAAGCTTCTTTTAACCATAATTTATTTTTTTCTAAATAGGAATAAAAACTCCGAAAAAAAGCTTTGACATCAACTCTCAAAGAATCATGAACTCTACCAGATAGATATTCATTTTTAACAGATTTGAGTTTAATAAAATCTGTATCGAGGAAATCTTTTAAATCTTCATTTTCTGATTTTTTAAGCCAAAGATCACGCTCTACATCATCATGGAAAATACGAACAAGATTTTCTGAATTGATGAAATTTTGACCAAGATAAGTTTCCATCTCTGAAAAGTTGCTTCGGACAGTTTCTATTTCATTCTTAGCATTCCATACGCCCGTAAAACGTTTTAAAACAACTGGATTACAAACGCCAGCAGAAATCTCCGATGCTGACCTAACGCCATCAGAAATTAAAATAAAAGATTTATTATTTTTAATAAGTTGGTGCGCAAACATTACGCCCGCATAGCCTCCTCCAACGATAATATAGTCTAGCTTCATAATAAAAAAACCTGAGTATAAAGATACTCAGGTTTTGTATAATTAGAAATAATATTCTTAATAATTCCAAAGGTCGTTCTCCATTTGCAGAATACGAGCTCTAATTCTGTCACTTTCTTCAATTTGACCATTAGCATCATCAGGAACGTAATCTTCAATGATACCACTACCACCTCTTCCTTGACCGTTATCTGATTTATAAATGATTGAAGAGAATCTTCTTGCATTTAACACATCGTCAAAAGTAATGTCAGAAGTTGTGTTCTTGGAATTGAAGATATAGTTACTAGATAATACCTTTCTAGCGTCTGGATAGAACACCCAGAATAAATCAATTGAATCTGGAGCTGCAGCTTCTGGTGTTACACCACTCTCAATTTGAGAACTTGTAATCGAAGCTTGAGCTTTAGCACCGTTAGGATCTGGTCCCATAGCACAGATACCTAGCAAACGATATTTCAACTGGCTATCTCTTTTGTCAATGTACCATTGTCCCATAATCTTTAATAACTTAACATTCTCAGTGCTAGTTTTAATTTGGTCAACATTGGCAACGATTTCATTCTGAGTAACTTTAAAGTGACTACCATCCAATTTAACAATTACGTTATCTTTTCCATCTTTATAAACATCTTGTAGTCTAGTACTATAGTAACCTTTAAGCGCATTAATACTAGCATCATCCTCGTTCATAACAGACTTGTAACCCTTTAATGTTTTAGTGACATTTTTGTCATCTATCTTACCTTCGTTCATCAACTGAACAAAGTAGTTATCTACATTAATAGCTGACGTAGATGCTGCAATACCTTCAGGTGTTAATCTTGTTGTAAAATTCTCGTCAGAGTAAACTTCTGCAATTTTACCACTAGTAACTGCATCAATAAGAACTTGATATAAAGATTTGTTTTGAGCAACTAATCCATCATTATTATGATAAAAAGGTTGATTGATTTTATCATTCATATCAATAATTTCCCAGACCACCATGCTTTTAAGGACGTCTTTATCTTCGATAAATCCATACTTTAAAGGTGCTGCCAGACTATCTTTCTTTGCCTCTCTTTCTTGTCTAAATTTTTCAGGAGAAGTTGCATTGAGAACACTAGTTTGAGCTAACGCGAAACTAGAAGAAAGTAATAGAAAATTAAAAACTATTTTTTTCATAAATCATTATTAATATTGATTCGAAAACCAATCAAATTCTTTTTTTATTTAACGTTGTTATTGAACATTTATTGCAATACCTGGAATGTTTTGAAGAACTTGTCCTCCTAATCCAGTTGCAGTAGCTTGGATATCAAAAACAATTGCGATATCACCTGATCTAAGACCTTTTGTTAAACCTTCTACAGCGCTAAGAGAACTTCCGTTAACTCTCATCGCAGCTTTACCAGGAACTTTGAACATGAAGCTATTAACAGAAAAACTTACTGGGAAGTCAAAGTCTGGCATAGCAACAGTTACTGATTGGTTAGCAATAGAACTTGCTGGCATAGCCACAACATTTCTACCTCTAATTTGTCCAACTGGTGGTGGTACATTCTTAACTCTAAATTTGAAAGGTTGAGAAATTGTAGCCCCTTTAGGATCTTTACCAGAAATTGTTAAAGTTACTTCGTTACCTGAAGAAGGTGTTACAGTCCATTTACCGTTACCTCCACCAACTGATGCTCCAGAAGCAGAAAGCGAAATATTACCAGAAGCACCTAAGATAGATCCAGAAACTGGGTTAGGAAGACCTCTATATAATACATTCATCTTATCAGCAGAAAGTAAAGCTCCTTTTTGAGCTTTAAGTTCTTGTACACCTGCGATTACATCATAAGTATGCTCGTATGGTAAAGAATGAACTTTTCCGTTTTTATCAGTAAATTTAATTTCACCTCTTAAAGCTTGAGGACCAACAGCACCAGCATTAAGCGTTGCAATACCTTGACCATTTTCTATACGGCTAACACCTGTAATTTGTAGACCTGGGATTGCACTTGCTCTTGTACCAATTGCAACTTTAACCTCTTGCGGAGACCCTTGCAATACTTGTTTTGGACCTTGTACTAAAGCTTCGTAAGCATCAAACTTAATATCTGCATCAACTTTCTCTTGTAACATTGAAGAGATTGCATCTGACTGTAGATTTCTAGCTTCTGATTGAATAACTTCTAAGTTAGACAAAGCAGCAATAAGTGGCTGATTGTAAAACTTATATTGTATCCAATTTTTTCCGCCAGCAGCTCTCTTATCTCCTTTAACGAAATCTGGAACTAAAGTCTTCTGAGCTCTCTTTGCAATATCTGCAAACTGTTGATTAGAAGCAAAAGTTGTGGTGATATAATTTCTTAAATCATCCATTTTTGTCTTTAGTTCAGCAGCTGTTTTTGATGGATTCTTTTCATCTCCATCATTAAAAAATAATTTTGTCGCAGGCTCTGTATTATTTAATGCAGTGAAACTTTCTTCTGAAGGTAAGTTTGGATCATACTCCGCAGCAGTGCTCATTTTACCTTTCAATCCGTCGATAAAACTAACAAGATCATCAGTTTTAGCTTCTAGACCTTTGTATTGTTCCTGCAAAGGACCATATACTTCTGGAGAAGCAGCAGCTTTCGCAAATAAAGTTTTTTCGAAGATTTTATCATTCTTTTCTTCAACCATATTTCTTGTATCAGTAAGAGACTGGTTGGTGTCCTTATATGACCTGATGATTTCTTGGTCAATTTGCATCGCAAGCATCGCGATGAAAACCAAGTACATCAGGTTAATCATCTTCTGACGAGGCGTCTGTTTTCCTTGTGCCATTTTTAAAAAATTTTAATAATTAATAAATAAATGAACTGGAAATTAAGACTTCATAGCAGATAGCATTCCGCCGTATACTCTATTAAGACTAGATAAGTTAGAAGTTAAACCTTGTAATTCTTCGTTGAATTTCTCAGATTGCTCAGCAGATTTTTGAATATCTTCAACATATTTTTTGCTAAATTCTGATTGCTTTTTACCATGCTCTAATTGTAGTGCATAAAGCGCATTCATACTTTCCAGGTGACTAGCAGCAAGATTCATTTGCTCATTATACTTATGTGTAGAAGCACCAACATCAACAGTTTGGTTGATTTGATCTACAGAAGCACCGAATTTTTCGATTCCACCTCTCAATCTTTCAAACATGCTTACATCTAATTTAGCATCAGCAAGCATTTTGTCTAATTTATCAGATAAAGATAATTCTAATTCTTTGTTCTCAACAATTTGATTAACAACTTTCCTTGGTTTTCTTTCAGCAGATTCATCTAAAAGTTCAGGGTATACATTTTCCCAATGGTAAGCTTCCTCAGTTTTTGGTGGATCAAATGCGAACACGATAAATACAATCGCTTCCATAATTAGACCAGCCGCAAGAGCTACGTTACCAGAAATTGGACCTAAACTCCAGTGTGTCATTTTAAATAATGCACCTAAGATTACAATCGCTGCGCCAATTGAATAAAAGAAATTCATTCTGGCTTCTTTAGTTTTAAACATGGTAAAAAAATTTTAGTTAGTAATAGTTAGTAGTTGTGTATTTTGAATTTATTTTGTCGATTTCATCTTAAATTTGACTGACCCTTGTGCGATATCTTGAATTGTTCTGAATCCTACATAGCTTCTGGCAGAGTCCTTTCTTTCCCAATCTCTGTAACCTGTCATCAATAAATAACCAGCATCTTTCCAAGAACCTCCTCTTACAGTTTTTTTAACTTCTCTATAAGCTTGGTTGGATAAATTAGGATTTAGTGTTGAAGAAAACTCATACGTAGAATTATTATATGGAGATTCCGTCCATTCCGAAACGTTACCCGCCATGTCATAAAGACCATACCCATTTCTTGGGAATTTCTTCACAGGAGCAGTATATACATATGTACCCTTTTTCTCATCTTCAATATAATTTCCTCTTTTAGGTTTGAAATTAGCTAAATAGCAACCTCTATCATCTTGAAGATACGGCCCTCCCCATGGATATGAAGCATTTTCGATACCTCCTCTTGCAGCAAACTCCCATTCGGCTTCAGTTGGCAAACGGAAGCTCATTGGCTTTTGTTTCTTTTTCTTTAAGCTACTATTAAAATCAGACTTAATCTTAGTTTTAAAATTACAGAAAGCTCTTGCCTGATCCCAAGTAACCCCTACAACCGGATATTGTTTGTATGCTTGGTGCCAAAAATATTGATCAAATAATGGTTCGTTATATGCGTAATTAAAATCTTTAACCCAAACAGTCGTATCTGGATAAACTTTAATACTTTCTTTTTTAAGATAGCTAGCATCTCTGGTTTTATCTTTAACAGCAGAAGATACATCTTCCCACTGATAAGAATACATTAGTTTGTTAGTATCAATTAATCTTTCATTATTAATTCTCTTGTCTGGTGCTACATACATAGATTCTAAAACCTCAGCATATTGCTCATCTGGATATGCAGCTGTATTCCAATGCAAAGGAACTTTCCAATCTAATTTTTTAGATTCGTCATACCCATCTCTACCTCCTTGAGATTCAAGATAAGATTGATAAGGAGTAACATTATCACCGCCTTTTTTTGAAGCATAAGCGTAATCTGAAATACTTGCCCCCGTTGAACTTTCTGATCCGCCTGTTCCAGCAGCTTCAGCTAACAATGTTCTAGCAATAGAATCTCTAACATAGTTAATAAATTCTCTATATTCAGCGTTAGTAACTTCAGTTTCATCCATAAAGAATGATGATACAGTTACAGTTTTTGGATTTGCTTTTTCTGGCATATTGGTAAAATCCATATCTGTCATACCCATAACAAAAGAACCTCCGGGAATTGGAACCATCCCAAATGGACGCTCTGACATGAATGTTTTGGCATTTTTTGCAGGAATTAATTCTCCTTTCGTTTTTGCCCCTGGTCTACCTGCTGATTTACCTCCCCCTTTTGAGCAAGATACAACAACCGATGCAGATAATAATATTAGAAATATCCTTTTCATTCTATACTATGAAATTAAGCGGTAAATATATAATTTTTTTTAAAACTATTAATATTTTCCTTAACGCATTTTTTAAATTAATATTATTTTAATGTCGAAAATTATTCAACTGTTACCGATTTTGCAAGATTTCTAGGTTGATCCACATTTGCACCTCTATAAACTGCAATATAGTAAGATAATAGTTGTAATGGTATCGCAGCTACAATCGGTGAAAAACACTCTGAAGTCTCTGGCATTTCTATTACATGATCAGCCATTAACGCTACCTGTACATCACCTTTATTAACTACTGCAATAACTTGTCCTTTTCTAGCTTTAATCTCTTGGACGTTACTTACAATTTTGTCATAATGCCCTTGTTTAGGTGCAATAATAACGATAGGCATGTTCTCATCAATTAGCGCGATTGGTCCGTGTTTCATTTCTGCAGCTGGATAGCCTTCTGCATGGATGTAAGAAATTTCTTTTAACTTAAGTGCACCTTCTAATGCTGAAGGGAAGTTATATCCTCTACCCAAATATAGGAAATTAGTCGCATCAACGTATTGTTTAGCAATGTTTTTAGCAACTTCATGTGAAGATTGTAAAACCTCTTCCACTTTAGTCGGAATCGCGTCTAATTCTGCAATTAAACTCATAAATTCTGCATTACCAAGATTACCATTATGTTTTCCTAATTTAAGAGCTATTAATGATAAAATTGTTAACTGTGCAGTAAATGCTTTTGTTGAAGCAACACCAATTTCTGGTCCTGCGTGGGTATAAGATCCCGCATCTGTTACTCTCGCTATTGATGAGTCAACAACGTTACAAATACCATATACAAAAGCGCCCTTCTCTTTAGCAAGCTTGATAGCAGCCATTGTGTCGGCTGTTTCACCTGATTGAGAAATAGCAATAACAACATCTTTAGGTCCAATTATTGGATTTCTATATCTAAATTCTGAGGCATATTCTACTTCAACAGGGATTCTTGCAAATTCTTCAATTAGATATTCTCCAATAAGACCTGCATGCCAAGAAGTACCACAAGCGATAATTACAATTCTTTCAGCTTTGTTGATACGCTCAAGATGATCCCAAATACCAGCCATTTTGATGATTCCTTCATTTACAAGAAGGCGTCCTCTCATGGTATCAAGAATAGATTTAGGCTGCTCAAAAATTTCTTTTAGCATGAAATGTTCGTAACCTCCTTTTTCGATTTGCTCAAGATTCAATCTTAATTCTTGTATAGCTGGTTCAACTTTTTCGTTGTCTTTAATCGTGAAAATATTAACACCATTTTCCAAAGAAATAGTAGCCATGTGACCTTCTTCTAAGTAAACAGCCTCTTTTGTAAATTCAACAAAAGGAGAAGCATCAGAAGCAATGAAGAATTCTTTATCCCCAAGACCAATAGCTAAAGGAGACCCTAATCTAGCTACAATAAGTTCTCCTGGGAAATCTTCGTGCATTACAGTAATTGCATATGCACCATAGACTTCGTTAAGAGAAGCTCTAACAGCGCCTGCAAATCCTAACTCTGGATTTTTATCTGTAAAATATTGAATTAAGTTTACTAAAACCTCTGTATCAGTTTCTGAATGAAATTCGAAACCTTTTCCAATAAGCATTGTTTTTATAGTATCATAATTTTCAATAATACCGTTGTGGATTAATGCAATCTTACCATTATTTGATAAATGTGGATGTGAATTTCTATCACTTGGAACACCGTGAGTTGCCCAACGAGTGTGCCCCATCCCCACATGTGCAATACCTTGAAGTCCTATAGAAATCTCTGCTAAGTCATCAACTTTGCCTTTAGTTTTTTTTACTTCAAGCTTATTATTGTTATTATCGATTACAATACCTGCGCTATCATAACCTCTATATTCTAAACGTCTTAATCCGCTAATTACGATATCGTAAGCATCTCTAAAACCTGTATATCCAACAATTCCGCACATAATTTATGTTTTTTGTGTTATTAATTTATTTTATTAATTTTTTTGAATAAGCTACTCTTAACTGAATATTTTTATAGTCCTTAAGTAAGCTAGCTTCAATTTCTTTCCCAACATTATTTGCATCTGTACCTTTTAAAACAATTCTGTTAGGTGTATAAGCACGATCTGTATAATCTAGACCAAGCATCAATCCTGTTGACGAACTCGATAAATAACTTCCTAAATCGATTATTAAATCTTTTGGTTCTTTAGCTTGTTCAATAATGTCTTTTAAGGTTTTTGTAATACCAATATCGTAATATGCATCTTCCTTATCTAAATTATAAGGTCTAATTAAAGTATAAGTTGTATTCGCAAGTGCCGTCATATCACTTAAAAAATCGGTCGCATCTTTTTCCTTAACTGTAAAATAAGAAGGTTTTGCAAACGTATTTTTCCAAATAGATTCATCTGTATATAATCTAATTTTAGCTGTTACAATACCCACTTTTTGATTTTTATTTAAATCTCTTAAAGTCGCAACAGTCTGAGCAGGAATTCTAACCGTAAGACCGCTTCCTCCCATACCTTGAGCAAATAATTGTGATTGTCCAGCTTCAGTGATACCAGCAATTGCATCCGCATAAGGCGTCCCAGTTCTGTTGTATTCAATTTGGTTAAACTTCGCATTAACTCCACCTAAACTCAAATCATATTGCAACAACTCACTTCGCGTTACTGTGCCATCTGTCGCTGTTAGGTCATTTTTGTAATATAATTTAATAGCAACTGAAGAAGGATCAAATTTAAAAATATAACCATCGTTCTCTTCAACAGAAATTTGAACTCCTTTAAAATATCTAATAAAGTTTGCAGCACTCGTTAATTCTAGCTGCTTATTTTTAGCAATAATTTTAGTTTGGAAGAAATCTTTATCCAAAGGAATTCTTAAGCTAACATCTCTATTTAACAATTCGGAATTATCCGATTTTTTAGTAACAACAACTGAATTAATTGTTCCGTCGAATACTTTTGAACCTAGAACGTTTGATGCAACATTTACTGTTTTATTAGATAATTTTTCATCAGCATAAGCACCTAAGAAATCATTAACCTCCTTAACATTGATTTTAAAACTAGTTTTGTTCCCTCCAATTTTATATTTACCATATTTAGCAACTGGATAAGTATTAACAACTTTTTTTGCCTCTACATTTCCGATTGGATAAATGTAATCATCTTTGGTTGTCGTTGTAACAGAATCTTTCTCGTATAACGGATTAATAACTAAGACAGCAGAATCCAAAACAGCATTCTTACCAAAATCAGCGTTATCAGTAGACATACGTACTTGACTAACATAAGACGATTTTTGCATCCCGAAAACAGGCTCTGTGAAAGCTCCTAAAGTTCCATAACCTAATTTACCAGCATCTGTTCTTATAACATCTCCATAAGTATGATTAAACCCAACGATACTATAAGCCGTTTCAACACCTTCTGCACTATTCCCATCAAACAATTGCTCCCCAAGATTATCCAAATCCGATTCGCAACTTACAACAGCCAAAGTCAATACTAAAGCACTTCCTAATGTAATTAGGCTTTTTAATTTATTTATCATTCTTGTTTTTTCGATTTAATATAGTTGCGCGATTGCATCTACACTTAGATAATCAGATTTCTTTGCCGACGCTTGTCCATAAGCCTCTTCTAAAGATTCTACTAAAAATTCGTCTCCTTTTACAATAGAATCAACATAGTTCATACTATCATTAACAAAGCCTAAGAAACTTGGATTATCTAACGATGTAAGTTCTGTAATATTATCAAAAGTTAGAATTTCTTTACTATTGCTTCCAAGTTCAGAATTTTCTTCATTGTAAAGAGACAAAACTAACTTAGTATCGTTAAAATATGTATCGTCTTTATAAAAAGTTTTTAAGTAAATAGGAATAAGAGAAGCCATCCATCCATTGATATGGATTACATCTGGCACCCAGTTAAGTTTTTTGATAGTTTCGATAACACCACGTGCAAAGAAAACTGCTCTTTCGTTGTTATCCTCAAAAGCTTTTCCTTCGTCATCAAAATACAATTGCTTTCTTTTGAAATACTCTTCGTTGTCGATAAAGTAAACCTGAAGTCTTTCTCCTGGCAACGAAGCTACTTTAATAATCAAAGGTTGATCTAAGTCATTGATGATAATATTCATCCCTGAAAGCCTAATAACCTCATGTAGTTGGAATTTTCTTTCACTAATTTGTCCAAACCTTGGCATGAAAACCCTCACATCGTTACCTTCTTGATGCATTTTCAGAGCCATCTGGTGGACCATGTTACCCATGTTAGAATCTTCATGGTAAGGATACATCTCTGTTGTAACGTACAAAATCTTTTGATTCGGCATAATATATTTTATTGTCTAAAAAGTATAAACACTTTATTTTGCAAAATTACAAAAATTTATTGCAATTGTTTTATTTTAATAATTTTTAGCACGATTTGGTCAACCACCACACTTATATACGCACTAAATCAAGCATTTAACATTTAATTTTATAAATTTTTAACAAATAAAAAACTTTTGTACAGATACATTTTATAATTTTACATTCAATTTTAACAAGATTATGAAAATCCTAAATAACAGAGTCGAATTAGAACAATTTGTATCTGAAGCTAAAAAACAAAACAAAAGCATCGGGTTTGCACCAACAATGGGCGCCTTACACGATGGACATATTTCGCTTTATAAAGAAGCTAGAAAAGAAAACAACCTAGTTATTTCTTCAATTTTTGTAAACCCAACACAGTTTAACAATCCTGAAGATCTCGAAAAATATCCAAGAACAGTAGAAAAAGACATCGAAAAACTAGATGTTTCTGGATTAGTAGATGCAGTATACGTTCCTTCTGTAGAAGACATTTATCCTGGCAATCTTGAAAGCAAAAATTACAACTTCAATGGCTTGGAAAACGAAATGGAAGGTGCGGCGCGACCAGGACACTTCGATGGTGTCGGCACTGTCATCGAAAGACTTTTTGAACAAGTGCAACCTGACAATGCTTATTTTGGAGAAAAAGATTTTCAACAACTAAGAATTATCGAAGCTTTGGTGGACAATCTTAAACTTTCTGTAAAAATACATGGTGTTAAAATCCACAGGCAAGATGACGGTCTTGCGATGAGCTCGAGAAACATGCGCCTTAGCGAAGAAGAAAGAAATGCGTCCACTATTATTTATCAAACTTTAAAAAAAGTGAATGATTGGTTCCGAGTTATTACAATTCCTGAAATTAAAAATCGCGTCGAAGAAATTGTCGAAAACCAAAAAGGTATGGAACTCGAATATTTTTTAATTGCAGACGAAGAAACCTTGAAAGAAACAGACTTCTTTTATAAAGATAAAAATTATCGCGCTTTTATGGTTGTTAACGTCGGCAAGGTAAGATTAATTGACAATATGCATCTGGATTAAGTCCAGATGTTTTTTTTTGCAATAGATATAAAAACATAGAAGCCTCCTTATTCAGGAGGCTTCTAAACACCAAATCACAAAATATTAATATGAAAAAAATTTACTATGAGGTAAATTTGTGACCCGGCTGGGATTCGAACCCAGGACCCATACATTAAAAGTGTATTGCTCTACCAGCTGAGCTACCGAGTCTTGAATAATTGCTTATTCTAGTTTTTTGCTTGTGCCTGCGACTGGACTCGAACCAGCACATCCTTAGGAAACCACCCCCTCAAGATGGCGTGTCTACCAATTTCACCACGCAGGCTTAAAATCTTTGCTAAAGAGTAAATCTTTATTTCAAATTTTTTAAGCTAGTGACCCGGCTGGGATTCGAACCCAGGACCCATACATTAAAAGTGTATTGCTCTACCAGCTGAGCTACCGAGTCGGCCACTTCAACAAGTTGCGTTATCACATTCGAGTAACATCCCTTGTTTTTAGTGGTGCAAAGATATAACTTTTTTTTGATTCTCAAAATTTTTTTCGAAATTTGTTGAAAATAAAAACATGATAATTTCCCTTATCGGCTACATGGGAAGCGGAAAATCACACATTTCCAAACTCTTAAGCCAGAAAATAAATTTCAAATTAATTGACCTTGATCAGCAAATAATTTTGAAACATCAGAAAAAAATTTCCGAAATCTTCGCTGAGCGTGGCGAAATCTTCTTTAGGAAGGAAGAAAAATCAATTCTTGAAGAAATATTAAAACTTGATGATAATATTGTTTTGAGTCTTGGCGGTGGCACTCCTGTCTATTACAACAATATGGAACTTATCAACCAAAAATCGAAAAGTATCTTTCTACAAGCTTCTGTTGGTACATTAGCAGAAAGATTGTTGCGACAAAAGGCAAAACGTCCACTCATTGCAAGATTATCCGATGAAGAACTTCCAGAGTTTATTGCAAAACATCTTTTTGAGAGAAATACTTTTTACTCGCAAGCAAATTACACAATAAACACAAATAATAAGTCACCAGAAGAAATAGTTGATGAGATTATTACGACTTTAGATATAAGATAAAAACAAGAAGACGAGAATTAATTATCCTCGTCTTCTTTTATTTCAGTGAAAAACTGATCCCAAGATTCTTCATCCATCAATTCTTCTTCGTCTCCTTCCACATCTAGGAAGCCTTCAATCTCTCGTCGATCTTTTTTAGTTGGTCGACCTTCTCCTCTATTTCTGTAATAGTTTTGGGAGCTTTGACGCATTTTCAAAATTTCGTATTGTTCTTTATCCGTTCTATCGATAACATGCAAAGTCACAAACTTAGCGCCAATTCTACTTTTGGGAATTTGTAAAACTTCAATTTTATAATCGATTTGATTTTTTCTAATTTTTATAATATCGCCAACTTTCACCTCTTTAGAAGACTTTACAGGCGATGCACCAATGCTTACACGATTCTTTTTGATCTCGTCAGCGGCAATACTTCTTGTCTTATAAAATCGAACACTCCACAAAAATTTATCAATTCGCATATTTTTTATACTTTTGCTCCGTTAAATAATCGGCAATTTAAGATTAAATTCAAAAATGAAAAAAATATTATTCGGTTTTGCAGTATGTGCACTAGCACTACAGAGCTGTAAGAAAGACAATGCAGATGACGCTCCAGTCTATACGGAGCCAACAATTGATGTGCAAAATCAATACGATGACCAAGCGATTACCAAGTTTCTAGATAATAATTATTTCGATGCACAAGGTAATGTTAAAGCGTTTAGTACAACAAGTGCTGATGACGATAATGAAGCTAAACTTTCCACTTACCCAAAAGAAACGCTATCTAACGGTACTATCATTATTAAAAGAGCTAATGCGCAACCAGATCCAGGTAAGACGATCGCACCAACAGATAGTTTGAGAATAATGAGCACAACGACAACGTATTGGGCAACTAATGAGGATAATGAAGTTAAATTCCGTTACGGAACAGTTTTCTCAAATGACATTTTTGGGTCTGGAAACGTACAAGTTGACCCACCTTATTATTATGTAACTGAGAAGTTTATGGCTGACAACAATAATACAGACCGTAATTTTTATCAAATTGAAGGTTTTACAGAAGCTTTACAACATTTTAAATCAACTGAAGTGGATGATTCTACAACACCTAACTTACAGGGTATCATTATTGTGCCTTCTAGGGCTGCATTTGCAAGAGATAAATATTATCAAGCGTCAACATATCCTTTAGTTGATATGCGAAACAGAACTTTTGTATTTAACTTCCAAGTTTATAAAAGTATTACGAGACCAAAACCTTAATCTTTGGTTTTAAAACATAAAAAAAGAGAGTCAAATATTTGACTCTCTTTTTTATTTATCTAAAGTATATTTTTTTAAATCTTTGCTAAGAAATCTTCGAAAGCAGCCTCTACTGCAACAACACCTTCTTCATCGATCTTCGTAAGTTTTAACATTTCTATTTGATTAACAGAATTGATATCAAATGCTTTTCTAACACGAACATAATTCTCTGTAAAACCATACATAAAGTCATTTTTGTTTTCATGCTCCCAAAGAACTGGCAAGGTCTTACCCAATTGCGTTTGATAAAAAGCCATTTTCTTTTTCTCCGATAAAATACGAAGCATTTTATTACGCTTTTTACGTTCTGGGATTGGCACAACACCATCCATATCACTTGCTTCTGTATTTTCTCTTTCAGAATAAGTAAAAACATGAAGATAACTGATTGGCAAATCATTCAAGAAATTATAAGTTTCCATAAACTTTTCTTCGGTCTCACCAGGAAAACCAACAATAACGTCCACACCAATACAAGCATCAGGCATCACATCACGAATTTTTGAAACCCTATTTTGATAAAGACTCGTCAAATAACGGCGTTTCATCTTTTTCAAAATATCATCGCTTCCCGACTGCAACGGAATATGAAAATGCGGCACAAAACTTCTACTTTTCGATACCAACTCGATGCTCTCGTCTTTTAACAAATTTGGTTCAATAGAAGAGATTCTAATTCGTTCGATACCGTCAACTTTATCCAATTCTGAAATTAAATCCAAAAAAGTATGCTCATGTTTTTTGTTTCCGAATTCGCCTTTTCCGTAATCGCCAATATTAACACCGGTCAAGACGATTTCTTTAATATCTTTCGCTGCAATTTCTTTAGCGTTATTCACAACATTTTCGATAGTGTCGCTTCTAGAAATCCCTCTAGCTAAAGGAATTGTGCAATAAGTACATTTATAATCGCAACCATCTTGTACTTTAAGAAAAGCTCGCGTACGATCTCCAATCGAATACGAACCAATGAAAAAATCGGCTTCATCAATTTCACAAGAATGAATCTCTGCCGTACTTTCAGCCTTTTCTAAATCGTTGAGATAACTTAAAATATTAAATTTCTCTTTGGCACCAAGCACCAAATCGACGCCTTCGATATTCGAAATTTCTTCAGGTTTTAACTGCGCATAACAACCGATAACTGCCACCAAACCTTCCGGATTAGCCTTCATCGCACGTTTTACGTGAAGCTTACATTCTCTATCTGCATTTTCGGTCACCGAACATGTATTAATAATATAGACTTTCGCAGGTTGATCAAACTCCACTTTATCATAACCCGCGTCCGTCAATTGACGGGCGATTGTTGAAGTTTCTGCAAAATTAAGTTTACATCCTAAAGTATGGAAAGCCACCGTGTTAGGCTGTTGAATTCGTTCTGTCATAAGGTTGCAAAATTACTAATAAATTATAATAGTCGCAAAATGAGATTAGACACAAAAAAAGCCAACCAAAGTTGACTTTTACATTATTTTTTCTTGGTTGTAGAATCTTTGGGAACCTTCAACCTCTCATCACGAGCCTCCGATATGCCAATAGCAATCGCTTGTTGTCTATTAGTTACTTTTTTGCCAGAGCTAGATTTTAATTTTCCTTCTTTAAACTCGTGCATCACCTCACCAATTTTCTCTTGCGCTTTTTTGGAATATTTTCGAGTTGTCATTTTTTCTAAGATTTAGGAATTAAAACGCCAAGTTCGTAAACTTTCGTATGCATCAAATAACGCACACGTTCTCTTGAAGTTACTTTCTGGATTTCTCCTTTTTTATCAATGACAAAAACGCCATCTTCAGAGATTAAAGGATCAGAATCTGACAATAATTCTTCTTCGACGCTTTTATCTGTAATTTCGGAATCTCTTTTGACATATTTTGCTACAAGCTCTTTGAACAAGGGATTTCCAGAATGGATAATCTCATAATTCGGGTTAGGTTCTGCTGCGAAATAATCTTTTTTAGCGATTAAACCCGCTGAATCATCAAAAACAGGATTATCGTTACCATCGAGAAAACCAACTTCTGTTAATTTTCCGTTGTTCTCGTTTGCAAATTGTTCTGCCTCAGCATAAGAATTAAATTTAGTATAAAGCACTTCATTGTCAAACTCAAACTTTGTAAGACGACTTCTAATATCAGTATTTTCCATAGTACATTATTTTTGGTATTTTTAAAAACATACAAGAATTCTGCCAAGACTTATGGAAAACTATTTACATATCCTTAATATATTGGCAAAATCTGTATCTTTACGAAAGTTAATTCCAATTATTTATAATGAAAAAGATAATACTATCCAGTTTGGCGATTGCAGCATTCTATAACCTTAGAGCACAAGAAATTACATTAGACAAAATATATTCTGGTTACTACAGAGGAAAAGGTATTGCTGGAATTGCCTCGCTGAAAGATGGCGAAAATTATGCAACGATTGAAAAAGGTGGAATAGCAAAATATTCTTATAAAACATCGACAAAATCAGGAAATATCGTTGATGGCAATTTTGAATCTTACACTTTTTCTGATGACGAATCTCAAATTTTACTTCTAAAAGAAAGCGAGCCAATCTACAGACATTCTTTCTTAGGAAAATTTGATGTTAAAAACCTTAAAAACGGAAAGGTTGTTAGCTTAAACAATGGCAAATGGGTACAGGAACCAAAATTTTCTCCTGATGGATCCAAAGTGGCTTTTATCGCTGATAATAATTTATTTTATCAAGATTTAAACACTCAAAAAATTACGCAAATAACGACAGATGGTAAGAAAAACGAAATCATCAACGGTCTTGGCGACTGGGTTTATGAGGAAGAATTTAGCCACCCAGATTATTATCAATGGAACAAAGCTGGCGACGCCATTGTGTTTGTAAGATTTGATGAAACTAAAGTCCCAGAAATCAATATCCCGTTATACAACAACAATTTGTATCCGAAATCGATGACTTACAAATATCCAAAAGCTGGTGAAGAAAACTCTAGCATTACGGCACATTTGTATCAATTGACATCTTCAAAAATGTCAACACTTGATCTAGGCAGTTTTGAAAACTATTATATTCCTCAGATTTTCCAAACTAAAGCCAACAATGAGATTATTATAGCGACTTCTAACAGACATCAAAATAAAGTTGATCTATTAAAGATTAACACGCAAAATGCATCGGTACAAAAATTATTTTCTGAAACCGATAAAGCTTGGATAGAAACCGACAAACTAACCATGGAATTCTTAGATGACAACTCTTTCCTTTGGGCGTCTGAGCGCGACGGATATCGTCATCTATATTGGTATGACAGCAACGGAAAACTAAAAAAACAAGTTTCTAAAGGCGATTGGGAAATCACAGATTACTATGGTTATAATCCAAAATCTAAAGAAGTTTTTATACAAACTACACAAAACGGAAGCATCAATAAAGTTGTTTCAAAATTAAATATTAACTCCGGAAAAACTGAGATTATATCGGAGAAAGAAGGTACTAACAAGGCGGATTTCAGCAAGAATTTTAATTATTTTATCAACACAACATCAACTGCGAAAATGCCTTTTAAATATGTTTTAAAAGATGCTAACGGAAAGAATGTTAAAGAACTTCAAAACAACGACGAACAACTCGACAAATTAAAGAAAGACAACTTCTTAGCTAAAGAATTCTTAACCATTCCGAATGCTGTCGGCGACCAAATGAATGCCTGGATGATCAAACCAAAAGATTTTAATCCTAACAAAAAATATCCGGTTTTTATGTTCCAATATTCTGGTCCAGGATCTCAGCAAGTCTCTAACTCGTGGGACGGCGGAAATGGAATTTGGTTCGAAATGTTAGCCCAAAAAGGTTATTTAATTGTTTGTGTTGACGGTCGTGGTACAGGTTACAAAGGGACAGCTTATAAAAAGTCAACTTACAAACAACTTGGGAAATACGAAATCGAAGATCAGATTACCGCTGCAAAATGGCTTGGCAATCAATCTTATGTTGATAAATCTAGAATAGGAATTTTCGGCTGGAGTTTCGGTGGCTATATGGCAAGTTTAGCTTTAACGAAAGGCGCCGACGTCTTCAAAATGGGTATCGCTGTTGCGCCAGTTACCAACTGGAGATATTACGACTCAATCTACACCGAAAGATTTTTGCAAACCCCGCAAGAAAATAAAGATGGTTATGATCTTAACTCGCCGACAACTTATGCTAAATTGCTGAAAGGGAAATTTTTGATGATCCATGGCACAGCTGACGACAACGTCCATTTCCAAAATGCGATGGAATTTTCAGAAGCTTTAATTCAGAATAAGAAACAATTTGATTTTATGGCTTATCCTGACAAAAACCATGGCATCTATGGTGGACAAACAAGACCTCAACTTTACGAAAAAATGACCAATTATATTTTGGAAAATCTATAAAACAAAAATCCGCTTTCAACTTTTTGAAGTCGGATTTTTTTTATTTAGATTTGTCTTAAACCTCAAAAGATGATAAAAAAATTACTGTTAATACTTAGTCTTATAATTTTTGGGCACTCTTATTTTGCTCAAACAAAACCAACAGGAAATGAAGAGTTAGATTACATCCTTTATTACAAAAGACTCGTTGATGCGGCCGATTCTATCCAAACGCATAAAAAAACTGTTGAGTTTGATAGCAAAAAACTATTTGAAGAAACCAAAAAACTGGACAAGGAAAACTACCCTGCCGCTTACATTACCAAAGCCAACGACTATTATAAAAAAGGACAATATAACGAAAGCGGATTTTTGTATTATTTAACACAATTGCGTGCTGCAGATTTTAATGCTTCAACTTTAGGACATTATAGCAACGATGAAACCGCAAATATGCTGGAAGAAAGTTCTTATTTATTCTTATCAGCTAATGTTGAAAATTATCATAAAATCTTAAAAATGGCTATTGATTACTACGAAAAAGAACCTTATATCTATTTGGTTAAACATGATAAAGCTTATAAAAAACAATCAGTCACAGGACGTTATCGCGAGCTCCTAAAATTATTAGATACAAAAGATCCCAAAATGATCGCAGAAATACAAGCTGGTCGACAAGAAATGATTAAAAGAATAAATGAGTATTATGAAGCTTACCGATCGTCATTTGAAAAATAACAACTTAGGATTAATAATTTACAAAACAGACAGCTTTCAATGACTTGGAAGCTGTTTTGAATTAAAACTGATTGTTAAACAAAATTAAATTTGAAGTTAATATATACATTATCTATCGAATAAAAATCTTATTTTTGTCCAATTTGAAAAAATAAAATTATGAAGAGCAAGCATCCTAAAGGGCTTCCTTATCTTTTCTTTACCGAAATGTGGGAGCGATTTGGCTACTATTTGATATTGGGAATTTTTGTTTTGTATCTCATCGAGCCACAAGGTATTGGTGGCGGACTTGGTTTTCCTGATAAAGATGCAGATGATATTTTTGGAACTTTTATCGCATTAACTTATTTAACACCTTTTATCGGAGGTTTTTTGGCTGACAGAATTTTAGGTTATATTAAATCCATCTATCTTGGCGGAATCTTAATGGCTGCTGGATACATTGGCTTAGGTGTGTTCACAGACAAACCATTATTTTACACTTCTTTAGCCTTAATTATTATCGGAAATGGCTTCTTCAAACCGACTATTTCCACTCTTTTAGGTAATCTCTATTCGGAAGAACCTTATAAAGCAAACAAAGATTCTGGCTACAATATTTTCTATATGGGAATTAATATTGGAGCTTTTATCTGTAACATTATCGCAGCTTTTATGCGAAACAAATTCGGTTGGGGCGAAGCCTTTATCACGGCAGGTATTGGGATGTTGCTAGGTCTTATTATTTTTACCATTGGTAGAAAACATTACCTACATGCAGCACAGATGAAGCCTGTACAAGAAGGCGATACAAAGCTTTCAGAAATTCTTTTAAAAGTTTTTGGCCCTGCGATTATCGCTGGTGTTATTGGTTGGTTTTTACCGACAATGATCTTCGGAAGTAATATTTTTGGTAGCACCAATACAGATGCATTTATTTTTGCTTGTATCCCTGTTATCTACTTTTATGTTTCGCTTTATCTTAAAGCCAATCCACTTGAGAAACCATCAATCGGAGCATTGTTATCTATATTTTTGGTCAGTATGTTCTTTTGGGCAGTTTTTAAACAAAACGGAACCGCCTTAACACGATGGGCCAATTATTACACAGATCGTTCAGTATCAGAATCTGTAGAAAAACCTTTAGCCGCTTTATTTTTAGTTGAAGAAAAAAGTTACGAAACTAAAGAGGTTAACGTATACGATGATCAATTCCGATCGCAAAAGGCTGAAGATGGTTCAGCATTAAAAGAACAAGGAAAAGATATTTATTTCCGTAACATTTCTTCCGATGAGAAAGCCAAACTTGACGCCAAAAATGACAAGAATGTATTTCTTTACAACACAGAGCTATTCCAATCGATAAATCCATTTTGGGTCATTGCATTAACGCCTGTCGTTGTAGCCTTCTGGGCGATACTTCGTCGAAAAGGAAAAGAACCGCTGACGCCATCTAAAATTGTTTTAGGACTTTTCATTTCTGCGTTATCGTGTTTGGTTATGGTAGGCGCTGTATATGCTGGACAAAATGGCCTTGTAAAAGTCTCTGCACTTTGGCTATTTGCATCGTATGGTGTTATTACTGTTGGCGAATTATGCCTTTCTCCTATGGGATTATCCTTCGTTTCTAAATTGTCACCTGCAAGATTAACAGCTTTAATGATGGGAGGTTTTTTCCTTGCAAACTCTGTCGGAAACAAGCTATCGGGGATCTTAGCAAGCACTTGGTACAGTTATGAGAACAAAGCCAACTACTTTTTAGTGAACTTTGCATTGTTAATTTTTGCAACCTTATTAGGACTCTCGATGTTAAAACGTCTCAACAAAATTATGAAAGAAAAAGGGCACTAATCCTTTGACAATCAATATAAAAATCTCTGCAGCAATGTGGAGATTTTTTTATTTAATAAAATTCAAAAACGCAACAAAGTTTAGAAAAGCATCAAAAAACAGCATCTTTTTATGATTAGCATCATGCCATTTTCAAAAAAAAGCTATATTTGTCAGTCTTAACAAAAATTTAACAATAAAAAATATGGATACAGTACAGGCCAAAGAAAGGCATCCTAAGGGGCTGTGGGTTTTATTTAGCACAGAAATGTGGGAGCGTTTTAACTTCTACGGAATGCGTGCAATTTTAACCTTGTTTATGGTTAACTCCTTAATGTTAGGAGAATCGAATGCTTCAATTATCTATGGTGGATTTTTAGCATTATGTTATTTAACACCACTATTAGGCGGTTTTATCGCTGACAAATATTTAGGAAACAGTTATTGTATTATTCTTGGAGGAAGCTTAATGGCCATTGGACAGTTTCTTTTGTTCTATAGTGCCATAACTTTTGATACTGCTCTAGAGACTTCAAAAATGCTTTTCTGGATAGGCTTATTAATTATTGTTTTTGGGAATGGATTTTTTAAGCCAAACATATCATCAATGGTTGGTAGCCTTTATCCTGCGCAAGAAAAAAGCAAACTAGACTCAGCTTTCACCATATTCTACATGGGTATTAACATTGGTGCCTTATTAAGCCAATATTTTGTACCACTTATTGCAGACGTTGTTGTTGACGGACAGAGAGATGTACACGCTTTCAAATGGGGTTATCTAGTTGCTGGTATCGCAATGGTTTTAGGAACAGTTACTTTTATCATTCTTAAAAACAAATATGTTGTCGATCCAGAAGGAAAACCAATCGGAGACATTCCTAAGAAGTCTGATGCAAAAGATGCTGAAAACGAATCTGCTAAATTTGCATCTAGCGCTTTATTAGGTTCTTTAACACTATTCATCGTATTATTCTTCACATTCAGATATCTATCCGTTGATGAAATATGGTTTTCAAAATTTGAAATTGGTACGTTAGTAAAAGGGATCATCTACCCAATTATTTATTCTTCGGGAATTTCTTTAGCAATTCTTATCCTTTTAGATAAGGCTTTAACTAAAGTTGAAACGCAAAGAATTTTAGTAATCTACATTGTTTCGTTCTTTATTATTTTCTTCTGGGCAGCTTTCGAGCAGGCAGGATCTTCACTAACCTTCATCGCTGATAACCAAACAGATAGAACATTTTTATTTGGATGGCAAATGCCGGCATCGATGGTACAAATCTTTAATGGGATTTTCGTTGTAATGCTTGCTGTACCGTTCAGTATCCTTTGGGACAAATTGAGAGCTAAAGGTAAAGAACCTGTATCTCCACTGAAACAAGCGATGGGACTTATCTTGATCGCGGTAAGTTATTTCATCATTGCGCATAATGTAAAAGACTTAGGTAACGATGGATTACTTGCTATCAAATGGTTAGTATTATTATATTTCATCCAAACGTGTGGTGAGCTTTGTCTTTCTCCAATCGGTTTATCTCTGGTAGGAAAACTATCTCCAAAAAGATTCGCATCATTACTTTACGGCGTATTCTTTATTTCCAATGCTGCTGGTTATGCGTTAGCAGGTACATTAGGAGCAATACTTCCGGCAACCGGAGACAAGTATAAAATGGCACAAGAAAAAATTGGAGTTAACTTACAAGATGTCTTAGATAAGAAAATAACATTAACACCAGAGCAAGCTGCCAAATTTAAAGAAATGCATTTATCAACAGAGTATCCGACATTCGCAGGATTCGAAATCCATAATCTATATGAATTCTTTATGGTATTTGTTATTCTTTGTGGTATAGCAGGTATTTTATTGGCAATTATTTCTCCTAAATTAAAGAAAATGATGCATGATGTGAATTAATTTTCGTCATAAATAAATATTAAAAACCTCTGAGCAATCTGAGGTTTTTTCGTACATTCGCTTGATAGTTTTTTACAAAACTACTTACTGGGATTAATTTAATTCACTATTTAAATGAGTTTAACATTACAAGAAATTCAAAATTTTAAAGGCAAATATCCAAAACAACTTTGGTATCTTTTTACAATAGAAATGTGGGAACGCTTCTGTTTTTACGGTATGCGTGGGGTGTTGGTAATTTTCATGACCGATCAATTAGGTCTTTTTGAAAAAGATGCTAATCTAAAATATGGCACTATCCAAGCGTTTATTTATGCATTCACCTTTATTGGGGGAATCTTCGCTGATAAAATTCTGGGATTCAAAAAATCCTTGGTTTTTGGAGGAATTATTATGGCCATCGGAAATTTAATCATTGCCTATAACCCACATGACTTGTTCTATTTTGGGATAACGTGCTCTATTGTTGGTACAGGATTTTTCAAGCCCAATATATCTTCTATGGTAGGAGAGCTGTATAAAGAAGATGATGTTCGAAGAGATGCTGGTTATGGGATGTTCTATGCGGGGATTAATATTGGAGGACTACTAGGTGGTGCTTTATGTGTGTATTTAGGAAAATATTACTCTTGGAGTTTATGTTTCTTAGCCGCAGCAATTGTTATGATTATTGGTTTGATTACCTATTTCGTAATCAGAAAAACCATTGATCCAATTGGAAATTCTCCTTTAGAAAAAGATACCAAACCTGTTAGAACTCGTAAAGAATTGATGGTTATTGTTGGGGCAATTATCATGTTACCAATCATTTATTTCTTAATTCACAGCAGCAATTTCACAGACTATTTCATGTATGGGATTGGTACTATCGCCCTTATCTATTTAGGTTACGAAATTTCAAAACTAGATAATAGTTATCGTAAAAAAGTAATAGCAGCGTTCATTTTCATTGTTATGTATTTAATTTTCAATGCAATATATGAACAAAGTGGTGGCTCATTATCTTTGTTTGCAAAAGATAACTTAAGTACTGATTTATTATTTTTCAATATTGACCCGAATATTATCAATAATAGTTCTAACTCATTTTTCATCATTATTTTCAGCCCATTAGTTGGGTTACTTTGGGTTTGGTTAGCCAAGAAAAAACTAGAACCTAACACCATAATCAAATTCGGAATTGGATTTTTGTTCCTTGCAGCAGGATTCTTTTTATTCTATTCATTAAGATTTTTTGCAAATGATGACGGAAAATCATCACTCAATTTATTTACATTCACATGGTTGGTTATTACATTTGGAGAACTATGTTTAGGACCAATTGGGATGTCAATCATTACGAAACTTTCTCCTAAAAAACTATTTGGGATGATGATGGGAATGTGGTTTTTGGCAAGTGCATTTGGACAGTTTTTTGCAGGGAAAATTGGAGCAGAAATGTCTGAAGCCAACACAGGAGGAACGTTAATGTCAAAACTTCTTGCATATACAGAAGGCTACAAGATGCTAGGATTCTATGCGCTAATTGCCGGTGTGGTATTAATTTTGATATCTCCTATTGTTAAAAAATTAATGCAAGAAGTAAGATAAGTTGTCGAGCTTCTTCATAAAATAGCATTTATGATGAAGATTTTTTTTACACTATTTTTCATGTTGTCGTCTTATTTTTCTTTTGCACAAGTGCATTGGATAACGATTAACGAAGCGCTCGAAGCGCAAAAGAAAGTACCAAAAAAAATCTTCATTGCTTTTACAGATGACCACTGTGACCCTTGTCAAAAGATGGAAAAATTCGCTTTTGACAATCCTGTTATCGCAAAAATGATTGCAGACAAATTCTATGCAGTTAAGTTTTTTGCAGATAGCAAAGAGAAAGTCAACTTTCGAGGCCGCGATTTCGAATATAAGGACAACGCCACGATGCATTCTTTCGCGAAGTATATGAACATCTCGACGGTCCCGACCATCGTATTTTTGGATGAACATGCCGCTCCAATTACGAGTCTCATGGGTGCACTTTCCGCAAAAGATGTTGAACCTTACTTTTCGATGATTAGTACGCAGGACTACAAAAACATCACAAGTCGTCAACAGTGGGACGATTATCAACGAAAATTCAAATCAAAAATAAAAGATTAAACTTCAGCATTCCTGAAGTTTTTCTTTTTTTAGGAGCAAGAAAAACTCATGGTACTTAGAAAAGTGACTCCCGCTGTACGCTTTATCTTTGCGATGTGGCGTTCGGACGGCTCCGCTAGCGCTCCGCCGCCTCGCGCCACCCCACAAAGGATGCCGCTTCCATCTGGGCTAGAATAGAAACTTTGTCATCCCATTTCATTTTTTAATCCCTGCAAAAAAGCTTAAATTGCCAATTAATTTTTCGTAAAAACTTTGCATCTAGACACGCCCATAGAATTTATAAAAGGTATCGGACCAGAACGCGCCAAACTTATCAAAAATGTTTTGGGCATTCAGAATTTGGAAGATTTCATCAACTTCTACCCTATTCGTTATATCGACAAATCAAAAATCTATAGCGTTTCAGAACTTAATCCAAGTTTAGAACTTGATATTCAGTTAAGAGGAAAAATCACAGACATCCAAGAAGTCGTTTCACAAAAAGGAACACGACTAAGCGCAAAATTCCGTGACCAAACAGGAACAATAGATCTAGTATGGTTCCGATACAGCAAATGGATGAAAGAAAGCATCCCAGTCAATAAAGACTTATTCATCTTTGGAAAAATACAAGCTTTTAACAATAGCTTTTCCATGCCACATCCCGAAATAGAAACAGACGAAGCAAAAGCCATCTCGGGCACATTACTTCCGGTCTATCCAAGCAGCGAAAAACTCACCAAAAGAGGCATTAACAATAAGTTGTTTCAGAATGTTATCTATGAAATTCTTAAAAATCTTCCACAATTAATCGATGAAAATCTCCCTCAAAATTTAATAAAAGCCTTAAAACTTTTGGGAAGATTAGATGCGTTTTACAATATACATTTTCCGCAAAATCCACAGTTGGCACAAGAAGCTGACCGTAGAATAAAATTCGAGGAAGCTTTCTTTTTTCAGTTAGGTTTTGGTTTAAAAAAGCTACATCAACACACCAAATCTATCGGAAATCCTTTCCCTATTGTTGGCGATTATTTTAATAATTTCTACAATAACAATTTACCATTTGATTTGACGGGCGCGCAAAAACGCGTTCTGAAAGAAATCCGAACCGACATGAAGCGGTCCACGCAAATGAATCGCTTGTTGCAAGGCGATGTTGGATCGGGCAAAACGATGGTTGCGCTTTTGACCATGTTAATTGCCATGGATAATAACTTCCAAAGTTGTATGATGGCACCAACGGAAATTTTGGCGCAACAACATTTTAATTCTATTCAAGATTTATTAAAAGACACCAATGTTAGCGTCAAATTACTGACAGGATCTACCAAAACTTCCGAACGAAAAATTATTCACAAAGAATTATTATCTGGCGAACTTTCCATTTTGATTGGGACGCACGCCGTATTGGAAGACATCGTACAATTCAAAAATTTAGGATTGGTGATAATCGATGAGCAACATCGCTTTGGCGTGGCACAGCGTGCTAAGCTTTGGGCAAAGAATAAAATCCCACCGCATATTTTGGTGATGACAGCAACGCCAATACCAAGAACCTTGGCCATGAGTTTTTATTCTGACCTCGATGTGTCGGTTATCGACGAAATGCCAGTTGGGCGAAAACCAATCGTTACCGCGCATCGTCGCGAGAAAGACCGCGCTTATGTTTATAATTTCTGTCACGAAGAATTAAAGAAAGGTCGCCAAGTTTATTTCGTTTATCCATTAATCGAAGAATCCGAAACTTTGGACTACAAAAACTTACAAGATGGTTTTGACCACATACTTAATCATTTCAAAAGTTACAATATTGCGATGCTTCACGGACGAATGAAACCCGACGAAAAAGACCAAGCGATGCAATATTTTGCTTCGGGAAATGCACAAATTATGGTTGCAACAACTGTTATCGAAGTAGGCGTTAATGTCCCAAATGCGTCAGTTATGGTGATTGAAAGCGCTGAAAGATTTGGACTTTCTCAACTTCATCAGCTTCGCGGACGCGTTGGTCGTGGTGCCGAACAGAGTTATTGTATCTTAATGACGTCTGACAAACTTTCTGCAGAAAGTCGCAAACGCATCAAAACGATGTGCGAAACCAACGACGGTTTCAAAATCTCCGAAGTTGACATGGAACTTCGTGGTCCGGGCGATATTTTGGGAACCCAACAAAGTGGTGTTGTCGACTTTAAAAAGTTAAACCTCATGACGGATTCGCAAATTATAAAATTGGCGAAACTCGCTGTAGAACAACTTTTAGAGAAAGATGCACTTCTTGTCCATCCCAATCATCAAAGCATGAAAAACTTCTACATTAGACAATATAAAGGCAAAAACAAATGGTCTAAGATTTCGTAACGATTTGGTACTTTAAGTTTTTACACCTATTTTTGTCACACTTTTATCACGAACCTCAGCAGAGGTAGCAACCTGCAAAACAAGCAAGGTGCTAAAACGATAAGCCAATTTTTGGAAAAAATGTTGAACTATCTTCTGCTGACTTCGCCAAATAACGACGTATGACAACAGAACATAAACCTCGCGAAAGCTTTATCAGCTTGATTCCTTTTTTAGTATTTGTCCTAAGTTTTTTAGGAGCAGGAATTTATCTTAATGACTTTTATGCCTTGCCCTCTCCTATTGCCATGGCACTAGGAATTATCACTGCTTTTCTAATCATCAAACTTCCATTTAAAACAAAAATGGACGAATTTCTGAAAGGTTTGGGTGATAAAAATGTGTTAACTATGTGCGTTATTTATCTTTTGGCAGGCGCGTTTTCTACCGTTTCTAAAGCGTCGGGAAGCGTTGATGCTATCGTAAATTTAGGTTTAGAATATATTCCTGTTAATTATATTGCGCTTGGTATTTTTATATTGGCTTCGTTTTTATCTTTGGCGTCCGGTACTTCGGTTGGTAGCATTGTAGCACTTGGTCCCATCGCTATCGAATTGGCAACAAAAAGTGGCGCCGATGTTAACCTCATCGCAGCGTCACTATTGACAGGCGCAATGTTTGGAGATAATCTTTCGGTGATTTCTGACACGACAATTGCTGCTGCACAATCTTTGGGAAGTAAAATGTCTGATAAATTCCGAACTAATCTTTGGATTGCAGCGCCAGCATTTTTAATAACGATTTTTATTCTACTTTTTAATAATTCGGAAGTTACCCAAATACAGGATTTATCTAGACAAAGCGGCAGTTTTTATCTTTTAATTCCGTACATTTTGGTTATAGGTTTGGCATTTGCAGGCGTTGATGTTTTTTTCGTTTTATTAATTGGTGTTGTCGTGTCAGGAATTATCGGTCTATCAAATAACAGTATGGACTTGTTAAGTTTTGCAAAGGAAAGTTATAATGGTTTTACTTCCATGACTGAGATATTCCTTTTATCCTTATTAACAGGCGGTTTAGCTGCAATTATCGAATATGCGGGTGGTATACGATTTCTTTTAAATAAAATTTTAAAATCGATAAAATCGAGATTTTCTGCAATGTTGGGAATGGGCGTTTTGGTAAGCCTTGTTGATGCTTGTATTGCAAATAATACGATTGCGATTTTGATAACGGGAAAAGTTGCAAAACCAATTTCCGAGCATTATGAGTTTGAACCTCGAAAAATGGCTTCGGTATTGGACATTTTCTCATGTATTATCCAAGGTATTATTCCGTACGGTGCGCAGGTATTAATCTTGGTGAGCTTTGGAAAAAATAAGATTGACTACATCCAACTTATTAGCCAATCTTATTATATTTGGTTGCTTTTGATTTGCGTTTTAGTATTTATTTTCTTGAATAGAAATCAAACTTATAAATTAAATTCCATTAAATAATCGTCCATTACATAACCACTTCCAATATCGAAAACTGCTTCGCCGTAGACTTTGTAGTTTTGAGATTCGTAAAATTGACGCGCAACATTATTTTTATTCACTGTTAAAATAATACGATTATCTCCCACGGATTGGGTATGTTTTTTAACGAGATTAAGACCAAATTTTCCAGCGCCTTTTCCTTTAGCTTCTGGCACAAGATAAATGCGATGCAACTTGGTTGTGTTAGGTTCTAAATGATGTTCGAAACCAACAAATCCCAAAGGCGTTTCATCATCAAATATTAAAAAATAATGATAATTAGGATTTTGAAAATGTTCTAAAATTGCATGTTCAGAATACATCATATCGAGCATATATTCTAACTGCTCTTTTGATAAAATCTTTGAGTAAGTGTCTTCCCAAGAAATTCTGGCAAGCTTCTGTATCAACTCGATATCGAATTGCGTTGCAGGTTTAGTTGTAATCATATTTAAAATAAAAAATGGGCCAAAGCCCACTTAATTATATATTTTTCATTTCAGCTTTGATCCTGTCTTGTAGACCTTCCGAAGCTTTTGTTAAGGGTAATCTCAAAGTATTTTTAATAATTCCCATTTCAGCAAGAATAGTTTTAACACCGCAAGGATTTCCTTCTGCAAAAATTAGTCTTGTGATGTCCACCAACTTGTTATGGATGTCGTAGGCTTCTTTAACTTTACCATCGAAAGCTAGTTGTACCATCGTCGAAAACTCTTTTGGATAAGCTTGTCCAATTACCGAGATCACGCCATTACCACCAGCCAATGTTACTGGAAGCGTATATTCATCATCACCCGAAACCAAATTAAAATTAGCAGTTTTTTTTCTCACAATATCAAAATATTGCAGAATATTTGGCGCCGCTTCTTTAATCATAATCAAATTCGGGAATTCTTTAGCTAATCTTAAAGTCGTATCTGCTTCGATATTTTGTCCAGTTCTTGACGGAACATTGTAGATGATAATATTTTTACCAGTCGCAGCAATTGCTTTATAATGTTGATAAAGTCCTTCCTGATTTGGCTTGTTATAATATGGAGAAACCGAAAGAACCGCTTCAAAATCTGATAAATCTGTCTCCTCGATTTGTTTAACAACTTCCATCGTGTTGTTACCACCAATCCCAAGAACTAACGGCACACGTTTACTATTCACCTTTATGATATGCTCAACAACCTGTTTCTTCTCGTCATTAGAAAGTGTTGCAGCCTCAGCCGTTGTACCAAGAACCACAAGATAGTTAGTTCCGTTATCGATATTGTAATCCACTAACTTTGTTAGAGAATCGAAATCTATCGATAAATCTTCATTAAAGGGCGTTACCAACGCAACACCTACACCTTTTAAATTGCTCATATCTTAAATTAGAATTTACTTGTAAAGTTAAAGTTTTTGTTTGATTCTTTAATTAAATTTAATTTGAAAAAAATCAAAATTTGTTAGCTATAACCTAACATTTTCTAAACAATGCGCCTCGCAAAAAATTCTTAGCTTTGCTTTTTTAAAGTTAAAAGATATATGATGAGGTTTCAGATATATGTTTTAGGAGCGACTTTAGCTTTGCTAACTGCTTGTACATCGCGCCAAAACATTAGTAATATCCAAGCGTATCAAAACATTGTGATTGATAGTAATATTAATGATGATGCAACTTTCAAGGAAGTTATTGCGCCCTACAAAAACGAACTTGAGAAACAGATGAATATTAAAATTTCTCACACTTCTGTGGAACTTAATAAAACTGGTGACAACAGCAATTTGGGAAATCTTCTCACAGATTATACATATGAAGGCGCATTGGCTTGGGCAAAGGCTAACAACATCCTGAATATCGATGGGGCTGTTATCAATATTGGTGGTATCCGAACGATAATTCCTGCAGGTGATATTACGATAAAACAAATTTTTGAAGTAATGCCTTTTGAAAATGAAGTTGTTATTGTTAAATTAAAAGGAAGCGATTTACAAGGACTGTTTGACTATTATCTTAAGGAAAAAACGAATAATCCAGTTTCTCACATCACGATTATTACGCAAGGAAATAATATAAAAACTGGACTTATTTCTGGGCAAAAAATTGAGAAAGACAAAACTTACTACATCGCAACTTCCGATTATCTAGCAATGGGCGGCGACAGAATGTACTTTTTCGGGAAAGGAGAAATGATCGGCACAGGTATCAAATTACGAGAACTTTTCATAGAAAAGTTTAAAGAAAATAAAGAAGTTAAAGTCCCTGCAGATCTGCGTCTTGACCTAAAATAATGATGTTATGAAAAGAAAAGAATTTTTAAAATATATTGGTGCAGGTAGTTTAGGACTTAGTTTAACGCCTAATTTAGTTTTAGCAAATACGTTTACGAAACCTACTCTATCGCAAGATATCAAACTTACAATCTTACATACCAACGACCAACATAGTCGTATTGAGCCTTTTGATGCATCTTATTCAAAAAATCCGAATCAGGGAGGTTTTGCAAGACGAGCGAGTTTGGTACAACAAATTAGAAATCAAGAAAATAACCTTTTACTTTTAGACTCTGGAGATATCTTCCAAGGGACGCCATATTTCAATTTTTTCGGTGGCGAATTGGAGTTTAAACTAATGAGTATGATGAAGTACGATGCGTCGACAATGGGGAACCACGATTTTGATAATGGACTAGAAGGTTTTTTTAAAGTTTTACCAAATGCAAAATTTCCATTTATTTGCTCAAATTATAACTTTAAAAATACTATTTTAGACGGCAAAACAGAATCCTATAAAATATTTGACAAAAACGGCATAAAAGTCGGAATTTTCGGAGTCGGTGTTGAGCTAAAAGGTTTGGTTGGAAAAGCCAATTATCAAGAAACGGAATATATTAATCCAATCGAAATTGCTCAGCAATACAGCCAGTTTTTAAGACATGAAAAAAAATGTGACTTGGTGATTTGCCTTTCGCACCTTGGCTACGATTACGAAAAAGAACCCGAAAAAATGTCCGATTTGATCTTAGCAAAAAAGACATCTGGTATCGATCTCATTTTAGGAGGTCACACACATACTTTTCTTCCTGAGCCACAGGTTTTGAATAATAGTGAAGGAAAAAAAGTGTTGGTTAACCAAGTTGGTTGGGCGGGACTTTTGTTAGGTCGAATAGATTTTTATTTCAATAAAGATAAAAGCGTGAAAAATATTTCTTGGATAAATCAAGTTATAGATGAAAGCATAATTGCGTAATATGAGAAAAGCTTTATTATTAACATCCATGCTGTCTATTGCAGCATTTAATGCTCAAAACACTTCTAGATGGAGTGATTTGTTTTCATATAATAATGTATTAGCCATTAGAGATGATGGGCAAAAGCTAATAGCTGCGACAGAAAACGGAATTTTCTACTACAACCCAACGTCTGGGGAAGTTAGTAAATTATCGAAAGCCAATGGTCTTCACGAAGTAAAAATTACTGCTTTTGATTACAACCCTGAGACTAAAATCGGACTTGTTGGTTACAAATCTGGGGCAATGGACGTTATTACACCTGAAGGCGTTTTTCTGATTATGGATATTCCTATTGCCAATGGGTATTTAGGTGATAAAAAAATTAATCATATTTCGATTTCTGGTAATAAAGCAGTTATTTCTGTAGGTTACGGTGTTTCTATTTTTAATTTGGATAAAAGAGAATTTGGGGATACAGCATTTTTTAATACTGGAGGGGCATATAATGCGGCTTTAGAAGCTGGAATTTTTAACGATAAAGTCGTTGTGGCAACTCAAAATGGACTTCTAACACATACGATAGACACGACATTCCCTGTTTACAATACATGGACAACTCAATCTACAGGTAGTTTTACAAATATAGCATCAAAAGATCTTATTGCGTATTCCACTGCAAATCAAGTAAGATTTGGTAACAATGTCACATCAACTACGGCTTTACCACAAAGTTTTAGTAATGTGAAAGATGTTGTCATAACAGATCAGAACATTATTGTTGCTGATAATTCAAAACTATACAGCTTTACTAAAACTGGTGCATTACAAAAAACAATTGATTTCACAGAAGAACTTAATTCTGGCTATGTATTTAATAATCAGATATTTTCAGCAACAAAACTAAATGGTTTATTAAATGAAAGCAAATCAAGCTTCAGACCTGATGGACCTTATAATAATTTTTCATATAAAGTAAGCCTACTTAATAATCAAATTTGGGTTTCATCAGGCTCAAGATCCGAATACGACGTACCAACTCCTAATGGATTAGGTTATTATCATTTTGATGGTCAAAAATGGAATTATCCTGATTATTTCATTAACAATCCAATAGTTTTTAATATTATGGATGTTACACCAAATCCGAATGATATGAGCGAAGTGTTTTTCGTGAATTATTCGATGGTTAATACGCACAAAGGTATTTACAAAATGAAAAATAATCAATTTGTTAAATCCTACATGACTACTGATGGGAGCTCTGGGTATAATAGACCTACGGGACTTACTTTCGATGACAAAAATAACTTATTTGCTAGTATTAGTACCTTGTTCTATAACGACCCGTTAGTTGGTTATGTTGGATATTATTATTACAATAGATCTAGTGACAATTTTTCAACAATTCGATTAGTCAATGGAAATAGAGCACAAAAACCTATGACAAAAGATAATATACTTTATATACCTTGCCCTCGAGAAGGCGCAGGAGGTCTAGTAATGTATGATTATGGGACACAACCCGGGGCATCATCCAATCCAATAAAATTCTTAACCAAAGAAAACAATCTTGCAACGAGCGATGCAATTTCTGCAGCAATAGACAAAAATGAAAATGTATGGATAGGAGGACAGAAAGGAATAAGAGTCCTTGCTAATCCTAGAGACGCTTTTGGAGATACAAAACCACAAACGGAGCCAATAATAATCGAACAAAATGGAATTGGCGAAGAGTTATTTAGAGATTCTGAAATACTTCAAATTTCGGTAGACTCTGGGAATCAAAAATGGATATCCGTACGAGGTGGAGGCGTATATTACCTAAGCTCAAGTGGAGAACAAACTTATTTACATTTTACTAAAGCCAACTCACCGCTCCCATCCGACAATATTACAGATATTCAAATCGATGAGAAAACTGGTAAAGTATATTTTGCGAGTTCCGAAGGTTTAATGGTATATCAAGGTGATGTAGCTGACGTTAACGAAAATTTCGGTAATGTTGTGGTATATCCTAATCCTGTAATTTATGCAAGCTATAAAGGAAATGTCCGTATCAAAGGTTTAGCTGAAAAAACAAATATCAGAATTACTGATGCTGCAGGTAATGTCGTACATAGCGCTGTGGCAAGAGGTGGTTATTACGAATGGAATCTTAACAACCAAAAAGGATCTCGTGTTGCTTCAGGTATTTACTTTGTTTTGATGACAAATGCTGACGGTACCGATACCAAAACTGCAAAAATCGCGATCGTTAATTAATGAATTCTTATAAGGGCTTTCTTCTGTCATACATCAGATATGGCGACAGCGATGCTATTCTCCGTTGTTACACGGAAGAAAGTGCTTATCTTAGCTTTTATATCAGAGGAATATACTCTGTTAAGAACAAGAAAAAAGCCTATCTTTTTCCGTTGAATGAGTTGCAACTCTCTACAAATAAAGGAAAATTCAATACCGAATTGTTGATTGCTTCGAATATCGAATCGGTTTCTAAAAAGGATTTATACCAAGACATAAAAGCCAACGCCGTTATCTTTTTTGTTGCAGATTTACTAAATCAAATTCTTAGACACGAAAACGAAGCACATCCAAAGCTTTATACTGTCATTGCTGAATTTCTACAGGAAGTAGAATTATCCAATATGCAAGCGCATTTGGTTTTGATGCTTAAAATTATCAAAATCCAAGGTTGGGCGCCATTAGAAAGTGAAGCCAATTATCTTAATCCCGAGACAGGAAATTTTGGAAATTCGGAGGTTCATTATCTTTTTGACAAGGAGAATTCTATGACTTGGAAAGCCTATCTAAATAAAGAAAATCCTTACGATTTAATCCTAAATCGAGAACAAAGGCAAAAGTTTTTAGATAGTCTTTTGGTATACTATCATTTCCATTTTGTCGATTTTAAAACACCAAAATCCTTAGAAATTATTCAAGATATTTTTTAATGATGGTACACATCATTATACTTTACGCCAGCTTTAATCGCAACATCTAAAATATTTTCGGTCGGAATTAAAGGACAACTATAATCGAACGCATTATAAGCACAATACGGCTGATAAGCTTTATTAAAGTCAATAACAATAGTATTTTTGTCCGTTTTTTCTAAATCTATATAACGTCCACCACCGTAAGTTTGCTTGCTATTTGTTAAATCTCCAAAAGGCATAAATACAAGATTAACATATTCGGGATTAGTTTGCAAAGCATCATTTGTATATAAAGTCACCACCAAATCTTTTCCATTAAGTTTAAAATATGCTTTTCCATATTCTGTAAAAGATTTTGATTTTCCAGAAGATGTTGGCATTATTAATTTTTGGTCAGATGTTGATTTCTCAAGTTTTGCAACAATTCTGTATTTTTTACTAATTGGGAAAAAGGGATGTTCAATAAACTTTGTAAAATTATCGCCCCTCAAAGGCGATTCACCCTCAGTTTTATATTCTCTATTTAATTCTTTTTTAAAATCTAAAACACTCTGTTTCCAATCTTTTGTAGATTGTCCATTAATGTTTAAAAATCCAAAAAGCATTAAAAGCACTAAAAAATATTTCATCAATCAATAATTATGTTGTAGACATCGCTTTTGTTCCGTTTGATATTTGGAACAAAAAATCCATTAGATTCGGGAATAATTTCTGCAAGTGTAAAACTCTTACAATCCGGTGGCAACCCCGAAAAATACAAAGTAAATAAAAAAGTTTTACCCGGCGGCACATCTGTCCATTCCGGGTAATAACTTATATTTTCACAATGAATTAATTCACTTAGCAGATTAGAATTGGCATCGTCATACAAAAAAGTTGACTGCCAAATTCTTATTTTCTCCTCAAAAAAACCAACCGATTGAAAACGACAATGCACAATCACAATCTTGTCCATCAAGTGCAATTCTTTGTTCGCTTCTTTTAGCGATGCATCGATAAAAGGTTTGGTTTTGATAGTGTTCATTTAATAATCAAGTTCTAGCTTAGCTTTGCTAAAATTACGAACTTTTTCTGTCAAATTTTTATCTGTCGCCAAAGAAACGCCATAGCTTGGGATCATTTCTTTAATCTTAGAACTCCATTTTCCTCCGTCTGTCATTCTGTCAGGGAAACAACGTTCCAAAACATCCAACATTGCATAGACAGATGTACTTGCACCTGGCGAAGCACCAAGTAATGAGGCGATTGTTCCGTTTTTGTTAACAACAACTTCGGTCCCAAACTCTAACTTACCACCATCTTTTGCATCTTTTTTAATAACCTGAACACGTTGTCCAGCAACTTTTAATTCCCAATCTTCTTCTTTTGCATCTTTAATAAAATCTCTCAAATGCGCTAGACGTTGAGACTTGGTCATTGCAACTTGCTGAATAAGATATCTTGTCAACGGCAAATTATGCCACCAAGCTCCAAACAACGAACGTATGTTCTTGAAATTGACACTTTCTGGTAAATCTAGATAACTTCCTTCCTTTAAAAATTTAGTTGAAAAACCTGCGAAAGGCCCAAATAAAAGCGCTTCTTGACCATCAATAATTCTTAAATCCAAATGTGGAACGGACATTGGCGGCGCATCAACTGTTGCTTGCGTATAAGCTTTAACTTTGTGCTGCGCAATTAATTCTGGGTTGTGAGTCACCAACCATTGCCCACTAACTGGGAAACCGCCATAGCCTTGACTTTCTTCGATATCAGAACTATCCAAAAGCGGCAAAGCATAACCGCCAGCTCCGATGAAAACAAATCTTGCATCAACTTCCTGCGTGTGAAGATTTTTTCTATCTTTTACTTTTATACGCCATTCACCGTCATCTTTAAGATCAATATCTTTAACTTCGTGGTACGTAAAAACCTCAACGCTACTGTCTTCTTGAAGATGATTAAATAATTTTTTAGTTAAAGCGCCAAAATTAACATCTGTTCCCAAATCCATTTTAGTCGCGGCTAATTTGTCTTGCGCACTTCTTTTTCTCATAATCAACGGCACCCATTCTTGAAGTTGGCTATGATTGTCAGAGAATTTCATCCCTTCAAAAAGGTGAGATTGTGTCATCGCCTCGTGACGACGACGTAGATAATCCACATCACGATCGCCAAAAACAAAACTCATGTGCGGACAAGAATTGATAAAATCTTTAGGATTAGAAATGAGTCCTTTATCGATAAGATAAGACCAAAATTGTTTTGAAATTTCAAACTGTTCAGCAATTTTTTCTGCTTTTTTGATATCAATACTACCATCTTTTTTCTCTGGCGTATAGTTAAGCTCACAAAAGGCTGAATGTCCTGTACCAGCGTTATTCCAAGCGTCAGAACTTTCTTTAGCGACGTCATCTAGTCGTTCAAAAATTGCTACTTTAAGATTGGGTTCTAATTGGTGGACAATTGTCCCCAATGTTGCACTCATAATACCACCGCCTATTAGTACAAGGTCGTATTTTGGTTTGGGAGTATCCATTATATAGTATAATTGTTTATTGCAAAAGTTTGCAGAAAATATCATACCAACAAGGGCATTGTCGGTAACGAATTTGCCCAAAATCTTGAAAAATATTTTTCGTAAATTTACGGCCAAGTTTAGTCAGTTTTAATGCCTAAACAATTTTAAATAATGAATGCATTAAAAACCCTAAATCCTTATTTCTGGAAGCACAGAGTCCTTCTTTTTTGGGGATTTTTATTTATCATCCTTAGTAACTTTTTTACAATCTATAAAGTACAATTTGTTGGTCAAACGATTAACATCATCGAAGGTAATTACGACAACCTTAAACTTTCTAAAGAAGCAAGTCTTATCGACAATGTAAAAGCCAATTGGAGTTATTTCCGCATTATTTTTATCAATTCTGGGATATTGCTGGTTTGCTCCCTGTTATCTGGTTTTTTCACTTTTATGATGCGTCAAACGATTATCGTTGCATCTCGTCGAATCGAATATGAATTAAAAAATAAAATCTTCCGTCATTACGAAGATTTATCACTAACCGATTACAAGAAAACCACCATCGGCGATCTTATGAACCGCCTGAGCGAAGATGTTGTGGCCATAAGAATGTATCTAGGCCCTGGTGTTATGTATGTTGTCAACCTAGCAATTCTACTTATTATCACAAGTAGTTATATGTTAATGACCGATGTTGAAATGACATTTTGGACTTTAATTCCGTTACCGATTTTATCATTTGTGATCTACAAAGTCAGCAACATTATTAATCAAAAATCGAAAACCATGCAGAAGAGCCAATCTGCAATTTCGACTTTTGTCCAAGACAGCTTTTCGGGAATTCGTGTGGTTAAATATTTTAGCAAAGAAAAATATATTGAAAAAAATTACGGTATTAAAGTTAAAGATTATCAAGACAAAGCCTTAGATTTAGCAAAGACAGAAGCCTATTTTTTCACCATTATTTTATTTGTAATTGGACTTCTTAATGTCGCTATTATCTTTATTGGTGGCCAAAAATACATCGCTGGCGAAATGAGCGTTGGTACTATTGCAGATTTCTTTTTATATATTAATATCCTTATTTGGCCGTTTTCAATGGTTGGTTGGGTAACGTCAGTCAATCAACGTGCAGAAGCGTCTATGCAGCGTGTTAATGAGTTTTTAGACATGAAATCTGACATCGTCAATACAAACCATGAGAATTATTCTATAAATGGCGATATCGAATTCAGAAACGTTAGTTATACTTACCCGAATACAGGTATCAAAGCTTTGGACAATTTAAGTTTTAAAGTTAATGCCGGCGAAACTTTGGCGATAATGGGAAAAACAGGAAGTGGAAAATCTACCATCGCACTTCTTCTTGGTCGATTGATTGATCCTGATGAAGGAGAAATTTTGATTGATGGTAAAAATCTAAAAGATCACAATCTTGAACTTTACAGACAAAAAATAGGTTACATTCCGCAAGAGAGTTATTTATTTTCGGACACCATTGCATACAATATTGGCTTCGCGATCGATAATCCGGGAGAAGATTTGATTATTAAATATGCGAAAAAAGCAGATGTTCATAAGAATATTGTTGAGTTCAAAGATCAATACGAAACAATAGTTGGAGAACGCGGTGTAATGCTATCTGGTGGGCAAAAACAGAGAATTTGCATTGCTAGAGCCTTAATAAAAGACCCGCAAATTTTAGTATTTGACGATAGCCTATCCGCTCTAGACACAGAGACGGAGGAAAATATTCTACAAAACATTGAAAACGACCTACAATCTGCAACTTCAATCATTATAACGCACAGAGAATCAAGTGCAAAACGTGCAGATAAAATTCTTTATTTACCATAGAAATACTCTTAATTTATCAAAAAAAAAGAGTTTTTTTTTATGAAATTTCATTTTTATTTATAAATAATTCAAAAAACATTTTGAATTAAGCAGAATTCTATTATATTTGTTTACACAGATTTCAAAAATATCGTACAAATGAGTGAATACAAGGAACGCCACGAAAATGAAATTTTCACAAGGGTATTGAAGGCAGGTAGAAGAACCTATTTCTTTGATGTGCGCGAGACAAAAGCTGGAGATTATTATCTTACGATTACTGAAAGTAAAAAGAATTTCGGGGAAAACGGAGAGGCAACTTTTGAAAAGCACAAAATCTACCTTTACAAAGAAGATTTCAAGAATTTCCAAGACATGTTTAATGAATCAACCGATTTTATCATCGAGCAAAAAGGTGAAGACGTTATTTCTGAAAAACATGACAAGGATTACAAATCCAAATCTTACACTTTGGAGTCAGACGAAGAGGTCTAAGAATTACAAGAAAAGAGTTAAAGGCATCCAAAATCAAGTTTTAGGATGTTTTTTTATGCTTTTTCTGAAAATAAATTTCATCATACTGAAATAAAAAAAGACACTCTAAGAAGAGTGTCTTTGTAGCGAGGACGGGAATTGAACCCGTGACCTCAGGGTTATGAATCCTGCGCTCTAACCATCTGAGCTACCTCGCCGATTTTGTGGTGCAAATATAGAAAAAATTTGCACTCACACAAAATTATTTTAGATTAAAATATTCAAAAACTTGTGATAGTTGATCTGGCTTAGCCACAATTTTATTAGAACTATCTAATATAAAGTAAGTTGGCGTTGCATGCACATTGTAATTTTTTGCATACTCGCTGTACCAACCTTTACCGTCTGCAGCACTTACCCAAGGAAATTTCGATGCTAAATCCGAATACGATTTAAGATCTGCATCAATTGACAAACCGATAACTTCAACTTTTTTAGATTTTAAAGCTTGATATTTTTCAATAATCTTAGGAAGCTCCGCTGTACAATGCGAACAAGTTGATGACCAAACAATGATTACTTTATGATCAGCTTTAACGTCAGAAATCGATTTAGCTTTGGTATTATAGGCATTATAAAGTTTCGAATCTGGCAGTTTAGCACCAATTTGCAACTCTTCTTGACCTTTGATCGTACTCGCTAAACGATCATTAATAGTACATTTTAATTCTTTAGCTTCTTTAAGGTATTTATCCTTCATGTCCGCCATGCCATAAGTATCAAAAATATCGATTAACTCTGACAAAACAGTTTGTCCTCTTGGTGTTTCAATATCAACATTTTTTAACAGCTTATCGATGTCCGCATTAATATTGTCTTTACCCGCAGTGTTAAGATACGAGATCAAAATAGGTTTTAATAAAGAAGAAGTTTCTAAAAAGCCACCTGACTTTACAATAAAGTCGCTGTATTCTTGTAATGGTATGTTTTTATAGTCTGGATTATTAACATATCTAGACGCTGTCTCGTTATAATAGTTAATAAATGGAAAATTACCTCCAGTTTCAGGCGAAGATGACAAAGTTGCTATCTCTTTTTCTAAAGCTGAATAAAATGGATCTGTCGGCTTATAATAGTCTTTAATCTGTAAAAGTGCAGGATAGATTAATTCTTTTTTCTTTTGACCATTCTGTGACGTTTCAAAATACTTGTTAGCAGGATCTAAAAATGTCACTTGCTTTATGGCTTTATTTTCGACTTTATCGACAGTCAAGTTAATATCTTGATTTTCCGATGCCATTTGGATACTATTATTAGAAGGGAAAAGTACCAAACGCAACATACCTTTATAACTTTTAGGAACCGAAATACTAAGACTGTTGCCTTTTTTAGCTCCTTTTCCTAATAAAATATCTTTAGATCCGTCATACGCGAAAAGATATGCGTCATCGACTTGAAAATCAGAAGGCAAATTCGCATTAACTTTGAATTGTGCCGAAATGCTAGATGCTCCTAATAAACAAAGAGCCAATACGATGTTTCTCATCTTACAAATATAAAAAACTCACTGTAGATAAAGTGAGTTTTTATAATATTAAGACAATTTTAATTTTTTGCTACGTTTATAAAAGTAAAATACTAATAAAACCGCTGCTATAATTAGAATATATTCGTACATGTCAATTGGGTTTTTGGGCTTGCCTCCAGGACCAACGCCTCCGGCTCCACCACCTCCTCCTGCACCTGGTCGGGCTTCTGGCACAGGCGGCGCCATCTGCGCTAAAACGAATTGATTTGCACAAAAAAGCACCAAAGCAAGATATTTAAAAAAAATATTTTTCATATGTGTTTGTGTTTTACCTTATAATTTTACCATTAAATACTTCACCTTTTTCAGATGTTGCAGTTACAACATAGGTTCCGTTTAACTTCTGGATATCTAATATCAAATCTTTTTTCGTTGAAACTCTATTTTTTGATACTATCAATTTGCCACTTATGTCATACACCTTAACGTCTGCTTCATTCCATTTTGGATCAAAAAGCAAAACGTATTCATCAATACTTGGATTGTATGCAATCTTACATCTAGACATTTTAGTCTCATAATTTCCTAAAGTAGCATCATTAGGTTTATCATAATAAAGATTAAACTTATCTCCTGTTATGTCTAATATTTTCCCTTGAGAAATAGTTATCAATTCTGAAGAATCACTTTTCCGGATATAAAAAGCTTTACCTGATGATAATAAACTCTCGTTATCATCGATCATTTCGGCATCTTCTAGAATTTCGAATTTTAATGATTTAATATCATTGCTATACAGCTCCATTACAACTGGCTTTCCAGCAAAGTTAGTTTCGTTAGCTTCGTTAACATACAGCCAATATTTGTCGGACAAATTAGTATCCATACCTCCGTCTGGCTTTTCCTCATAGGTACCAATAATATCTATAGGTCCTGCTGTTACCTGAGAACTCACTTGGTTTAAATCCAACATACCTGTCTTAGCATCTGCATAGACAACATAATAGGTTCTTGACAATTCTTTCCCGTTAGCATCTAAAGCAATAACACCAAGTTGCTTAACAGTTGTTGCGGAAGCTCCTCTATCTGCGGTAACGTGATAACTGACATTTGCTGCGCGGGCTGTATATTTAAAACGTCTTAGGCTTTTAAAATTCAAATTATAAGACGCATCATCCGCACTACTTGCCAACTTTACGACAAAGGTTTGCATTGGTTTAATAATAGCATTATTAACATCCGCTACAGGAATCCCTCCAGCATAGGTAATATATCTTGCGTTAGTAGAATAAGTTGCACCATCGCTATCTGAAGTAACTTCTCCTGGATCGAATCTAATACCTTGTATGTTTGGAATAGCATTACCATCTCCTGTAGTAGCCGATTCTACAATTCCTATTTGACTTAAATCTAGGTTGGTTAAATATGGGTTTCCATATTGATAAAGATTTTTACCGAAGTTGGCTTTCAACCATGGATTGGTTCCAGAGGCATCAAAATTATCCTGAAGATAAGAATTATAAGTTTCTCCATGCAAATTTCTAACCTGTCCGCTGGTTCCATAATTAATACCAAGTCCTGCGCCATACAGCCTTGCAGTCTTAATTTCTGTATCGGCGATAGGTTTCCCTCTTACAATATAGACGCCATTTGTATAGCTAGGAACTGTTGCGTTATTCGCAGCATTTGGATTCTGAATTCCTACAGTTGGATTACTCGATGCGTCAAAATTACCTGAACCTAATGCAATATATTCTAATCCAGTTGAAGTTTGTTGATTTACTGAAAAAATATCGAATCTTGGTTTTGGGTTATTCCATTTTAGGATTTCATTTTTTGACCATCTTACATCAGAAAAAGTTTTTCCAAATTCAGTATTTAATGTCGATAAAATTTTCCCATAAAATGGCAATGATAGTTGTTGATAAGTACCATGTTTTCTCTCACGATACTCTTTATCTACTATACCTTTTATATTATCTTGTTTAAAACCTTCTATATACAACTGCCCATAAGTATTGTTGGAAGCATTATTCATTCTCAGAATTATATTCCCTCCATTACTCTTGACACTTCCGTTGGTATCGAATGTCTCGAAAGTATTATTGACTCCTCCCTCAATCATAACATTGCCAGACACATCGAGAACACCTGAACCAACCGTACGCATACTAAGATCTTTGCTATACACTAATGCGCCTTCACTTACTTTAAAATAAGCTTTATCTCCAATATATGTGAAGTTATCTTGAGCTTGCATCTGCCCTATAGATACTAAAGCGCCTATAGTTAATAAGGTTTTTCTCATGATCTACAAAATTGTGTTATGTGTTTTTATCAATTGCAAAATTATGTTTTTTTTTCTACTTCTTAAAATTATCTACCTACAAATCAATAGATTTAATAGATTATAATTTTATATCATCTTCCTCAACGACAATCTCATTTTGAGCATCAATATCGTACATATAATCTTCTAAAACTTTTTCCGTTGTACCACGAAGTCCTCTAGCGCCAAGTCCCTTTTCTACGGTATCATCAACTATTTTTTCAATAGCTTCATCTGTAAAACTTAGCTTAACACCATCCATCTTAAACAATTCTACAAATTGATTAATAATAGAGTTTTTTGGCTCTTTCATAATTCTAACCAAAGTCTCCTTAGTCAAGCTATCCAAATACGTAATAATCGGGAAACGTCCCAACAACTCTGGGATAAGACCAAAGGACTTTAAATCGATTGCATTAATTTGACTTAAAATATAATCGTCTTCCTCAACTTTGTTAAGTTTTTCTGAACTAAAACCAATAGCTTGTTTATTAAGTCGTCTTTCGATAATTTCTTTAATACCATCAAAAGCTCCACCTGCAATGAAAAGGATATTCTGCGTATTAACTTGAATGTATTTTTGATCAGGATGCTTTCTTCCTCCTTGTGGCGGAACATTAACAATACTTCCTTCCAATAGTTTTAATAAACCCTGCTGCACACCTTCACCAGAAACATCTCTTGTAATACTAGGATTATCAGACTTACGCGCAATCTTATCAATTTCATCGATAAAGACAATACCGCGTTCTGCTTTTTCAACATCATATTCTGCAACCATAAGAAGTCTAGACAAGATACTTTCCACATCTTCCCCAACATAGCCTGCTTCTGTCAAAATCGTTGCATCTACGATACAAAAAGGAACGTTAAGTTGCTTTGCAATCGTTTTAGCCAAAAGTGTCTTCCCTGTCCCAGTCTCACCAACCATTAAGATATTTGACTTTTCAATCTCTACTTCACGATTTTCGTCTTGCTTATGAAGAAGTCTTTTATAGTGGTTGTAAACGGCAATAGACAATTGCTTTTTCGCCTGATCTTGCCCAATAATATATTCGTCTAAGAATTCTTTTATCTGTTTTGGTTTTGCAAGTTCTTCCATTGTAAAACCAGCATCGCCCATTTGCTTTACACTATCTTTAATAATGTTATGCGCCTGCTCGATACAGTTTTCGCAGATAAAACCATTTTGTCCAGAAATCAGTGTTTGTACTTCATTTCGTTTTCTTCCACAGAAAGAACATTGATTAGGATTCATATAAAATTGTGTACTTTTCTTTTTAATAATTAATGAAAAAAAAGAAGCATTTGCGCTTCTTTTAAAACTGATTTATGCGTTTTTAATCGCGTCTTTTATCGTTTGATATTCTTCGGCAGAAAGCTTAAGTCGCTCATTTCCGAAGTTAAGGTCTTGCATAGCGTTGAGTGGCACAAGATGAATGTGCGCATGCGGAACTTCCAGTCCAATAACCGCAACGCCTACTCTTTTGCAAGGAATTGCTTTTTCAATTTTTTTAGCAACTTGCTGTGCAAAAGCCCAAAGATTTTTGAATTCTTCTGAATCTAAGTCAAAGATTAAATCCACTTCTTTTTTAGGAACAACCAATGTATGTCCTTTTACTAAAGGCATTGCATCCAAAAAAGCGATAAAATTGTCGTCCTCTGCTACTTTGTAACTTGGGATTTCTCCGTTAATGATTTTTGTGAAAATTGAACTCATAATTTTAAAAGTATTTTACTTCTACAAATATCAAACCGTTTAATAAAAATTACAGGCTAATTTCTAAAATATCAAAAGTCAACTTATTCCCGTTAGGAAGTGTAATCTCAGCAACATCGCCCACAGCTTTCCCTAAAAGACCTTTTGCGATTGGTGTATTAACAGAAATCTTCCCTGTTTTCAGGTCGCTTTCATTATCTGGAACTAAAGTGAATTTTTGCTCCGCTTTAGTAGCATGATTTTTAAGTCTAACTGTTGTCAAAATTGAAACTTTTGACGTATCTAGCTGGCTTTCATCGATAATCTTTGAAACCGAAATAATATCTTTAAGTTTAGAAATACGCATTTCTAACAGTCCTTGCGCCTCTTTAGCTGCGTCATATTCTGCATTTTCAGAAAGGTCACCTTTATCTCTTGCTTCTGCAATCTGTTGGGTAACTTTTGGTCTTTCAATAGTTTCCAATTGCTCAAGCTCTGCTTTCATTTTATCTAAACCTTCTTTCGTAACATAACTCATGTCAATAATTTTTTAACGTTGATATAAAAAAATTATCCGACCTTTGCCGGATATAATTTTTGTTGTGTTGATTCGTTTTGACAAATATATAAATTAATTTTGATATGAAAGTGAATTTAAGATATTTTGGGCTAATTATTTTTCTGGTTTTCAGTAATTTATTCATTATCAACTCTTGTAGCGACAGAGCCGAAACGGTTTCTTGTTTTCCGCAATCTCAGATTAATGTAAGCATCAACACTAACCTACCTTTATACTATCCAGTTACAATACAAGGTGGATGGGTTTATGTTAACGAAGTGGGCGCTGGGACACGAGGTCTTATCATTGCAAACACCGCAAATGGTTACAAAGTCTATGACAGAAACGCACCTCATATTTGTCCAGATGGCGACTCAACGGTGTTACGAGTTAAAGACAATACAACTATTGTTTGCGATAAAGATGGCGCTGAATGGATGTTGAACGGGACACCTATTAACGACAAATCCAAAGGTCTTCCTCCCAAAACCTATCCTTTTCATTACGAACCATCAACAGGCGTTATTTCTATTTATTATTAAACTTAAACTATGAAAATTGTTATCCAGCGTGTGTCTGAGTCTTCTGTAAAAGTTGACGAAAAAATTGTTGGCGAAATCGGAACGGGATTCATGCTTCTTTGCGGGATTGATGAAGTTGATGAAAACGAAGACGCAGATTGGCTTGTTAAAAAGATTTTGGATTTAAGAATTTTTGGGGACGAGGAAGGCAAACTGAATCTTTCTATAAAAGACATCCAAGGCGAAATCCTTTGTATCAGCCAATTCACTTTAATTGCTGATTATAAAAAAGGAAATCGTCCCTCTTTCATAAAAGCTGCAAAACCAGAGAAAGCCATACCATTATTCGAGCATTTTAAAGATGAATTAAAAAAATCTGGCTTAAAGATCGAAAGCGGTATTTTCGGCGCCGACATGAAGGTTGCTCTCATCAATGATGGACCTGTTACGATTGTCATGGACAGCAAGACGAAAATCTAGTTGCTGGTTTTTAGTTTTTAGAAAAATCAATTCCTAATTCCTAATTCCTAATTCCTAATTCCTAATTCCTAATTCCTAATTCCTAATCAACCTGATATTCCAGTTTAATGGTGATTGTCGCTTCTTTTTCTTTTGAAGACGTGTTAAATGTACCGCCATAAGAATAATCCTCGTTAGAATTAGGTGCCGTAATTTGGATAACGCCCATCGTCGCTTTTTTCAAGCTTCCGAGTGAGCTTCCCGCGTTGTCGGCAATTTTTTCGGCGCGTTCTTTAGCATCTTTGGTTGCATCTGCAATCATCTGCTGCTTAACTTCAGCTAATTTGGTATAAAAATATTGAGGTGTTGAAGAAGTGAATTCAATGCCACGATTGATAATTTCGGTGATGTTTCTAGAGATATTTTCAATTTTTCCAACTTCTTTGGATTCGATGCTAACGCTTTGTGTAAGATTGTATCCGGAAAATTCTCCTTGAACATAATTACCATTGGAGTCGTTATAACTTCTAAAATTCTTTTGAATATCAACCGCCGAAAAAACCATTTCGTTGTCCTTAACGCCTTTTGATTTTAGATATTGAGCAATCACATTTTTATCAACCGCTAACTCGTCATACGCCGATTTTAAGTCAAAATTATTTTTTGAAAAACTTCCTGACCAAGTAATTAAATCTGAAGTAAATTTCTTAGAACCCAAACCAGTAACCGAAATCGTATTGTCTGCTTTGTTCCTATTTTTGATGGCGTTGCCGAAGAAGATCGTTGCGATAATCAGGCCTAAAGCAGCGATACCAACTGTGATGTATTGTGGTTTCATAACTTAATATTTTTAGTGCAACATGTTAGCAACAAAGTTTGTTCCATTAAAAAAAAAATGTTAAGAAATCTGTTTTTCCATTTCGATGCTGACACCTTGCATTTCGCCACGCATTGGTGGACGGGTTTTGGTTAATTTTATTTTGATAAAACTGAGTTGTGGAAAAGCAATCTCTAACTTTAAAATAATTCTGCCAATAACATGTTCGAGTAATTTTGAAGGAATATTCATCTCTTGATGAATAATCTCGTTGATTTCGGCGTAGTTAATTGTATCAAGCAAATCATCGGATTGCGAAGCTTTTTCTAAATCGGCATGAAGTTCGGCATTGACAATGTAGTTGGTTCCCAAAATTGTTTCTTCTGGCAACACGCCATGAAATGCGTAAATTTTTATGTTCTCAAGAATAATTTTTGAATGCATAGTTTTTTAGGGTTTGGTTGTTGGTTGTTGGTTTTTAGTTTTTTGCTTAAGATTAAAATAATTCATAATTCATAATTCATAATTCACAAATCTTAATCATCGTAAAACTAAACAAGTTTTGTCGATTTCTCAACAAAACTTGTGAATTTTCCTACTTTGGGACGCAATAGGGATGGCAGCGGCATCCTTGGGAGCGGAGCGAGGCGTCGGAGCGTAGCGGAGACGACCGAGCGAAGCGCTCCAAGATACAGCGAACAGCCCGACCGCTAGCTTGGATAAAGCCTTGGTGCGGGATTGCCCAAATTTATTTTATCGTTTTCGAAAGTTCTAGCATCGCCTCGATTGGCTTTAGCGCTTTCAGGCGTAATTCTTCTTCAATTAAAATCTCTGGAAGTTCGTACTTCATGCATAGATAAAGTTTTTCCATCGTGTTGCGTTTCATGTAAAAACACTCGCTGCAATTACAAGATTCGTCAAACACCAAAGCTGGAATCAAGTCTTTATGCGGCGCACGTTTTTTCATCTCGTGAAGAATTCCTTCTTCCGTCGCAATGATGAATTTTTGACAATCGTCCTTCTCAACATAATTAAGCAAAGCCGAGGTCGAACCGATGAAATGCGCCAACTTTAGGACAGCTTCTTCACTTTCTGGATGCGCAATTAATTTTGCATCTGGATTATCTGCCAACTGTTTTGCAATTCGCTCCATCGAAAATGCTTCGTGAACGATACAACTTCCGTCCCACAAAATCATATCGCGACCTGTCTTCTGCGCAAGATAACGACCTAGATTTTTGTCTGGTGCGAAAATAATTGGTTGGTCTTTTGGCAACGCATTGATAATGGTTTCAGCATTAGAACTTGTCACGATAATGTCACTTTCTGCCTTGGTTTCTGCATTACAATTGATGTAAGTCGCCACCAAAGCCCCTGGATGTTGCTCGCGCATCGCACGAAGACCTTCGCCACTACAACCGTCTGCCAAAGAGCATCCCGCCAAAGTATCTGGCAAAACTACTTTTTTGGTTGGGTTAAGAATTTTTGCTGCTTCTGCCATGAAGTGTACACCACAGAAAACAATCATATCGGCATCCGTATCTTTTGCCTGACGTGCCAATTGAAGCGAATCACCCAAAAAATCTGCGATGTCTTGAATCTCAGCAGGCTGATAATAATGCGCTAAAATGACAGCGTTTTTTTCTTCTTTTAGTTTTAAAATAGCGTCCACCAAATCTTGACCTTGTGGAATCGCAATATCTTTTATATCCAAAAAACCTTTAATTGGCATGCTGGATTTTGCTTTTTCTAATGTGTTTTCCATATCTTTTTGTGTGATTAATTAAGAATTAATAAAGTCCTGCAAAATGCTTTCCATTTCTTGCGTCGCTATTTCTAGATTATCGTTGACAACAACTTTATCAAATTGAGTTTGGTAAGTCAATTCTTCTTCAGCCTTTGCTACACGAGTTTTGATAACGTCTGGCGCATCGGTTCCGCGTGTTGTTAATCGGCGTTCTAGTTCTTCGATACTTGGTGGTGCAATGAAAATTGACAAAGCTTGTTCTCCAAAAATCTTTTTTAGGTTAACGCCGCCTTTAACATCGACATCAAAAATAACAACTTTTCCGTTCTTCCAAATACGTTCTACTTCTTCTTGCAACGTCCCGTAAAACTTGTCAGTGTAGACTTCTTCAAACTCTACAAAAGCATTTTCGGAAATCTTTTGACGAAACTCATCTGGGCTTAAAAAGTGATAATCAACACCATGTTTTTCTTCACCACGTGGCGCTCTTGTTGTGCACGAAATCGAGAATTGCAAATCTGGAAAATGTGCTAAACAATGCTTTACCAATGTGGTTTTTCCACTTCCTGATGGTGCCGAAAATATAACTACTTTATTCATTTTTAAAATTATGAATTATGAATTATAAATTAGGAGCTGACTTAAAAATCACTCATAATTTATAACTTATAATTTACAAAACATTAAGGGTTTGTTCTTTAATTTTTTCGAGGTCGTCTTTCATTTCGACAACCAATTTTTGAATGGCTGCGTGATTAGCTTTCGATCCTAAAGTATTGATTTCGCGTCCCATTTCTTGAGAAATAAAACCTAATTTTTTACCATTAAAATCTTCATTCTCCATCACATCCAAATAATATTTAAGATGTTGCGCCAATCTCACTTTTTCTTCAGAAATGTCTAACTTCTCTGTGTAATAAGCCATTTCTTGGTAGAAACGTGTTTCGTCAACATTTTCAAATTCCTTTAAAGTATTCTGATAACGTTCTTTTACAGCCGTAATTCTTTCTTCTTCATATTGCGGAACTTGCGATAATTTAGCTTCTATACTTTTTACATTCTTTCCTAATTCATCTTGAAGAATTGAACCTTCTGTTGTCCGAAATTCCAAAAACTTAGAAATCGCCTCATTAACGATTTTTAATAAGAAATTCCATTCTTCATCACTAAGATCAGCAGTTTTGTTACTAATAGCTTCTGGCATTCTAACCGCCATTTGCAAATAATCTATTGCATTAGCACCAGGCGAAATCTCGCCAAGTTGCGTCATATACGATTTTACAATCTCTTTATTAATATTAACATCGTTGCTGTCTTCGAGATTTTCGCAATTGATGTAGCAATCAACTTTTCCGCGAAGTAATTTATCATTCAGCAATTTTCTAATATCAAACTCTTTTTCTTTATAACGAATCGGCACTTTAATATTAAGGTCGAATGTCTTGCTGTTGAGCGACTTGATGTCGATGGTCAGCTTTTTTCCTTCGAAAACACCTTCTGCACGACCAAATCCCGTCATTGATAATACCATATCTGCTTTTCTTATTATAATGCAAATATAATGATGTTAGTTGAAAAGGCTTCTAAAGATTATTTTAATTATTAAACTTAATAAACCTTTATATCGAATGATTTGCTAATTAAACATTTAACAAGAATGTTAACCAGCAATTAAATAACCATAGTATAATTTAATTTTATATTAAAATGACAAATATTAACCTCTAAACGACATTTTCCTATTGATAAAACCAATCGATTATTGTATTTTTGTCGGCTATGAAAAGATGGTATCTTTACCCTTTTTCCCTTGGTTATCATCTCGGAACTTCGATTAGGAACCGAATGTTTGATTGGGGATTATTTTCTTCGAAACGATTCAAAACTCCTATCATTGGTGTAGGTAATCTTTCTGTTGGCGGAAGTGGAAAATCGCCAATGGTGATGTATTTGGCAGCTTATCTGTCCAAATATTATCGCACGGGTGTACTTTCGCGTGGCTATGGTAGGATGACAAAAGGCTACAATGTGGTTAACTACGAAAGTAACTACAAAACTGTTGGTGACGAGCCCATGCAATTGTTCGAACGTTTTAAAAATCGTTTCGTTATCGGCGTTTGCGAAGACCGTGTTTTCGGTGCAAAAAAATTGATCGAAGACATGGACCTTAATGTTTTAGTTTTGGATGATAGCTTTCAGCATCGTGCGATAAAACCAGGACTTAATATTTTGTTGACAGTCTATAATGATCCGTATTTTAAGGATTTCATTTTACCAGCTGGTGATTTGCGAGAAAGTCGCCGTGGTGCAAAACGTGCCGACATTATTATGGTTACCAAATGCCCAGATAATTTAACGGAGGAAAAAAAACAATATTACATTTCAAGAATAAAACCACAACATTATCAGAAAGTATTTTTCTCCTCTATAGAATATGACGAAAATGTCATGAGCATTGATAAATATATGCCGGTCAAAAATCTGGATTATTACGATGTACTTTTGATAACTGGTATCGCCAACCCCACACAAATTGTAAAAGAAGTCGGCAAATATTCTAAAAAAGTAAAACATCTTAAATACAAAGACCATCACAATTTCTCCGATGATGACATCAAAAAAATTGTGGCAGAATATAAAAAACTTGGCGAATATAAGATGATTTTAACCACAGAAAAAGATTATGTAAGACTCAAAACGTTTGATTACTTACGTGACAAAATCTTTTATTGGCCAATTAATGTAGAAATAGACAATCAAGAAGCGTTTAATCAAATAATCAACGATTATGTTAGAAAAAATTAAAGAAACTGCAGCGTTCGTAAAAAATATTATCCAAGACACACCAGACTATGCAATCGTATTAGGCTCTGGCCTTGGGAAACTTCAAGACGAAGTACAACCGATACACACAATCGAATATTCGGACATTCCTAACTTCCCGCAAGTAACTGTTGTTGGCCACGGTGGCAAGTTAATCTACGGAATGCTCGAAGGCAAAAAAGTCTTGATGATGAGTGGTCGTTTCCATTATTACGAAGGTTATCCGATGGAGACTGTGACCTTTCCTTTCAAAGTTTTCCATTTATTAGGAATCCAAAATCTATTGTTATCAAACGCTTCTGGTGGCGTTAATCCTAACTTCCAAGTTGGCGACATAATGCTCGTAAAAGATCACATCAACATGATGCCAGAACATCCATTGCGAGGCAAAAACATCGACGAGCTAGGCCCTAGATTTGTGGATATGAGCGAAGCTTACAACAAAAAAATGTTACAAACCGCTAACAACGTCGCTAACGAAAATAACATCAAAGTGCACGAAGGTGTTTATGTAGGATTACAGGGTCCAACGTTCGAAACGCCGTCCGAGTACGGATTAGTACGTTTCATCGGTGGTGATGCCGTTGGTATGAGCACGGTGCCGGAGGTTATTGTTGCAAAACACATGGGGATGGACGTATTCTGCATTTCGATTATTACAGATTTGGGCGGTCCCGAAATCGCTTTCGCAGTATCGCATGAAGAAGTGCTTAATGCGGCTAACAAAGCCATGCCAGACGTTATCAAAATCGTAAAAGGTGTGGTTAAAAACTACAACTAAAAGTTTTTAAATCATAATATAGATGTACTCACATTTTTGGGTGCATTTTTTTTGGGCGCCATTTCCGCCTACGGTTCCCGCTTTTGTAGTCTTGATGCGCGGCGACGAAGTCGCCGCGCATCAAGACTACAAAGAGCTCCACCTACGTCGGGGCGCATATCCCAGGTTCTTACCCAATTTGGGTGATAGAATTTAATTATCATTTAATAAGAAATATCAATCCAATAATTCTTTAATTTTGCAGCACAACAATTATAGCAATGAAGAAGATTTTTAGCATCTTAAGTATATTTATTCTCGTTTTGGGCTACTCACAAAAGATACCAGCAGTTAACAAAACTATATTTAGCAAAGAAGCTTTAGCAGAAAAGATGCAAGACGAAAACGGAAATTCAATTTCTGTTAAAGACATTCTAGATCAGTATAAAGGAAAAGTTATCGTCATTGACTTTTGGGCAAGTTGGTGCAAAGATTGTCTTTTGGCCATTCCAAAATCTAATGAATTGGCAGAGAAAAATCCAAATATTCAGTTTTTATATTTTTCGTTGGAGCGTAACAAAGAAGCTTTTGATCGCAGCATCGAAAGATTTAACATGAAAGAAAAAGAAAATTTTTGGTTCTCATCTGGCTGGAAGAATTCATTTAATGATTATATCGAGCTTAACTGGATTCCGAGATTTATGGTGATTGACCAAACTTCCAACATTGCAAAATATTATGCAATTTCACCTGAAGATCCAGACATTCAAACTACAATTGACAAACTCATAAAACCAAACTCAAATTAACATTTGAGTTTTTTTATTTTCTAAATTTGCGACATGACTTCAAGCCAACGAAAAATTATTCACGTTGACATGGACGCTTTTTATGCGTCTGTGGAGCAACTCGATAATCCAGACTTGAAGGGTAAACCTATTGCCGTTGGTGGTGGACATCGCGGTGTGGTTGCTGCTGCCAGTTATGAAGCACGAAAATTTGGCGTTCGATCGGCGATGCCAAGTAAAACGGCGAAAGAAAAGTGTCCACATCTTATTTTTGTACCGCCGAGATTTCCGCGATACAAGGAAGTTTCAAAAAAGATTAGAAGCATTTTCTACGAATACACCGACCTTGTCGAACCTTTATCTTTGGACGAAGCTTACCTAGACGTCACCGAAAACAAAAAAGATATCGAATCTGCTAACCAAATCGCTAAAGAAATTAGACAACGCATTTTTGAAGAAACAGGACTGACGGCTTCCGCTGGAATTTCTGTGAATAAATTTTTAGCTAAAGTCGCTTCGGACATTAACAAACCAAATGGACAAAAAACCATACATCCACAACATATAGAAAAATTTTTGGAAGAACTTCCCGTAGAAAAATTTTATGGTGTTGGAAAAGTTACTGCTAACAAAATGTTTGGTCTGTCAATTTACAAAGGTGCAGATATCAAGAAAAAAACATTGGAAGAGTTGACCAGACTTTTCGGAAAGTCGGGACAATATTATTACAATCTTGTGCGAGGCATCCATCGTAGCGAAGTCAAACCTAATCGAATCCAAAAAAGCGTTGCCGTAGAACGAACATTTTTTGATGATTTATCCGACGAGCAACAGATTGACGACAAACTAAAGAGCTTGAGCGAAGAATTACAAAACCGACTTTCGAAACATCAAATTCTTGGTAAATCTTTAACTTTAAAAATTAAATACAAAGACTTTTCTTTGTACACAAGAAGTTTTACTAAAACCGAATATTACCAATCGAAAGAAGATTATTATCGCACCGCAAAAAATTTGTGGAAGCAACGACCTTTTGACCGTGCTGTACGACTTTTAGGATTGTCACTTTCTAATCTTAATACCGAAGAAAAAAAGCAAGTTTCTATTCAGTTGAAAATTCCGTTTGAGGATTTAGATTAATTATTGCAAATCATCATAAGTCACTTCTCGATTCACGAGAATATTTTGATAAGTCAATTCTGATGTTTTATTTTGTCCGGTCGTGATGATTTTCGTCGGTAACAAAATCCCATCAAAGCTTTTATAATCCCAGAAATTTTGATTGCCTTCCGAGGTTTCAATTTTACAAAGAAGCTTTGTTTGTTTGTCAAAATAGATGTTGGAATCCGATTTTACAAGAACATAAAATTGCTGTTGTCCGCTCTTTGCTTCTTCAACTTTATTAAATTCATTAGCATCAAACTCTAACGCTGCAATCAATTTTCTTTTTTGTAATTTTTGAACAACAGGCTCCGACATGGCTTCGCGATGATCACCTTGACTAACATAACCGAATTTCCCATCAAAGAACTGGATTACTTCCTCATGTCCCAATTTCTGTGTCTTCTTAAAAATATTCGGAGCAATCCAAACTTCAGTTCCAGCATAACTTTTAGAATCAACCGTCAAGATGGTTTGCATTTTCAGATATTTAACTTGCTCTAGCTTTGCAAGTCCGCCCAAGGCTTTATAATATTCAGAAATTATTTCGTTAGAAGTCGGAAGTTTTTGGCTGAAAAAACTACAACTAATTAGCAAGAAAAGAACAATTTTAAGTTTAGAAAAATAGGAATTCATAGAATCATTAAGTAGTTTTGTCGGTCAAAAATCTTTCAAATTTATAAAAAATGTCCATTAATAAGCCCGAACTTCGTCAACATTTATTGGAAATTTTAACCCAAAAAATTCTAAAACTCGAACAACTTATCGAGGATACTCGGGCATCTAACAACGATACCAAAAGCAGTATGGGCGACAAGTATGAGACAAGTCGAGAGATGTTGCAACAACAAATTAACAATCTTCAACTTCAATTGAACGAGCTTAAAAGTCAACATAATTTAGTAAAAAACTTAAACATTACTGATAAAAAAGTAGTTAGTCTTGGCAGTTATGTTGTGACTTCTTTATCAAAATTTTTCATCGCCGTTTCTTTGGGAAAAATAAAATTTGAGAACGAAAAACTTTATGTGATTTCTGATAAAAGTCCGATTGCGTTGGCGCTTCATAATCATAAAAAAGGCGATGTCATTTCGTTTAATGGACAAAAAATTTCTATCACCGAAATTTCTTAATTCAAAATGTCAATCAAGAATTCTTTCGTAGTTTTGCGCCGATGAAAAAAGCGATTCCTAACCAACGAAAATCACGAAAAAAACAACTTGAACGCCGCCAATTGAAAAAGAAAATCATGTGGTGGTCATTGGCTTTTGCGATACTTGGGCTTTTAGGAACAGGTTTTTATTTAAAGGAGAAAATTCACTTTTATTATTCTTCTTACTTTAACAAATTTCATCACAAAAAACTAAAAAACACGAAAGAGGAAGAAGCGCGCATCAACCGAATAATTGGTGATTATGCAACGCAAACTTTTGGATTTGATATATCACATTATCAAAATAAAGAAGATATCAAATGGGATAGTTTGAGCATTGGCAATAAAACGATTCCTTTAAAATTTGTGTTACTTCGCGCCACAATGGGCAATAAAAAATCGGACAAAAATTTTGAACATTTTTGGGAACAAGCTAAAAAACATGAGCTTCTTCGTGGTGCTTACCATTTTTATCGACCAGATGAAGATCCTATTTTGCAAGCCAATTCTTTTGTTTCGGTTGCTAAATTAGAATCGGGTGATTTGCCGCCAGTTTTGGACATCGAGAAAATGCCTCGTCACAAATCGAAAGAACAACTTATTAAAGATTTAAAACTTTTTGTGAAAATTTTGGAAGATGCTTATGGTGCAAAACCGATTATTTACACCTATTATCATTACAAAAAAGATGTTCTCGCAGACGAATTTGATGATTACACACTTTGGTTAGCCAACTATAACGACGTCCCAGCGCCTTCTCCCGAAGACAACTGGAAATTCTGGCAATTCACAGAAAACGGAATTGCGTATGGCATCAATGTAAAAGTCGACCTCAATGTCTACAACGGAAGTTACTGGTCGCTACGACAACTGACCTTGGATTAATTTTAAAACTTCGTCCTTACTTATTTTGGAAGTTGGTCCTTTTTTAGTGGCTGCAACGGCACCAAGAGCATTCGCAAAAGTTAAAGCTTCGTTGTAATCTTCTTCGGTTTCACAATCCATAATTTTTGAAAGTAGCGCTGCTAAAAAATTATCACCAGAACTTATCGTATCAACGATATCAACTTCGAAACCTGGATGAGAATAAAGTTGTTCGCCTGTCAACAAAACCGCGCCATTTGTCCCACGAGTAACACAAATTTGTGCTGTCTCGGAATACTCTGACAAAAATAAAATATTAAGTTCCAAAGACTCATTGTCAGCGCCAAGATGTTTAGCGAGATAGCGCAACTCAGCTTCATTCAATTTAATAAGATCAGCTTTACGCATCAATTTTACAATCTCGTCCATATCGCAAAACGGATTCCGTACATTAACATCAAAAACTTTATATTTCGCAATATCAAGGAGTTTGTACAAACTATTTTTAGAAACTTCGCTGCGCGCTGCCAAGCTTCCGTAAACAAAAATATCAGCAGCAGAAACCGCATTTACGATCTCATCTGTCAATTCGATATGATCCCACGCTGCAGGCGATTTAACATCGTAGACCGCTTCGCCATTATCATCAAAATGAACAATTGCTTCACCAGTTGGGAAGTTTTGATCAATCTTGACATAGACACCAGTAAGATTTAGATTTTGAATATTTTGTAAAAGTGTACGACCTTCGGCGTCATTACCGATTTTAGAAACGATACGCGACGGTACACCAAGGCTAGATAATCTAGCAGCAACTTGCAAAGGAGCCCCACCAATTACTTTCCCACTCGGGAAAATATCCCACAATACTTCTCCGAAACAGATGGCTTTTCTCATAGGTTAAATTTATTCCTAAGATAGCATTTTTAAAATATGTTTAGCATTTAATCTTTCAATTCTAACATTTTTTAACAATTTTAAAGATAATTAAACATTTAATAACAGAAATAATAAACAAGTATCGTTTTTACTAAGACTAAATACTTTATAAAGCCGAATTAAAACAATTCTTATTCGTATTTTTGGGCTATGAATTACGTGACGGCAGAACATCTTTCGAAATCTTATGGTTTGAAAGTTTTATTTGAAAACATCAGTTTTAACATCAACGAAGGCGAAAAAATTGCGATTGTTGCCAAAAATGGTAGCGGAAAATCGACACTTCTCAAAATATTAATGGGAAAAGAAATTGCCGACCAAGGTTCTGTCCTTATCAATAAAGACATCCAAGTCGTGCTTTTTGATCAAGAAATTAGCTTTAATCCAAATCTCACTGTGGAAGAGTTTATGATGACTTTGGATTCGGCACCGATTGTTGCGCTCAAAAATTATCATTTGTCTTTAACGTCTACCGACCACGATTTCATTGAAAAAGCACTTCTCGAAATGGAAGCGCATAAAGCTTGGGATCTAGAAAATGAGATGAAACAAATCTTGTCTCAGCTTCAGATTACGGATCTTTCTGTCCAGATGGGAAAACTCTCTGGTGGACAGGTGAAACGTGTTGCGCTTGCAAAATTATTGACAGAAACAAGAGCCGAACATCGTCACGTTCTTTTGATTATGGATGAGCCAACCAACCACCTCGATGTAGAAATGGTCGAATGGCTGGAGAATTATCTGTCTAAACAAAAGATTACGTTGCTGCTTGTAACGCATGACCGCTACTTTTTGGATTCGGTTTGCGATACGATTTGGGAAATGGAAGACGCGCAATTGTATATTCATAAAGGTGGTTATGCTACTTACTTGGAGAACAAAATGATCCGTGAAGAAAACTTGGACGCGACCATCGATAAAGCCAACAACCTTTATAGAAAGGAACTAGAATGGATGCGTCGTCAACCAAAAGCTAGAACTACAAAATCTAAAAGTAGAATCGATGCTTTCTACGACACCGAAAAAGTTGCTAAAACCGACACTAGAAAACAAAGTCTAGAATTGGATTTTGAAATGCAACGACTTGGAAAAAAAATTCTTGAACTTAAACATATTGACAAAGCTTACGGCGATAATGTGCTTTTAAAAGATTTTAACTATCAATTTCAAAGAAGTGAAAAAGTTGGAATTGTTGGTAAAAACGGTGCCGGAAAATCGACATTGTTAAACATTATTCAGAACCTTGAAAAGGCTGATAGTGGAACAATAGAGACTGGTGAAACGATAAGTTTCGGTTACTTTTCGCAAAAAGGATTAGCCTTTAAAGAAGATGAACGTGTTATTGATTTTATTAAAGAAAAAGCAGAATATTATCCTTTAGCAAATGGTAGAAGTCTTTCTGCTTCTCAGTTTTTGAGACTGTTTTTATTTGATGATCAAACGCAATACTCGCCAATTTCAAAACTGTCTGGCGGCGAAAAACGTCGTCTACATCTTATGTATGTTCTTTATCAGAATCCAAACTTCTTGATTTTTGATGAGCCTACTAACGATTTGGATTTGCCTACATTAACGGTTTTAGAAAACTTCTTGTTGCAATTCCAAGGTTGTTTAATTATCGTTTCTCACGATCGTTACTTCATGGACAGAATCGTTGACCATGTTTTAGCATTTGAAGGAAAAGGTAAAATAAAGAACTTTGTCGGCAACTTCACAGAATATCGTGAATGGAAAAAAACGCAAGATTCTGAAACTAAAAAACTAGATGAAGCTAAATCTAAAGTGAGTGTAGAACCTGTTTCTGCGCCATCGCAACCAAAAGTTTCTAAAAAGAAATTATCCTTCAAAGAGCAACGTGAGTTAGAACTTCTGGAAAAAGAAATGCCAGAATTAGAAAAGAAACGTGATATCATTTTAGAAGCTCTAAATAACGAAACCGATTACGATAAAATCGCAGGACTTTCTAAAGATTTAGAAGTAATTTCGGAAAACCTAGAGACGTCGGAAATGCGATGGTTAGAGCTACAAGAGATGTTAGAATCTTAGAGCTTTTTATTCATCCGATCCAAAGGCGAAACAACATTAGAAATGCTCTTATCCGTAACTTCGGTATAGATTAACGTCGTTTTGATACTGTTATGTCCAAGTAATTTTTGTATTAAAGAAATATCCGTTCCGTACTCTAACAAATGCGTGGCGTAGCTATGTCTCAAACTGTGTATACCAACTTGCTTATTGATTTTTGCTTTTGTCATTGCTTGTTTGAAAACCGATTGTGCACTACGTTTCGAGTACTGACCGCCATGCTCACCCTCAAAAAGATAATATTTAGGACGAAAATCCTTGTAATATTGACGTAGCTCATTAAGAATAGATTCGGGCAAATTAACATAACGATCTTTCTTACCCTTACTTCGCTCGATAAAGACTTTAAGCTTGACACCATCAACATCTTGAACTTTTAGATTAATGATTTCACTAACCCGAAGTCCCATTCCATAACATAGTTTTAAAATTAAAAGATGTTTAATATTTGTCGTAACTTGGAATAGTTTGTTAATATCTTTCTCATTCAAAGCCTTAGGCAAAATAGATGCTTTCTTTGGTCTAGGTATGTCAACGAAAAATTTAGTTCGGCCAAGTACTTTCTCAAAATAGAATTTAATTGCATTCATCCGACTATGTATCTGGTTTTCGGATAGCCCTAAAACTTTATGACAATAAAGAAAATAGCTACGTAACTTTTCCTCACTAAGATCTTGCACTTGGTAATCACCAATAACCTTCAAAAGTTGAGAAAACTCACCTGTATAGGTACGAATGGTACTTTCAGAAAAGGCCTTTAAAGCAAGCTGATCTTGTAAACGGCACAACTCAACTCTATTATTAAAACTTAAAGATTCTACCAGCTTTCTGCCATTATAATTCGATTTAAAACCAAGCAAAAATCGTGAATAATTACAATCTTCAACATAGAACATATTAGACTCGAGGTCAATACTATATTCAATCCTATCTTTCAGAGCTTCACTCACAACATCGGTAACATAACTCCCTAGCCAAATAACTTTAATATTGTTAAGGCTACCATAACGAGGAAATTCATTAAAATTGTGAGATTTCATTTTATACAAAATATTATGACTAAAGATAATGAAAACCAAACAATTAACAAATGACTTCTTGATTATTCTCTAGTAGCTCTTTCCCGCTTTCACTACTCGCTTTTTTATGCCGAGCTATTGCATCTGCTTACAAAAAGAGCTCGAACAAGCCGTTCAATCGGGGCTAGTTTTTTTAGTTAGTGTAAGCTCCCCATTTTCAGTACACTTCAAAAGTAGAATTTTTTCTTGATTTTTTACTGCTGTTGTTGTCGGATGTAGAAAAGTGAGCAGGAAAAGTGCTGGCCTTAGCCTGGGC